>DATKZS010000196.1:0-80418 GCA_035527835.1 bacterium
TTGACTTCCTTACCCCTCAAACCATGCGTCGCAATTCGCTCTGGACTCTCTCAACGGGTCCTATTTATATACTATTTGATCTTGGCAAGTGGTCACCAAATGCTGTCTTATAAGTGGTCAGTAAATGCTGACACTTGGCCCATAACCAATGCAAAATGCATGTCCCGGAGCACGATTCGCTCCTTACGGAGCGCTCCCTGCGGTAGTTTACTCTCTTTCCTCTTAAGGTCAAAAAAAAATATTGCCTTGCGGCTCAGAAAATAACGCGGGAGGCCGGCTCCGCGGGCGACCACGCGCACAAATAAACCGAAGAATCGCCGGCCGGAGGCTGCCTCCCACTCTCAGCAGACCCCTCTCCACCTCGTGGGATCGCAAGGCGCGGACGGCGCTATTTTCTCTCATAGGTTCCGATCAACTCGCCCTGCGCCAGGATGTGGCCCTCCATGGACTTGAGGAGCTCGGTCTTGGTGAGGCCCGGCTTGAGCCCGAGCGCCGCATCCAGCGCGTAGATCTTGAAATGATAGTGGTGCGGGCCGCTGCCGGGAGGCGGCATGGGCCCGGTATAGCCCGGCTGGCCCCGGCCGTTCAGACCATCGGTGGCGGCCCCGGTGGCCGCTTCCTGAAGCGAGGTGACGGTGGGCGGGATGCCGTAGAGCACCCAGTGCACAAAGGGCTGGGGCCGCGGCGCGTCCGGGTCGTCGCAGATCAGCGCCAACTCCTTGGTCCCGGCCGGAGCGCCCGGCCACGCGAGCGGCGGCGACACGTTCTCGCCCTCGCCCGTGTACCTCTTCGGGATCGGCTTGCCCGCCTCGAACGCCGTGCTGGTGACGGTGATGGCCACCGCTTTCTCCTCCTTCGCGCCCGACCCCTGGTCGGTGCACGATCCGACCATCGGCGCCAGCAGCAATACCATGCCGACGGCCAGGCCTATTTCCAGCTTCTTCTCGATCATGGCTTTCCCCCTCCTTTCCCTAAATACATAACCACCGCGGGCGAAAAAGCAAGCCTCCTTATAAAACCTTGATTCTCTCACTCCCGCCGCCTAGAATGTTCTCTCATGCGGGCTCTTTATTTTGACGGGGCGCGGATCGGGCTCAAGGAGGTGGATGCGCCGCGGCCGGGGCCGGGAGAGGCCCTGGTCCGGGTGCGGGCCGCCGGCATCTGCGGCACGGACCTGGAGATCGTGAAGGGCTACATGGGTTTTGTCGGCGTGCCCGGCCACGAGTTCGCGGGCGTGATCGTCGAGGCCCCGGACCGGAGCTGGATCGGCCGCCGGGTCACCGGCGAGATCAACCTGGCCTGCGGCCATTGCCGCTTCTGCGGGCAGGGCCTCCCCCGCCATTGCCCGAATCGCGCCGTGCTCGGCATCGTCAACAAGGACGGCGCGTTCGCACAGTACCTCACGCTCCCGGTCGCCAACCTCCACGCGGTCCCTGATGATCTGGACGACGAGACCGCGGTATTCGTGGAGCCGGTGGCGGCGTGTTACGAGATATTGGAACAGGCCGGCCTGGCCGGGAAGCGCGTCGCGGTCCTGGGCGACGGCAAGCAGGGCATCCTGGCCGCGCGGGTCCTGGCCGCGGAGGGCGTAAAAGAGATCGCGCTCGCGGGCCGCCATCCGGAAAAGCTCGCGCGGGCGAAGGCGGACGGGATCACCACTTTCATGATCTCCGACCTGCTGGCCGCGGCCGCGGACCCCTTCAGCAAATTCGACGCCGTGGTGGAGGCCACGGGCCGGACGGACGGCTTCGCGGCCGCCCTCGCCTGCGTCCGGCCGCGCGGCGTGATTATTCAGAAGTCCACGGTGGCGGGACCGGTCCCGGTTGACCTTTCCCGCGTGGTGGTGGACGAGGTCACGGTGATCGGCTCCCGCTGCGGCCCGTTTCCGCCGGCCATCCGCGCGCTGGCCGCCGGCAAGGTCAAGGTCAAGGATCTGATCAGCGGCCGCTACCCGCTCGCGCGGGGCGAGCAAGCATTCGCGGCCGCGTCGGAGCCGGGGGCGATGAAGGTCGTGGTGAGTATGTAGAGACGGTTTCAGGACCCTGATAAGAATTTTAACAAGGATATTCAGGATGTTAAGGATAAAAAAAAGATGAAATAATCCTGGAAATCCTGAACATCCCTGTTAATAATTTCTTCAATTTATGTAAATGGAAAACGAGGAACATACATCTCGCGCACGCCTCCCCGCGAGTCCGGGACGGATGGTGGCGAGGAGGCTGGGCCGCAACTGGTGGGCCATGGCCGGCCTGATTATTATCATCATCCTGTTGGGCCTTGCCGTGTTCGCGCCCTGGATCGCGCCCTACGGCTACGAAAAAATTGACTACCAGGCCAAGCTGGCCGGCCCCTCCTGGGCCCATTGGCTGGGCTGCGACTTCCTGGGCCGCGACCTCATGTCCCGCATGATTTACGGCGCGCGCGTCTCGCTGGCGGTGGCCGTGGTCTCGACGCTCATCAGCCTGGGGCTGGGCACGGCCTACGGCTCGATCTCCGGCTACGCCGGCGGCCGCCTCGACAACGCCATGATGCGGGTGGTGGACGTGATCTATTCCTTCCCCGACCTCCTCCTCATCATCCTGGTCAACGCCAGCATCAACCGCGAGTGGCTCGACGGCCTGCTCGCCCGCCCGGGCCTCGGCCTGATCGCCCTCTTCGTCAACGCCGACAACCTGGCGCTGCTCATCGCCTTGTCGCTGGTGAGCTGGGTGTACGTGGCGCGGCTGATCCGGGGCGAGGTGCTCCGGCTCCGGGAGGAAACCTATATCGAGGCCGCAAGAGCGCTGGGCGTCGGACACACCGGGATCATCGTCCGCCACATCCTGCCCAACACCTGGGGACCGCTCATCGTCACCCTCACCTTCCGCATCCCGGCCGTGATCCTGGCCGAGAGCACCCTGTCCTTCATCGGGCTCGGCATCCAGCCGCCCAAGTCGTCGTGGGGCACACTCGCCGCCGACGGATGGACCTCAATGCAGTTCTACCCCCGACTCATCCTCGCCCCCAGCATCGCCATCTTCATCACCATGATCGCCTTCAACTTCCTGGGCGACGGACTGCGCGACGCCCTCGCCCCCGAGCGCAAGGTTTGACCCCGAGACAATGCTCTCCTGAATAAATGGACCGGAGAACCGCCAAGGCGCCAAGAACGCCAAGAGTTACGATTTTATTACAAGCCTAAGCCCGGCTTCGCGCCGCCGCCAAGCCCACTTCGCCGAAGTAGCTTCGGCTACGAAGGCTGAACCTGCCCGCCGTATGACTTTGGCAGGCGGGAGCGCTATGTCGCGCCGGAGGCCGGGCAAAAGATTTTTTCTCGGCGCTCCAGTCGGCCGGTTCGCCAAGCAGGTCGGGGCCAAAGTTAAAAAGCTTTTTTAAGTCCCGGCGCAAAGAAACACCAAATTCTGCTGGGCGATCCTTGGCGGTCTTGGCGCCTTGGCGTTTTTCTTAGTGTCTATTTCGGACAATAATGCCTCAAGATTAGAAATTTTAATCCGCGAAAAAAAATTGTATTTTCTTGTTGACTTTGCCCCCTATACAAGGCTAGTATATGGAAAGGGAAAAGGGAAAGGCCGCGGCCCATGGATGGCGAGGGTCTGGCGCCCGGAAGACGCGCCGGGCTCCCTGGCCATAAAATATCAACTCCGGGCGCCTATAACTGTCAGCCGCGGCCTTGCAAGAGAAGTGCAGAACGCCCCGCAGATCCAGGCCCGCCGGGCCGGCAAGTCGAGAGGGAGAAAGAACATGGCCAACGTCATCATTTATTTTCATGACCCGACGGAGGGGGCGGCGCTCCGCCGGCCGGTGGGAGACGGGGTCAATTTCACCATGGCCCGGGGCTGGGACGACTTGAGCGGAAGGCTCTCCGAGGGCCGGCCCTGCGACCTCATCATCCTGGAGGGAGCGCCCACCGGGCTCAAGCCCGATCTGGCCCGCCGTATCAAGAAGATCAAGGACATCCCGGTCTTATTCTTCGAGGAAAAAAAGCCCGAGGCGGGTCCCTCCGCCGGCGCCGAGTGCCCGCCCCAGAGCGAGGTCTGGAAGGAGGCCGCCGCCCTCGCCTGTTCCGCCGACCCCATGGAAAAGGCCCGCCAGTTCATGGACGACAACTTCCGCGAGCAGCTCACCCTGGACCAGATCGCCGCCGTCGCCGGAATCTCCGCCAGCTACTTCTGCCGCCGCTTCAAGGGCAGGCTCGGGGAGTCGCCCATCACCTATCTCCGCAACCTCCGCATCGCCCGCGCCTCCTACCTGCTCGAGCACACCAGCCTCCAGCTCGCCGAGATCACCCAGCAGAGCGGGTTCTTCTCCGTCTCCTACTTCTGCCGCGAGTTCAAAAAGGCCATCGGCATCTCCCCCATCCAGCACCGGAGGGAGAGCGGGAGAAAGAAGGTTTAGAGGTTCGAGGACTTGTCCACGGCGATGGCTGATAAATTGAAACGGCAACGGGGTTTAGAAATTACGGCGCGCAAAAACTTCGGCAATGCAATCCGTCAACCCTGAACATCCTTAAATTTAATCTCTTGGCCCCGATGAGCCTCGGGTCTTAAACCTCAAACCAGTGCTGTCCAAAATAAACGGACCGGAGAACCGCCAAGACGCCAAGGATTATTTTTAAACACGATTTTAAGAGGGCTGGGGTGCGAATATTTCTTGCTTGGCGCTCCCGTCGGCCGGTTCGCCAAGCCGGTTGGGGCCAACGCTGCGGAGCTGTTCTTTGCCGGGCCGCCAAGAAACATCATGATTTACTTGGCGATTCCTGGCGCTCTTGGCGTCTTGGCGGTTTTCTTACGGCCTATTTTGGACAAGAGTGACCTCAAACCCCAAACCTCAAACCTCACTCATCCTCACCGGCGCCGCGCGCCAGGCTTGCGCCGCGGCCGGGGCGCCGCGGCCGGGCCGGTGTCCTCGCCCAGGCCCGAGACCACATAGGTCCCGGACCGGCCGTCGCGGTAGAGCATGATCAGACCCTGGTTCTCCGCGTCCTCCAACAGGCCGTTGAACATGCGGTAGCCGTAGTTGCCCTCGTCAAAGCTCGGGTCCTTGCGCTTCATCGTGTCCTTCACCATCGAGGCGTAGATCACCGGCTTGTTCTCACGCATCAAGGCCGTCACCGAATCCAAGAGCAGCCCGAAGACCTCCTTCTTGCCCTCCGGCAGCTTGCCAGAGCCGGCGCCCTGGTCCTTCACCACCGTCTTCAGGTCCTCGTAGTAAATGAACTCGTCGCAGTTGTCGCGCAAAAGCTCGGAGGTCGAGCCGCGCATCCCGAGACCGATCACGTATTTCCCGTTCTCCTTGAGCTTGCTCATCAGCGGCGAGAAGTCCGAGTCGCCGGACACGATGACAAAGGTGTCAATGTGCGCCTTGGCATAGGCCAGGTCAATGGCGTCCACCACCAGCCGGATGTCCGCCGAGTTCTTGCCCGTGATGTCGCGCTTGGGGATCTCGATCAGTTCGATCGCGGCCTCGTGCAGCTTCTGCTTGTAATCCGAGTACCGCACCCAGTCCGCGTAAGCCCGTTTCACGATGATCTTGCCCTTCTCAACCAGCCGCGCCAGAACCCGCGTGATGTCGAACCGCCCGCCGCCTTGCTTGAACCCCAGCGCCAGGTTCTCGAAATCTATGAACACCGCCAGCCTTCGCTCTTGTTCTACTATTTGCATGAATTAGGCTCCTTATTCTCCTGATTACCATAACCGCTTATGCGGGTTTTTGGTTTGTAGTTTGTGGTTTGCGGTTAATGCCCGACAAGCCGGACTTGAATCGGAAACCACAAACCAAAAACCACAAACTACAAACTATCCCAACCCATGAAGCGGCCTGCCCCCGATCAGGTGCAAATGCAAATGAAACACCACCTGGCCCGCTTCCCGGTTCGTGTTGATCACGCAGCGGTAGCCGTCATCCGCGACCCCCAGTTCCCGGGCCAGCCTGGCCGCCGCCGCGAACAGGTCGCCCATCAAGTTCTGGTTCGACTCATTAATGCCGTTCACCGACTCAACGTGCTCGCGCGGCACGATCAGCACGTGCACCGGAGCAATGGGGTGGACGTCCTTGAAGGCCACCAGGACCCCGTCCTCGTAAACCGTCTCCGAGGGTATGGTCCCGGCGATGATCTTGCAGAACAGGCAGTCGTCCGGCATCGTTGGTTCCCCCCTTTTCGGGCCTCGATTCACCGTTTATTCTGGGGCCAAGGCGCTCTATTGTCAAATCCGAAGAAATGCGGTATTAATGGACTATATGATGTCGGCGCGGTATAATCCGGCCGGACCCGGATGGCCCGGCCCATCATCCAACAGCGATTGAGAAAGGAACCCTGAATGCGCGTCAAAGGAACACTGGTCCTGGATTACGTCCGCATAATCCGCGCGAACCGCGGCCAGGACTGGTCCAAGTATCTGACCCCCGAGGACTGGCAAATCATTGACAGCCAGGTGCTGTCCTCGCAATGGTACCCCTATGACTCTTTCCGCCGCATCGCCTTTGCCGTCTTCAAGGTGATCGCCAAGGGCAACCTGAAAACCGCCGAGACCTTCGGCCGCTTCACCGTCAAGAACATGCTCGGAGTGTACAAGAACATCCTCGTGCCCGGCGACCCCGCCGCCAGCATGGACAAGCTGGCCCGCCTCCGCCGCACCTTTTTCGAAGGCGAAATGGACACCAAGATACTCGAGCACGGCAAGGGATGGCTCCGCTACGAGATCATCGTGTTCGCCCAGGAGGAAGACAACGAGCGCATCGAAGCCTTCTGCCACCAGGCCGCCGGAAACCTCATCGAGATCACGGAACAGTCCGGAGGCAAAAACATCAAGGCCGACATCTCCCTCAAATCCACGGGCGGAGAGATCAAGGTGAGCTGGGAATAAATAGTAAGGATGAGGGATGAAGGATGAAACAAGGATGCCCGGTGCTCAGGGGTTCATTCCCGAGCTTTCATCCTTCACCCTTCACACTTTCATACTTTCAAACTCCCGGATGACTCCCGCCCTTGGCCCGCCCCGGGGCAGGCCGTATAATTGAAGAATGCCCGACCTTGCTCCATCCGCGTCCTGCCTGCCCCAGGCCATGGCCCTGCTGGCCGCGGCCTGGGCCGCGGCAAGACTCCTCATCCTGCACGCTCCCGTGATCTTTTTCGCGCTGGCCGCCGGCCGGGCCCTGTATCGCGGCGGCGAGCGGCTCCCGGTCTTGGTCTCGGCGATGGTGATCTATTTCCTCGCCCTCTGCCTACCGTTATGGGCGGGGCCCAGGCTGTCGTTCTGGTGGCTCGCGGCGTGGGCGGCGGCGTACGGAGTAATGGGAATCGCCATCAGGCTATGGGAGGCGCGCAAGGCGGATGCGCGGGCTGAAAACCCGGGCCGCTCCGGAATCGCGCCCGACCCGGCTACGCAGGGCGGCGTCATCACCATCGCGCTCCTTTTGACCGCCCTGCTCGCCACCGGGATTTTTGACCCGCGCTTCGACCACGACCCCCTCACCTATCAGCTTTACTTCGCGGCCACGTGGCTCCATGACGGCCGCGTCTCCATCGTGCCCACTCCCTTCGGCGACCCGTCCCAGGCCTACGGCCCCGCCCTGGCCTCGATGTATTACCTCTGGCTCATGGCGCCCATCGGCAACGACATGCTGGCGCAAGCCGGGCAGTGGCCGTTTTTACTGCTCACGGTCCTGGCCGCGTGCGGACTGGCCGATGAGCTCGGCGCCGGCGAGCGCCGCGCCTTTCTCGCCGGGCTCTTCATCTTCATGGCGCCGCTCACGGTTTACGAGGGCCGGAGCGCGCTCTCCGACCTCGCAACGGCCGGCTTTTTCGCATCGTCCTTGTATTTCCTGGTCCGCGCCGGCCGCGTGCGCAAGCCCGTGGACCTGGCGCTCGGGCTCCTGGCCGCGGGGCTGATGGCCGGCTGCAAGTTCACGGCCGCGCCCCTCCTCGTCCTCCTCCTGCCGCTCCTCGGTTTCGCGGGCTTGCGCGCTCGCGGCCGAGGGGCCTGGGCCGCGTGGCTTGCCGGTATCGCCGCCGCCATGGCCGGCGGCGGAATCTGGTGCGCCCGCAACTGGCTCATCGCCGGCAACCCCTTTTTCCCCATCAGCATCTCCGTCATGGGCCATGAAATTTTCCCCGGGCTTTACGGCCGCGAGCAGATGTTAAGCTGGGTGTTCCACCAAGAGGGAATGCGGGCCTGGCGGGACGTGATGAGCGCTAATTTCTCGCCGCTGCTGCTGGGCCTCGGCGCGCTGGCGCTCATTGGTCTCGTGGCGATGCGGGCCGGGATGGCGCGTCCCGCCATCATCTACATGGCGCTCCTGCCGCTCCTTATTGACCGCATGTACTGGGAGGTGATGCCCTTTCAGGTGGACCGCTTCTGGATCCCCGCCGTCCCGGTCCTGGCCGCGGCCCTGGCCGCCGCAAGCTCATGGCGCTGGCCCCTGGCCGTTGCCGCCCTGGCCCTGGCCTACGCCGGCCTGTTCATCTTCCCGGTTCCCGAGATTCCAGGCCCCGATACCCTGCTCTGGATCAAGATCGCCCTGCCCTTCTCAGCCGCCGCGGGCTTGGCCCTGGCCTTTGCTTACCGCCGGCTTTGCCAAGCGGCCTCGAAAAAAAGCCCGGCCACAACGCCATCCGCCTGGCCGCATCCGCCCGCGTTGTCCATTGTGGCCGCGGCATTTTTCTTTCTCATCACCGCGGCGGGCCTCCGCTCCTACGAGTACCGCCGCGCGGCCGCGCTCTCCGGCCTGAAGTCCGGCCCGGGCTGGCTCGCGCTGCCCTGCTCCGCCGGCGGCGCCACCGTGGCCTACACCGGCGCCAATATGCCCTACCCGCTCCTGGGACCCCGGCTCCAAAACCGCGTGGAGTACGTGTCGCCCTCCGGCCGCGTCATGCCCCTGGACCACGAGCTGTTCCGCGACATGGGCCGCCAGGCCCCGCGCTTCCAGACCCCGGAGCCCATGCTCTCCGGACTCTCCCTGGCTAAGGAGCAATGGGCGCACGGCGTGGCCGCCTCCGGCGCCGATTACCTGTTCGTGACGAGGCTCAGCCGCAACGCGCTGCTCAACACCGCCCACGACCCGGACGGCTGGCCCCTCGAAGACTCCTGGGCCCGATCCGCGCCCCGCGCCTTCCCGCCAGTGTACCAGGACCGGTTCACCAGGATTTACCAGGTGGACCGATCCGCTCCACTCTCCCTTCCCGACAAGAAAACCGACCGCCCCGCCGACGCCATCGCCGCCTGTTCCTCAGCCGCCAACCCCGACTGCCCCCGATTCTTCCCCCTCGCCCCCATGGCCCTCCGCTCCATCCAAACCAGCCCATGATGCCCCAACACCCGCAGATGCGGCCCAGGGGCTGCGGGCGCCCTTGCAGGTCTTCACCCCTACCAATTATTGCATACGCGGATCAGGGGGAGCGGGTGCCCTCACCCGCGCTCACCCGCGTCTCAAAATTTTTATCTTGACCTGGAACCCAACCGCCACTCCGTTGTCTATTAACTATCCCCGAAAGGAAGCCAAACCCTTTCATCAGCACAACCGCCCCGGGTAACCCGCCTGGGGCGGTTGTGTTTTTATGAATCTCATGCATTTTTCTGAAACCTTTGTTCAGAAAATGAATCTAAATAAGTGAATCCCCGAAAAGAAGCCAAACCTTTTCATCATGCAACCGCCCCCGGGAAGTTCCCAGGGGCGGTTGCATTTATAAGCATTTCAATAAGTTATAGCGACGATGGACCATTCAAGCAACCAAGAGCTCGCACAGAGACACTGAGGCACAGAGATTTATGGGGTTTCAATAAGACTGTTCCGGTCTTTTCATCAAAAAAACCAATTAAAACCTCTGTGTTCTCTGTGCCTCTGTGCGAGATCCCCCTCTCCTGATTCCATTCCGGGCATTTTTTGTAAAAATTTCGTGCTTCCCCGCTTGCTTTTTCCGCGGGAATGACTATAATGACCACAGATTAGCACTCTACTAGGGGAGAGTGCTAATCCGTTCTTAGGACTATCAAACCGGAAAAATACGGGAGAAAGGAGTAAAGCTATGAAAATCAAGCCGTTACAAGACCGCGTACTGGTGACCAGGATCGAGAAGGAGGAAAAGACGGCCGGAGGGATCATCATCCCGGACACGGCCAAGGAAAAGCCCGCGGAGGGCAAGATCGTGGCGGTGGGCCCGGGCAAGACCACTGACGAGGGCAAGGTGATCAAGTTGGACGTCAAGGTCGGCGACCACGTGCTGTTCGCTAAATACGGCGGGACCGAGGTCAAGGTTGACGGGGTCGAGTACCTCCTGATGCGGGAGGAAGAGATCCTGGGCGTGATCGAGGGATCGGGCTCCCATAAAGATTCCAAGAAGAAAAAGAAGTAATTAAATAAGTCAGGGAGGACAAGGACATGGCTAAAGATATAAAGTACTTCGAGGACGCCCGGGCCAAGATGCTGGCGGGGCTCAATACCCTGGCCGACGCCGTCAAGGTGACGCTCGGCCCGCGCGGCCGCAACGTCATCATAGATAAGTCGTTCGGCTCGCCCACCGTGACCAAGGACGGCGTGACCGTGGCCAAGGAGATCGAGCTGGAGGACAGGTTCGAGAACATGGGCGCCCAGATGGTGCGCGAGGTCGCCTCCAAGACCTCCGACGTCGCCGGCGACGGCACCACCACCGCCACCGTGCTGGCCCAGGCCATTTACCGGGAGGGCGCCAAGATCGCCGCCGCCGGCAACTCGCCCATGCCCATCAAGCGCGGCATTGACAAGGCCGTCGCGGCCGTGATCGAGGAGCTCAAGAAGCTCTCGTCGCCGACCAAGGACAGAAAAGAGATCGCGCAGGTCGGCACCATCTCCGCCAACTCCGACCCCGAGATCGGCAACATCATCGCCGAGGCCATGGACAAGGTCGGCAAGGAAGGCGTCATCACCGTCGAGGAGGCCAAGGGACTCGACACCACCCTGGAAGTGGTCGAGGGCATGCAGTTCGACCGCGGCTACCTCTCGCCCTACTTCGTCACCGACGCCGAGCGCATGGAGGCCATCCTCGAAGACGCCTACATCCTGACCAACGAGAAGAAGATCTCCAACATGAAGGAACTGCTGCCGCTCCTCGAAGCCGTGGCCCGCGCCGCCAAGCCGCTGCTCATCATCGCCGAGGACCTGGAGGGCGAGGCGCTCGCGACCCTCGTGGTCAACCGCCTCCGCGGCACCCTTCAGGTCTGCGCCGTCAAGGCCCCCGGCTTCGGAGACCGCAGAAAAGCCATGCTCGAGGACATCGCCATCCTCACCAACGGACAGGTCATCACCGAGGACCTGGGACTAAAGCTCGAAAACCTGCAGCTCAAGGACCTGGGACAGGCCAAGCGCATCGTCATTGACCGGGACCACACCACCATCGTCGGCGGCAAGGGAGCCAAGGACCAGATCACCGGGCGCATCAACCAGATCCGCACCCAGATCCAGGAAACCACCTCCGACTATGACAAGGAAAAACTCCAGGAGCGCCTGGCCAAGCTCGTCGGCGGCGTCGCCATCATCAACGTCGGCGCGGCCACCGAGTCCGAGATGAAGGAAAAGAAGGCCCGCGTCGAGGACGCCATGAACG
This sequence comes from bacterium, assembly GCA_035527835.1. Classification (GTDB taxonomy): domain Bacteria; phylum RBG-13-61-14; class RBG-13-61-14; order RBG-13-61-14; family DATKZS01; genus DATKZS01. The sequence goes on from DATKZS010000196.1 coordinate 11,576, forward strand.
CAACCAAGGCCGCCGTCGAGGAAGGCGTCGTGCCCGGCGGCGGCGTCGCATACATCCGCGCCCAGAAGGCCCTCGACAAGCTCAAGCTCGACGAGGACGAGATGTTCGGCGTCCGCATCGTCAGGAAGGCCCTCGAAGAACCGCTCAAGTGGATCGCCAAGAACGCCGGCGTGGACGGCTCCATCGCCGTCGAAAAAGTCAAGCAGGGAAAAGGCGCCTTCGGCTTCAACGCCCAGACCCTCGAATACGCCGACCTCATCAAGGACGGGGTCATTGACCCCACCAAGGTCGTCCGCATCGCCCTCCAGAACGCCGCATCCGTGGCCTCCCTCATGCTCACCACCGAGGCCATGGTCGCAGACATGCCCGAGAAAAAATCCCGCATCCCCGGAATGCCCCACGGCGGAATGGGCGGAATGGGAGGAATGGGAGGAATGGGCGGCATGGACGGCATGATGTAATTACATCCGCGAAACCTCGCCAACCAAGGCGGGCCCTCGGGCCCGCCTTTTTTTTGCGCCGTGTCCACTGCCGTCAAATCCAGGCCACGGAGCCCGTTTCCCCAAAAATTTTTACCCTGTTTCGTCACGGTGTCCAACAAAATCCGCGGCTTGCCCGCCAGGGCCCCATTTTCTGTGGCCCAAGGGCTGGGACGCGGAGGCACTTTCGCGGCCCAATTCCCAGGCCCCTGTGGCCTGCGGTCCGGGCCGCAAAAACGCCTCCGTGTCCTAACCATCAGGCCACCCGCGTCCTATAATCCAGGCCACGAAATGACGCACCGAAACCGGCCCTTAAATTTACTTTTTTGACCCAACCATTCATTTTTCGTAGAGCCATTCTCACCTCGGAAAAATAGTAGCAAGTAGCCAGTAGCCGGTAGCCAGGGCTCAAACCCCAAACCTCAAACCCCAAACCTCCCTCATGCCCCCCTACTATTCGCAAACTGGTCGCACCGAAAAGGAAAAAAAGTAATGGTCCAAGGAAAGGGAGTAGCCAGCAGCCAGGGAGAAGATAAAAAAGGCTTGAGGTTTGAGGTGTGAGGTTTGAGATTGGAGGCTTAAGATCGGGATGTTAACCACAAACCCCAAACCCCAAACCTCAAACCTTTCTTCCCTCCTTCGTGCCCTTGGTGTCTTCGTGGTTCAATTCTCTTTCCTCAAACCTCAAACCCCAAACCTCAAACCTCATTTTCCCCTTGACATCGAACCATGAAGGGATATACTGGACCGAGAATCGCGGGAAGGAGAAGGAAAGGCCGGATGGTGAGCGGAAGAAAATATGAACCACAAAGGCACAAAGAACACAAAGAAAAAAACATTCTTCCCCCTTCGTGCCCTTTGTGCCTTGGTGGTTAAATTCTTTCTCTTCCCTGGCTACCGGCTACTTGCTACTGGCTACTTTTTCCCCACTTTTTGCTTGACATGGAAGCAGGAAGGGATATTCTGGCAGAGAGATTACGGGAGGGGATGGACAGGAAAGGCAGGATGGGGAATGGGACCGGAAAGCGGCGGGCGCGGGGAAGAATGATGAGGCTAATGTTAAATGTTAAGACCTGACCCCAATCACTTCGTGGTTCAATTCTCTTTCCTCAAACCTCAAACCTCAAACCTTTCTTCCCCCCTTCGTGCCCTTGGTGTCTTCGTGGTTCAATTCTCTTTCAACAAACCCCCAACCTTTCCTCCCGGGATATTGATGTCCCCGATCCCGTCCAACCCTTGATACCACAGGGTATCATGGTTGCGGATCATGGGACCATCGTCTTTATCCGCCCATGGCCTTGACCGCTTCCACGGACCATTGCAGAGCGCCATCAAAGGCCTCGCGGGTCAGGTCCGCGCGCGAGAGGCTAAGGACCAGGGAATGGCTGGGAAGATAAAACATTACGGAGATGATGGCCTTCGAGAGCAAGGGCAGGCCCTCACGCACCACCGGCAAGGACAAGCTTGAGTAGTCCTCTGAAACAGGATGGACCGCAAAGATATAATTCCCAGCCAGCTCCGTACCGGCCAGTCCGGGAATCTGGGCCAGGTCCTCCTCCGGATCAATCTCATCGTCCTCCCGGCGCCGCTCCAGCTCGATGATTTCTTCCCCGTCCGGGTCCTTCACCTCTCCCACGGTCAGATACCAACGCTTGGCCTTTTTGGGCAGGTATTCCAGGACGACCTTGCTCATCCCCGCGCGGCCTTCCATCCGCCTCTCCTGCGTCCCCTCCACCGGTTTTAAATCATACGCCGCCACGAGCTCGGCCCACAATGGATCGCCGCTGAACAGAACCTGAATCTTCTCCCGGATACCCATTTGGTTTCGGCCCTCCTTGATTTTTCCTCGCCAGGAATGCAACAACATCCCCTGACCAATGGCGCGGACAATCTTGTCCGCTGACAACCTATTGTACATCGCGACCAAAATAACGCCGCCTCGGTGAAACCGCAAGCTGGAACGCAGTATCCAAACCTCCCCCTCCCCAAGCTGCCGGCTGCTTTTTTTCTTTTTCCGCTTGACATGGAATCAGGACGGGATAGACTGGCAGGGGATTACGATGACGATCAAGGAGATTCAAGATAAGATCAAGGCCGGCAGCCACCGCTATTCGGACCATGCGGTGAAAAGAATGATTAAAAGGTCAATTGAGGACCATGAGGTTGAGCAGGCTGTTTTAACGGGAGAGATCATAGAAGAGTACCCCCGCGATAAGTATTCTCCCAGCTGCCTGGTTTTCGGAACCACGGACAAGGGGAGGCCCTTGCACGTCCAGGTTTCATTTCCGCCCCAAGTTGTTATAATAACCGTATATGAGCCGGATCAAGATGAATGGACGGATTATCGGGTCAGGAGGAGGTGAAGCAACATGAAATGCGTATTCTGCGGCGGCCAAACCAAAAGCCAAAAAGTGACCTTTGTTGATGACGAGCAAGGCAAATACCTGGCGGTCGAGAACGTACCCGCCCAGGTCTGCACCAGGTGCGGAGAAAAAACCTATGACCCCGAAACCACCAGGCTCCTCCTCGACTACGCCCGCAACCGCCGCCACCCCGCCAAAACCTTTAACATGCCCGTCTTCGACTTCGAAAAACCCGGCGACAGGCCATGAGCGGGCCTTAAGGAGTAGCCGGCAGCCAGTAGCCAGGGAAAAGCTTAAGACTTGAGGCTTGGGGCTTGAGGCTTGAACCACAAACCCCAAACCTCAAACCACAGACCTTCCTTTCTTCCCTTCGTGCCTTCGTGGTTCAATTCCCCCTCTTCAACCACAAACCCCAAACCTCAAACCACAAACCTCATTTTATGCTTGACATCGAACCAGGAAGGGATATACTGGACCGAGAATCGCGGGAAGGGATGGACGGGAAAGACGGGATGGGGAGCGGAAGAAAATATGAACCACCATGCCACCAAGATCACGAAGAACAATAAATCATCCTTCTTCCCTTCGTTCCCTTGGACTTCGACGAGCTCAGTCGAGTCGTGCCTTCGTGGTTCAATTCTCTTTCTTCCAACCCCAAACCTCAAACCACAAACCTCATTTTTCCCTTGACATTGAACCCGGAAGGGATATACTGGCGGAGAAATTACGGGAGGGAATGGACGGGAAAGGCGGGATGGGGAACGGGACCGGAAAGGGGAGCGCGGGGAGAAGAATGAGAAGGATAATGTTAAATGTTAAGACCTGATCCCAATCCCATGCCAATCCCCATGCCAATCCCCACCACCAATCCCCACCAACAGCCCCTTGAGACCAGAAGCCGCTTTTTCCAAATATAATTAGAGAGGGTAGGAAAATGATGGCAAAGACTTACTCACCTACAGACATTTTTTTTGATCCATTAGTTGATAGAGATTATTATTACACCATCCTTCCTCTTCTTCCGTTACTATATGATCATATTTATATTTATTATCCGAGTGACAATTGGGCCAAGGTTACAAATTACCTTTCTCCGACGACACGTATTAGCTACATTCAAAATCTGAGACATTGGATTAGCAAAGGAGTAATTATACCAGTCTTAAAAGGTGAATATCCATTGAAAGATGACATAAGAAAAAAGAGATCTGAAATGGATGGGCCTTCCGAAGAGTTTAAAAATGTTCTGAAAAAATATAGAAAGGACTATCAAGAATCTTTAATAACTCTTGATGTACAATCAACGCTAAGAGGGTATGATGAAGCTAGAAAACTAATTCAGGAAATTGGGAACGAAGAACAAATCATTAATATGATTAAGCTAGACCTTAATGAAGCTATTCCCGACCTTTTTTATTATTATGCCGGCGGACCAAGAGCAACCAGTTCTAAATTGCTCCTAGAGATAATCAGTGCATATAAAAATGACGATTGGATTAGAAAAGATAACGAGCTTGGAGAATATTTGCTTCCAAGCACTGCTGCATACCAATATCATGCCATTACAGATCTTGGTGAAAAAAAGAGAATAGAAGATATATATCATAATACTATTATTGTAAGAGCAGTTGATATTCTTGATGAGAAACGACTCAGACGAGATATTTGTGAATGGCCTGAAAAAGATAATATTGAAACATGGCGTGAGTTGGGTCTTCACAGAATATTGAGAGTGTTCTTACACTCACAGGCAATTTCAAATAATCCAGATGTACAAGCAAATGAACTAGAATACACAAGCATAGAGCTTGGCAATAGATTAACTAAACTTCGATCACAACTTCCAGGTGAATTGGCATCTCTTTTAGTTGACAAAGGATTGTTATCGCAAATTATTATTTGCCTTACTGCGTCACTAGGCATTGTAATTGGTGATGCAACATCAACAATTATTGGAGGCTTGGTAACTCTCTGTGTGGGCAATATAGGAAGCAAAGCTATTTTATTCAGCCTAAAGAGGATAAAATGGGATAAATTCATTGATGCTATTGAAGATGTTTTAGGCTCCAAGTCAAATAGAACGTTGGAGAGCATTGCACTTGCCTTTGGAGATGTTATAGTCTTAGGAAGAGAGTAGAAAGAAATTATTTATGTTCATCCGGTTAAAGAGTACTTTTGCTGATGAAGATGAAGCAGTCTCATCTTAAAATATTCATTATCACGATATCCATAAGCCTGTCTTTTCAGTGGGGATTGGGGTCATCTATAAAAGTCCCAGTCAAGACAAATCTCTCTTTTCCTGAAGACAAATTTTCTTCATCTGGGAAGGGCTCCCCCCTCGCCATCGCCGCTGTGCGGGATCGGGATCGGGGGTCAGGTCTCGACATTAGACATTTGTTTACGTATTCAGGGTATGTTTAATCAACCCTTACCGGGTTGGGCGGTGGTGATGGGATTGTGTCCCAGGGTAGGCCGAAGACGGCCAACCCTGGGCTATTTTATGTTTGCCCTTTCAGGGAGTAACAATAATGCCGCGGCCAGGGGATGCGAATTGTGTGGGTGGGGGTCAGACCCTTGTTTGACTGTTTAACGGGGCGGAATTTTTCAGCCGTCTTTATCTCGCCCTTTCAGGGCTGAAAAGGATATTTGGGGCGGCGATATCCCAGGGTAGGCCGGGGACGGCCAACCCTGGGCTATTTTATGTTTGCCCTTTAAGGGCGTAACAATAATGCCGCGGCCAGGGGATGCGAATCGGGAGAGGTTGTGGCGGGCATCAAAGAAAGGTTTGTGGTTTGAGGTTTGTGGTTTGTGGTTGAAGAAAGGAGATTGAACCACGAAGGCACGAAGGTAGGAAAAGAGGTTTGTGGTTTGAGGTTTGTGGTTTGTGGTTTAATAGCCAAACCTCAGACCTCAGACCTCAAGCCTCACACCTCAAACCTCAATCCTCGCGCCCGGACCTCAAACCCCAAACCTCACACCTCAAACCTCATCTCCCTTGATTCATGATGCTTGATCGGGCATAGTTGGGCCATGTGGAGAACAGGTTTGTGGTTTGGGGTTTGCGGTTTGTGGTTGAATAAATGAAGATTCGGGATCAGGGCCGGGAATTGGAACGACAAACCACAAACGACAAACTTCGCGTTGGCCGGGGAGGTGCGGGGATGAAGGAACGGAGATTATGCGTTTTCATCAGCGGCGTGATTGTGGGAGCGGCTTTAGGCGTTGGGCTGGGGTGTCTTCGTCTGAAGAGCGTGGAGGCGGTGGTTCGGGAGCCGGAGGTCCCCGGGGAGTCACGGCTTGCCTATACCCCGCCTCCGGAGCCGAAGTTTTCCGCGGAGTTTGCGGCCAAGTACATGCCGGTGCTGCTGAGCATGATACAGCCTCAAATCGAAAAGGTGACGGATGATATTTACGTTGCCATGGGATACGCCATGGGCAACGTGACCATGGTGATCACTGACGAGGGCCTGGTGATCATTGACACGACGGAGAGCGAGGACTCGGCGCGGAGGATCATGGCGGACTTCCGCAAGATCACGGAGAAGCCGGTGCGCTATATCATCTACACCCATTTTCATCCGGACCATAACCAGGGGACCCGGGCTTTTTATTCGGAGGGGGTCGAGATTATCGCGACCAGGGAATTTTTGAACTGGATCCACGGCGCCAATCCCGGACTGGGCGACCAACATTTTCGGCGCGTTCTGGACATACTGGGAGGGGCCGCGGAGCCGGAGTATGCCTTCTCCATGCCTTTTTCCAGCCCCTACCTGAGCGCGGGAAAGGCGCCCGAGGCCATGATGCCGACCATTACCTTTGACGAGCAGTATTCTTTCAGCCTGGGCGGCAAGCGGTTCGATCTTTTCCACACGCGGGGGGAGACCGAAGACCATTTGGCGGTCTGGATGCCCGAGGAGCGGGCCTTGCACGTCGGAGACCTTTATTATCATTCCTTCCCCAACCTGGCGGGCATCATGCTGGAGGCCCGGCCGGTCCGCGGCTGGATGGCGTCGCTGTCGCGCTTCATCGCGCTTGGGCCGGAGTACCTCATCCTCGGCCACACCAAACCTCTTAAAGGCCAAAGCCATATCCAGGAGCACCTGGAGAACTATCTGGCCGCCATCCAGTACGTGCACGATGAGACTCTCCGATACATCAACAACGGCAAAAGCGTCGAAGAGGCGGTGGCCGGGATCAATCTTCCCGACAGCCTTGCCCGGCTGCCGTATCTGCAGGGGCTTTACGGCAGGGTGGACTGGTCGGTCCGGGACATCTACCACGCTTATGCCGGGTGGTACGACGGCTGGGGCGCCGGGCTCAATCCCCTGCCCGGGAAGTTCCGGGCCCGGGAGATCGTCGCGCTGGCCGGAGGAGCCGATAAAATCCTTTCCCGCGCCATCGCGCTCCAAAAGAACGGTGAATATCAGCTCTCCGCGGAACTGTGCGACGTCGTCATCGCGGCCAACCCCCAAGACAAGCTGGCCCACACCGTCATGGCCTACGACATGCAATACCTCGCCTTCAGCTCCGACAACCTGCTCTGCATCGGCGCCTATCTGTCGGCGTACTCCATGCACATGAAGGCCGCAAAAACGGGCGCGGGAACGTGAATCAGGGATCGGGAATCGGGATCATCTATAAAAGTCCCAGTCAAGACAAATCTTTCTTTTCCTGAAGACAAATTTTCTTCGTCTGGGAAGGGCTCCCCCCTCGCCATCGCCGCTGAAGCTTGGCGGCCCCGAGATTTCTTGCCTCGGCCGGTTCGCGCCGGGGATGGGGGATGGGGGTCAGACCCTTGTTTGACGGGGGATGGGGGTCAGACCCTTGTTTGACTGTTTAACGGGGCGGAATTTTTCAGCCGTCTTTGTTTCGCCCTTTCAGGGCTGAAAAGGATATTGGGGGCGGCGATATCCCAGGGTAGGCCGCAGACGTCCAACCCTGGGCTATCTTATTTTTGCCCTTTCAGGGCGGAAGCAGGATAGCCCGCATAGCTTGCTATGGGGGTGGCCGGGGCCACGGGATGCGATTGCGGAGTCATTATGGCGGGCATCAAAGAAAGGTTTGTGGTTTGAGGTTTGTGGTTTGTGGTTAAATACTCAAACTTCAGAGTGGGACAGCCCACATAGCGAGCTATGTGGGGTATCCGGTGGAGGGAATTTTTTTCGATGATGCGGCGGCGGTTCGGCCGTCCCGCCGGGACTTGATGGTTTTTTTCCGCCTGGTCCCCAGGAAAGAATTCCTGGGCTAATTTCAAGCCGTCCCGCCGGGACTAAAGGCCTCAAGACGGAAGGAGTAGCGGGTAGCGCGCAGCCAGGGAATACGAAGCTCCAAACCACAAACCTCAAACCCCAAACCTCAAACCTCAACGCCTGCTGGTCTTGACAATGGAATTGATGCATCTATAATCGAATCAGGAGTGCGCTGGAAGGGCGCATCAAATTCCGGAGGCGAGGAGATCATATGACCAATAGCGATGCCACGGCCGAGGTTTTTATCACGGCGCTGAAAGCCTTGCCCAAGACCGAGCGCGACGCGGTCCTGGTGCGCATCGCCCGGGACAAGGAATTCGCCCGCGACCTCCTCGACCTCGCCGTCATCTCCTCCCGCGGCCACGAACCCTCCCGTCCCTTCCGCGAATACCTGGCGGCCAAAAGAAAAAAATGAACGCCAAGCGCGCCTACGCCGTCAGCATCAAGCGCTCGGCGGAAAAGGAAATGGACCGCCTGCCCGCGGACATCTTCGACCGCATCGCCTCCGCAATCCTTGACCTCGAAACCAATCCCCGCCCTCCCGGATGTAAAAAGCTCCGGGGCATCGAAGAATACCGCCTCCGGGTCGGGCCGTATCGAGTCCTCTATACCATTGACGATCCCGGGAAAAAGGTATTCATCATATCGGTGGGCCATCGCCGGTAAGTTTACCGCGGCATTTGATGCGCGCTTTGTGGTTATGGGACCGGCTCCGGTAAAGTCGCTCCCTCAGGCTGGAGACGGGTCTTACTCGATGCTTGCGGCCATGACTCGATAGACGAGCGCGATGCGTCCGTCGCGGTTGAAGGCTCGGAGGAAGAGGTAGGTTAGCCTGAATTTGCCTTGTGGGGTCGTGACCACGGTGTCGCGGTTTTTTGCTGACTTCAGGAATCCGAAGCGCTGCCAGTCCACCTGCGAGATGTTGAGCCACACGATCAAGCCCACGTCATGCGTGAGCACCTGCTCCAACACAAAACGGTCCGGGTCATCGCCTGGCTTGATTTCTCCCCAAGTGTAGGCCTCCCGGCCGGTGGTGTACTTGAAGATCAGCGGGTTCTGCCCCAGCACCGCTTCTTCGCCGGGAACTTGGCGCAGCGACTTCGCGGCCTCCAGGATCGGGTCCCCCGGCAGCGCGGCCAGTCCGTAAAGATAAAGGCCGCTGACCGCCAGCAGCGGGACCAGCACGCCCGCCGCCGCGGCCGTCTTCATCCGCGGCTCCCGCTCCGGCCGGCGCGACGCGTCCCATTTCACGAAGCGGTCCAGGCCCAGCGCCGCCGGCGCGAGCACCGCCGGCATCAGCGCCAGCAGGAACCGGTCCTGGTACCACCACCAGATGACGTGCAGGCCCGTGTAGAGCGCGGCGAACCCGGCGAGGTAAATGAGCCACTTACGTTGGAGCCGGGCCAGGCCCAGGGCCGCGGCGGCCAGGGCCACCGGCCCGAAGTCCTTGACCAGGCCCAGGCCGATCTCGGCCAGGTGGAGATGTAACACCACCAACTCCAGCCAATAGGAGGTCCTGCTCAGCGTTCCGTAGGTCAAAAGGTTCCGGATCAGCCACGGCGACGCCGCCAGCGCCGTTCCCGCGAGCCCCTTGATCACGGCGCGTCCGCTGCCGAGGTTGGCGATCACGAACACCAGGACCAGCAGGTAACCCTCGTACCTGGTGATCATGGCAAGCCCCAGCATGAGCCCCGCCGTAAAAAAGCGCTCCGTGCTCAGCAGCCAGTAAGACAGCAACAGCAGCAGCGTGAAGATGGGCATCACGTTCACGTCCCGGTACTGGTCCCAGCCCACCGCCATCAGCGCCAGCGCCGCCGCCGCCGTCAGCGCCGCCCAGCGCGAGGCCTGGAGGCGCCGCGCCAGCAGGAACAGGAGCGGAGGCAACATGGCCCCGCAGCCGACGCTGACCGCCTGCCCCCATTTCTCCACCCCGATCGCGCCGCCCGCCGCCAGGTTGAATAACGCCATCAGGAACGGATAAAACGGCAGGAACTTGGCGTACGGCTCTCCCATAACCACGTACCCGCCGCGAAACAGGTTCTCGGCAAGCTCGATGTAAGTAAAACCGTCCGGCGTGACCACGCGGAAAAACCAGGCGAGCGCGCCATAGCCCAGCAACCCCGCGCCCAGCAGGATCATCGCGATGCCGCGGTCAGAAGCGGCGTCCCGGCTGTCCGTGCAAATGTTCAGCAGCTCGTTCCCCCTCAACTTTTCTGGAGTCCGGCGAGGTCCTTGTTGGCGCCGAGGATGACGAGGAGGTGGGAGGCCTTGATGCGGGTGTCGGGCTCGGGGATGAAGGTGATTTCCTCGGGGACCTTGTCGCGGATGGCGAGGATCTGGCAGTGGTAGCGCTTTCTGAATTCGAGTTCGAGCAGGGTCTTGCCGACCATTTCCTTGATGGGTATCATCTCGATGATTGAGAGGTCTGGTCCGAGGGGCAGGTAGTCGGCGATGTTGGCGCCGTGGAGGCTGGAGGCGATGCGGATGCCCATGTCGCGCTCGGGGAAGACGATGCGCTGGACGCCGATGAGCTCGAGGATTTTGGCGTGGTCTTCGGAGAGGGCCTTGGCCACGATTTTCTTGACTCCGAGCTCGCGGAGGTGCATGGCGGCGAGGATGGATGATTCGAGCTTGTCGCCGAGCGACAGGACGACGGCGTCCATGCCGGTTAGGCCGAGCTGTTGGATGGCGCGGCGGTCGGTGGCGTCGGCGACCACGGCCTTGCTCACGTAGGCCTTGATCTTGTCCACCATGGTCTCGTCGTAATCAATGGCCAGGACGTCGCTTCCCAGCTCGGCGAGCTTGCGGGCCATGTAATAGCCGAAGCTGCTCATCCCGATTACCGCGATCTGCGCCATTCTTCACCTCTCTATTAAAAGATTTTCAGACAGGATGAACAGGATCAACAGGATATTGGGAAGAGGCCATTTGCTTTTTTTCTCATCATCCTGTTAATCCTGTTAATCCTGTCTAAAAAATTCTTCATGACTTCGGTCCGCCGCCCCACCCTACCCTATCATGATTTTCTCTTCCGGGAACTTGTAGGCCCGGCCGGCGCGGCGGCGCTCGAGCGCGAACACCAGGGTCAGGGGTCCGAGCCTGCCGATGAACATGAGGAGCGTGATGAGCAGGCGCCCGCCGTCGCTCAGGTCCGGCGTGATTCCGGTGGACAGGCCGACCGTGCCGAACGCCGAGACGCTCTCGAACAACAGCTCCATGAACAGGCGGCGGTCAAGGCCCAGCGCCGGGACCTCCACCTCCGCGATCAACAGGACCAGCACGATCAGCCCGATCAGGAACAGGGACAGCAGCACCAGCGACAGCGAGTGATCAACGTCGCCGCGGCTCACCGACCGCCCGAACGCCGACGGCGCCGAGAAATTGCGCAGCCGCGACAGGACCACGATCAGGATCACGCCCGCGGTCGTGACCTTGACGCCGCCGGCCATGGAGCCCGGCGCCGCGCCGATGAACATGAGCACGATCAGCGCGAACAGCGAGGCGTCCGAGAGCTTCCCGATGTCAACGGTGTTGAACCCGGCGGTGCGGGCCGTGACCGACTGGAACAGGGAGCGGAGCGCGGCCTGGCCCCAGGGCATGCGCGCGAGCAGGTGGGGCCGCTCCAACCCGTAAAGCAACACCGCGCCGCCCACGATCAAGAGGAGCGTCATCGCCACCACGATCTTGGTATGGAAGCTGATGCGGCGCTTGGCCGGGTCCGGGTCGCGCTTCAAGGTGTCCCACAAATCAACCAGCACGAAGAAGCCGATCCCGCCGAGCACGATCAGCGCCATGACCGTGAAGTTCACCGTCCCGTCGCCCGCGTACTTCATCAGGCTGTCCGCAAACGGCGAGAACCCGGCGTTGCAGAACGCCGACACCGAATGGAACAAAGAGAGCCATAGCGCCCGCCCCCACGGATAGTCCCGCACCCACCGCGAAAACAACAGCACCAACCCCGCCCCCTCCGCGCAGAGCGTGAAGATCAGTGCCCGCGACAGCATCTCGGAGAGGCTGTAGCGCCGGAGCTTCAGAAACGACCCGCTGGCCGCGTCGCTCATCGAAAGCGGCGCCTTGCCCCGCATCATGAACAGGATGAAGGTCCCGAACGTCATGATCCCGAACCCGCCGAACTGGATCATGCCAAGGATCGCGGCCTGGCCGAAGTCCGTGAACGCCGTGCCCGTGTCCACCACCGTAAGCCCGGTCACGCACACCGCCGAAGTCGCCGTGAACAGAGCGTCAACAAAGCTCAAGGACTTGACGTGCGAGATCGGGAGCATCAGGACAAGGGCCCCAACCAGGATCACCGAGCCGAAGCTCAAGATGGCGAGCTGGCCCGCGTTCATCCGGCGCCAGACCTGGCTGAAAAATCGCCGCATGCAGGCAATTGTAATGAGAGCGGGGAGGAGAGTCAAAAGGGGAGTGGGGCTTGAGGCCTGGGGCTTGGGGCTTGGGGCGTGAGGCCTGGGGCTTGGGGCGTGGGGCCTGGGGCTTGGGGCGTGAGGCCTGGGGCCTGGGGCTTGGGGCGTGAGGCGTGAGGCAAGAGCGCTTCATAGTTTACTGTTTCAATCTGATTGGCTCTTTTTCTACAGCCCTGAAAGGGCAATAATAAGATAGCCCAGGGTTGGCCGTCCTCGGCCTACCCTGGGATATCGGCGTCCATAATATCCTTTTCAGCCCTGAAGGGGCGTAATAAAAACGGGCAATGGCATCTGAGATCAAACAAGGGAAGGCTTATTAATTCCGAAAAACTATAATGTTGCAGGCACGCGGCCCAGGTTTTCAACCTGTGCCCTCCCCAAACCTCAAACCCCAAACCTCAAACCTTTTCCGCGCACGGAATGCAGAGCACCTTGCCTTTCACTTTCCTCGTCCGCGTGTCCATCACCGGCTCGCCGCAGGAGGCGCAGATCAGGCTCTGGTGGATCTCGGCCTCGGCGGGGAGCGTGATCCTCACGTTCTTGATGTTGAAGAGGTCATCGTCCTTGGCGGTGAGGAGCATTTTCACGCGGTCCTCGCGGCTGGGCGCGGGCCTGGCGAACACGTCCGGCCGGAGCGCCACCCGCACCGCTTTTCCGCCGGGCCTTTTCGCGAACGTGAACACCTGCTTGCCGTAGTCGCGGAAAAACAGGTTGCCCTTGCCGAAGGTCGCGCCCGTCAAGAACTGCACCGCGTCCACGGCACAGGAGTTGTTCTCCACGATGGCAATCAGCTCCTCGTCGCCCGACCGCCTCCCCCGGAGCCTCTTCATCCCCGCCTTCGCCGCCCGATAGCCGATCAGGAGCCCGGGGCAGAGGTGGCCGTGGAAGGAAACAACACCACTCAACTCTCTATTTAATTTCAACTCCTTTTTGCGGCTGTTTCTTGTCGTCATTAGGATCATACCTCCATTCTGCATGCTGGATTCCACCCTTCTGAACCTATGGCCAGCTATTATTCAGCCGACCCCTGGTGGTAATCTCTTTTAATGATGACGAATCCAGCATTATGTTTCATTGGCGGACCTATTCCGATTGTTCCGGCCTCGGTATGATTTTAAATCCATCAAGCGTCATCCAGGTTTTCCGTTCCGCTTCCCGGTAGATGCTTTCCGCATCCTGATGGATGAAATCCTCCCGGAAAGGCCAGGATTGAACCTCCGCAGTGCCATCTTCGATGACGTACGAAAAAATGATGGACTTGCCATCGGAAGAAAAAAACGCCCTGGTTAATTGATAATGACGTTCGACCGGGCCGGCCCAGATATTATCCCAGAAAAAGCTCATGAGCGGCGACCAATCGCTGGTTTGCCAAAGATGAGCCACATCCTTCTGGAGAAGAAAATACTTGCCGTTAGGACTAAATGAAATGTCGTAGCCGGGCGTGTCTCCTATATTAATACTTAATTCGAGCTCTTTTGACTCGGTATTCCAGACCCGGAGCGCCGCCTGGTGGCAACCGCTATTATTAGGATCATATTCATCGCATCCCGAGGCCACAATGAATTTTCCATCGGGAGTAAATTGGAATGGGCCGACATAGCCTGCGAAGGATCTGATATTCCCGATGGTGCTCCCGTCCTGAGCCGAAAAAATGTCAATGGTGCCATCATGTCCACTGGCAATATACCTTCCCTCCGGGGAGAAGACCACTCTGTTCGCCGTATAACGGAATCCCTGATTATTGAATTGTCTTAGTCTCTGGCCGGTTTCCACATTCCAAAGCTGGAAGAAATCACCTCCACAACTGAGGGCACGACTCCCGGTTGGAGAAAATATCAGCCTATAGATTTTCGCGCCCTTTCCGTCACCGTTAAAGGTTTTAAGGACTTTGCCGGAATTCATGTCCCATAGTTTCAACCTAGTCTTGGTGCAATTCTCATTTTTATCCTGGCCATTGCATTCCGCGGAAATGCCGATTTTTCCGTCAGGCGAAATGGCGGCCGAGGTAATGGACCCGTCGCTGAATTCGATCGTCCGTTCTTTTTTAAATGAATCCAGGTTCCAGACCGTTATTTCTTCAGGCCGCAAGGAAACGCCTCGTTTGCCGTCGGAGGAGAAAACAAAGCCAGGATAAATTATTCCCCTGTCTTCCTTGGGCGCGATCGTGATCGTCTTATCCTTTTCGCCCAGCTTGCGGACATAGATGGTCCAATACTGGCTGCTACTGAAGAACTTGCCGTCGAGAGAAATATTCGAGACATGGGCATCAACTCCCTCTTCTAAAAAGACTTGATCTCCTTTATTGAACAGATAGTTATCATCCTGCAGATAATACAGGTAGGTCTTTGCCTCTTGCCGGCCCAGGATGAGGGATTGGGCAAAGTAGAGTCTGGAAGCGCCCAGATAATCAAATGACGAGGCGCTTCTTGCCATTGCCAACGCAAGCCTGCCCAGTTGCAGGTAGGCCTCGGCCTGCTGCTCTTTGGGCTTTCGCGCGATCTGCTCGGCCAGATCAAGCCGCGCCAGGGCTTCATCCCTTTCTCTTTCGGCCTTTCCTTTTTCTCCCTGGGCTTCTCTGGCCGCATCAAATTTTTCCGCCGCCCGCTGGTTGGCGTAGGCAATTTCAAACCGTTGGTGAGAAATTATCTTCCTTGACTCTTCCACTTGGCTGCATGCGAAACATATTTCGCTATGCCTCATCATGCTGAGCCGCAGAAAAAGGAAAATAGAAAGTGCGAGGACCAGCACGAGAGCCAGGATGAAGGCCCGACTCCATCTGACTCTCGGCGGCTTTTTTCGATTCTCCGATCCTGGGTTCCGGCTTGCAGTCATGGTTAATCAGCCTTTCATGGCGCCTTCAGCGCTCAAAGAGCCGAGTGGAACCGCGTTCTTATCCAGCACGGGTCGCGCGGCGGAGCGGAATGGGTCAGAGCTTTGCAGCCAAATTCCTTTCTCGGTGCCTTGTCTCTTCAACCACCACGATGGTCCCCTTCTCCAGGGCGGACGTGGAATCCTTCAGGACTTTGCGGAGTCGCTCGATCACGTGTTCACTCCTGCAGTCATGAAGCCTGAAAATGACGACACTCACGAGACGACCACCAGAGAGGGAGATTATCTCCCCGAAATCGAGGTCAAAGGTCAGCAGGACCCTTTTTTCGGAAAAGGCCTTCTCGAATATGGCGCCGTTGGGGAGACGCTGCAGGTTTTCATCCCGGAGGTGGACAGCGTCGTGCCCTTCGGCGCGGAGATACTGCATCACGCGTTGTGACACGCCCATGTCGGCAAGGAATCGCATCCGTCCCTACCCGGAATGAACTTCTTCCTGAGCGAGCCAGGCCGCGTATTCCAGGGACTGCTGGATGTCCTCCGGCTCCAAGTCGGGATAGTCGTCAAGGATCTCCCGTGGCGTTGCGCCGTGGGCGATCTGGCCCACGATCACTGAGACCGGGATCCTCATGCCCCGGATGCAGGCCCGGCCGCCCATGATCCCGGTATCAAAGGTTATGCGCTCGAATGTCTCCATGACTTTTGCCTCCTCTGGTTATGTTAGCATATGAGAGCACCAATCTATAAATAGAGCTAACTCCGTCCCTTCTTAACCTCAAACCCCAAACCTCAAACCACAAACCTCTCAATCATACCCGATGGACTTCATCCCGTTCGAGAGCACGTCCCTTGAGATGATGAGGCGCTGGATTTCGGAGGTTCCTTCATAGATGCGCATGGCCCGGACCTCGCGGTAGACGGCCTCGATGGGTCCTTCCTTCATGTAGCCCATGCCGCCGAAGAGCTGAACCGCGCGGTCGGCGATGCGGCCGACGGCCTCGGTGCAGAAGAGCTTGACCATGCTGGCGCGGGCGCGGTCGCGGTCGCCCTGGTCCAGGCGCCAGGCGGAGTCGTAGACCATGGTCTTCATGGCGTAGAGCTCGGTGATCATGTCGGCCAACATCCACTGGATGGCCTGGAACTCGGCGATGGGCTTGCCGAACTGGACGCGGACCTGGGCGTGCCCGCGGCAGAGCTCGATCAGCCGCCGCGAGATGCCGATGGAGCGCGCGCCCTGCGACAGCCTCCCCTCTTCCAGCACCCGCATCGCGATTTCGAAGCCCTGGCCCTCCCGGCCCAAGAGGTTCGCGGCCGGGACCTCGCAGTCCTCGAAAATCAGCTCGCACTGCTTGCAGATGTCCGTGCCCATCGAGTCCTGGAGCTTCCCGATCGTGAAGCCCGGCGTGCCCTTCTCCACCACGAACGCGCTCATGCCCTTCCTGCCCTTTGACTTGTCCGTCACCGCCACCACCGTGTGCACGTCCGAGATGTCGGCCTTGGTGATGAAATGCTTCATGCCGTTGAGCACGTACTGGTCGCCCTTCTTGTCGGCCTTGGTGAGGATGGAGGACGCGTCGGAGCCGGCGTTGGGCTCGGTGAGCGCGAAGCACGAGAGCAGCTCGCCCGTTGCCATGCGCGGCAGGAACTTCTGTTTCTGCTCCTCGCTCCCGTAGTACACGAGGCCGAGCGAGCCGATGCCGATGTTGCCGCTGATTAAAAAGCAATAGGCCAGGTTGGCGCGCGCCAGCTCCTCCTGGATCAGCATGCACTCCACCGTGGACATGCCCATGCCGCCGTACTCCTGCGGCACCGTGATCCCGAACAGCCCCATCTCCTTCATCTGCGCCGCGATCTTGTCCGGAATCTTCTTCTCATGCTCCACCTGCTCATTGATCGGGATCAACTCCTTGTCCACGAACCGACGGATGTTGTCCCGCAATACCCGGTACTCCTCGGGAAACTCGAAATCCATGTCACTCCTCCTTGATAATGGTGTTACACCTCGATCACCCGGCCACCGGCCGGAGGCCGCCTCCCACATTCCCCGCGGCCAGATGTAACATATCAGGGCGGGGCGGGGATAATCAAGAAGGGAGCAGGCAAGGCGGGTTGCGCAGTGCAGCCCCGGGAGGGGCGGGCGAAAGTAGCCCAGCAATTCATTGCTGGGTGGGCCGGCAGCACCGATGCCCCGAGTCCCGGAGGGACGACCGAGTCTTGCTCAACTCATGATCGTCCGTCCCTACGGGACTTGGCGGTTTTTTCCCGCCCAGTTCCCAGGAATAAATTCCCGGACTACTCTCGAAATGTCCCTCCGGGACTACAATACTTCAAGGCCAGAAAGTTCTGAAATTCAGTAACACTTGAATCATGGCGATGGTTAATCATTGAAGAGATCAAACGACGGATTCCGCTCAGCCCGTCAGCTTTATTTTTTCCGACTGGCCGGAGACCTGGTTGACGAATTCGAGCAGGCCGGAGGGGGAGGAGGCGAGCTGGTCGTTGGCGTTGAGGAATTCGATGCCGTAGACGGAGCCGTCGGGCGCGATGTCAACGTTGAGCTCATCGCTGATATGGAGAGTTGTGACCTCCGCGCCGTTCTCGCGGAGCCGGAGATAAGCAATGTTGTATTTGGGATCATAAGTCAGCTTCATGGGCGTCCCTCCCGGCCATGCGCGTTATCGCCTGAGGGTGAATCCGAACGTTCATCGTAATGTTCATTCTAACTTATCATGCCGGTGATTTTCAATCTTACATCGAAGTTAACGATTCAGCCGCCTCGATAAAGGAGAGATCAATGAAAGCGGCGTCATGCCGCCGCACTCCAGGGTTATTTTTGAACCTCCTCCCGGGATGGTGTATGTTGAAGGGTACTTTATTTTTTCCGGGAGGTATTTTCAAGATGGCCCTCAAGATCGCGGTCAAGAAAACCGACCAGCCCGGCGCGCTGCCGCCGGACGATGCGCTCGGGTTCGGCAAGATTTTCACCGACCACATGTTCATCATGGATTACACCAAGGGCAAGGGCTGGCACGACGCGCGGATCGTTCCTTACGGCCCGTTCGTGCTGGACCCGGCCACCATCATGCTCCATTACGGCCAGGCCACGTTCGAGGGGCTCAAGGCCTTCCACGCCGGCGACCGCATCCAGCTCTTCCGGCCGCAGGCCAACATCCTGCGCATGAACAAGTCCAACGCGCGCGTGTGCATCCCGCCGCTGGATCCTGACGACCACCTCCAGGCCATCACCGCGCTGGTCGGACTGGAGAGCCGCTGGGTGCCCAGGAACGAAGGCACCGCGCTCTACATCCGGCCGACCGTGATCGCGACCGAGCCGTTCATCGGGGTGCACGTGTCGGACCGCTACATTTTCTTCATCATCCTGTCGCCGGTGGGGGCGTACTACAAGGAGGGGTTCAGCCCGGTGAAGATCCTGGTGGAGGACGAGTACATCCGGGCGGCGGCGGGCGGTCTCGGCGAGGCCAAGACGCCGGCGAATTACGCGGCCAGCCTGCTGGCGGCGGAGAAGGCGCAGAAAAAGGGGTTCACCCAGGTGCTGTGGCTCGACGGGGTCGAGCGCAAGTGGATCGAGGAAGTGGGCACCATGAACATCTTCTTCCTGATCGGCGACGAGCTGGTCACGGCGCCGCTCGCCGGGACCATCCTCCCCGGCGTGACCCGCGACAGCGTGCTCAAGCTCACGCGCGAATGGGGCCTGAAGGTTTCCGAGCGCAGGCTCTCGATTGGCGAGGTGATGAAGGCCGCGCAAGACGGGTCGCTCCAGGAGTGCTTCGGCACGGGCACGGCCGCGATCATCTCCCCGGTCGGCTCGCTCACTTACAAGGACCAGACGGTTTCGGTGACCGGCGGCAAGGTCGGGCCCTTGGCGCAAAAACTCTACGACACCATCACCGGCATCCAGTACGGCAAGCTCAAGGACCCGTACGGGTGGACCGTGGTGGTGGAGACGTGAAGAGAGTAGCAAGTAGCCGGTAGCCAGTAGCAAGGGGAAGACGGCGTGCAGAGGGACGGCGGAAGGGGCCGTCCCTTTTTATTTGCGCGCAAGAAAACTTATGATGTTGATGGGCGTTATTGGAGCTTGAAGCAAGGTGACCGCAATCAAGGGACGGGAGGGAAGGCCATGAAAAACGCGGGCTGGAAGATATGGGCGGCGGCGGTGCTGCTGGGGCTGGCGGCGTGCACGAGCGGGGCGGGGGGAGGCAATAAGCCGATCTCGCTCCTGCCGGCGTTTTCGGGCGAGGACCTGGCGGCGAAGCTGGGGAGCTATTACGCGCCGGTGCGGTCCGACGTGCAGCCGAGCGTGCCCGCATATAACCTTCCCCTCGCGCCCGCGGACATTCAGAACCTCGACGACGTGCTCGCCAAGATCGGCCTCGCCGTCCCCGCCCGCGACAAGCTGCTTCAGAACGGCTTTGCCACCGTCTCCTTCGGCAGCCTGGACGACATCGTCGCGGCCTACGACCGGATCAAGGAGCTGGAGATGCCGGTGTTCGTCACCACCGACTCCGTGCTCCACTTGTACCACATCCAGTTCGACGAGACGCTGCGGGTGATCGAGGAGAAGGAATTTTATCCGGACCTCACGGCCCTGACCCGCGTGTTCCGGGCCGAGATGGAAAAGCGGTATGGAGCGAGCAAGGGCCTGGAGAAGACGGCGTACAAGAAGGGCCTCGCCTATTTCGCGGTGGCGGAGAAGCTGCTCGACCCCGAGGCCCGGGTCCCGGCGTCAGTGCAAGATTGGGTGGACACCGAGCTCGGCTACATCGAAAAGCACGGGGGCTTCGAGGACAGCCCGATCTTCACCTACCGGGAGGACTACTCGCAGTACGTCCCGCGCGGGCATTATACGAGGAGCGAGGAGCTGAAAAGGTACTTCAAGGCCATGATGTGGTACGGCCGGCTGACCATGCTGATCAAGGGCAGCGACGAGAGCGGGCCGGACGCGCATTTTGACGCGCTGGTCTCGAAGGAAGAGGCGCAGGCGCAGACCATGCTGGGCGCGGCCATCGCCTCTCTGTTCGGCGAGCTTCAGGTGGGCGACCGGAGCGCGGCCCAGGTGTGGGAGCGCATCTACGCGGTGACGGCTTACTACGTGGGCCTGGCCGACGACCTCACCCCGCAGGACTACGTCAAGGCGCTCGGCGAGGTGTTCGGCGACAAGTTCGAGCCGGGCGCGTTGGCCGACCCCGCCGTCTTCGGGAAGTTCCAGGACCGGATCGCGCGCCTGAAGCCGCCGGCCATTTACAGCGGCACCGGCGAGTCCGGGGTCAACATGGACCTGCAGCCGGACCGCGCGCTCTCGCCCGAGCAGCTCGACCGCATCCTCGGCAAGACCATGGGCTTCCGCATGATGGGCCAGCGCTACATTCCCGATTCCTACATCCTGGGCCAGTTGGTGGCGCCGGTGGTGGGCAGCGGACTGGGCGCGCCGGCCTTTACCACGGTCATGATCCCCGACTTCGGCCCCATCCGCGGCTTTCCCCGCGGGCTCGACGTCATGGCCGTGCTCGGCTCCGACCGTGCGCTCGCGGTCATGGACTCGCTTGGCGACACCAACTACGCCAAGTACCAGGACCAGATGAAGAAGCTCCGCGACGAGTTCGGAAAGATCTCCGTCTCCGACTGGAACCGCAACCTTTATTGGTCCTGGCTTTACGCGCTGAAGGGATTGACCGAGCCGACCCGCGGCCCGGGCTGGCCCACCTTCATGACCACCGATACCTGGGCCGACAAGCAGCTCAACGCCGCGCTCGGCTCCTGGTCCAGCCTCCGCCACGACACCATCCTCTACGCCAAGCAGAGCTACACCCCCACCATCACCGCCGAGTCGGCCCCTCCGCCGCGGCCTAGCCCCAAGCCGGTGGTCGGCTACGTCGAGCCGGCGCCCGAGTTCTACGCGCGGCTGGTCGCGCTCACCCGCATGAGCGAGAAGGGACTCAAGGAGATGAAGGTGCTCGATGACGAATCGCTGGGCCGGCTCCAGTCGCTGGGGGCGATCCTGGCGCGGCTGCAGGCGCTTTCGGAAAAGGAGCTGAAGAACGAGGAGCTGACGGAAGAGGACTACGCATTCATCCGGAATTTCGGCGAGCGCCTGTCGGCGGTGGTGAGCGGCGCTTCCGAGGCGGGCCAGAAAACGACGCTGATCGCGGACGTGCACACGGACCAGAACACCGGCCAGGTGCTGGAGGAAGGCACGGGGTATCTCAGGCTGATGCTGGTGGCCTACAAGCTGCCGCAGGGCCACGTCCTGGTCGGCGCCGGGCCCGTCTTCTCCTACTACGAGTTCAAGCACCCCATGTCCGACCGCCTCACCGACGAGAAATGGCGGACCATGCTGCAGGGCCGGGACCAGCCCAGGCTGCCGGAATGGACGGGAAGCTTCGCGGCGGAGTGAGGCGAAGATAGAATCAAGAATCAAGAATACAGAATCGAGAAGATAGGAGTCAGTCGTCCGCGGTGTTCCGGGTGCGCTGTTTTAAGCTGGCCGTCTCTTTTTCGGGCGCCCTGAAAGGGCAATAATAAGATAGCCCGGGGTTGGCCGTCTTCGGCCTACCCTGGGTTATCGGCGACAATAATATCCTTTTCAGCCCTGAAGGGGCGTAATCAAAGCGGGCAATGGTATCTGAGATGCGACATGATCAGGCTTAATAATTATGAAGACCTATCTTTCTTGTGCCGCTCCCGGTACTCGACCATGCACTCGACGCCGTTTCCGTACTTGACCGTGCCGAAGCACTTGCTGCACGAGATGCACCGGGCCTTGGCCGGGTCGCCCTGCTTCCAGCGCTTGACCAGTCCCGGCTCGCGGATGAATGGCCGGGACATGGAAACGAAGTCAACCGCGCCCGACCCGAGCGCGCGGTTGATGACCGCGGGGCTCCGCCACCCGCCCACGCTGATCACCGGGCACTTGACTTGGGCCTTCACCATCTTGGCCAGCTCCAGGAGATACGCCTCGTCCTTCTCCTCCCGGATGCCCGTGCGCGACGGGTTAAGCTTGCCCGACGCCCGCATCCCGCCGCTCACCTCGATCGCGTCAATGCCCGCCTCCGCCAGCGCCCGCGCCACCGGCAGCGCCTCCGTCGGCGTCACCGAGCCTTCCACGAAATCGTCGAGGCTCAGCTTGATGAATACCGCGAGCCGGCCCGCGTTTTTCCGCACCGCCTGGTACACCTCCATCACGAACCGTTGCGGGTCGCCGTACTCGTCGTCGCGGATATTGAAGCGCGGGCTCATGAACTGGTCAAGAAGGTAGCCGTGCGCGCCGTGGATCTGCACGGCGTCGAACCCGGCCGCCGCCGCGCGCGCCGCCCCCTCGCCGAACACTCCGGCCAGCTCCCTGACCTCGCCGGTGGACAGCGCGCGGGGGGTGATGTTCGAGGACGGATGCAGCACCGCGGACGGGCCCACCGGCTCCACCCCGCCCAGGTCCTCCGCCGTGGCCTGCGCGCCCACGTGCG
Organism: bacterium; assembly: GCA_035527835.1. GTDB lineage: Bacteria > RBG-13-61-14 > RBG-13-61-14 > RBG-13-61-14 > DATKZS01 > DATKZS01. The sequence continues at coordinate 34,395 of DATKZS010000196.1, forward strand.
CGAGCTGAGCGCTGATCCGGCCGCCGGCCTTATGCACCGCGTCCGCGAGGCGCTGGAAGCCCTCCGTCTGATCGTCGGAATAAATCCCGGCCATGCCGCGGAGTGCCTTGCTCCCGGCCGCCACCGCGGTGATGCCCAGGACGATCAGCCCGATCCCGCCCCCGGCCAGCCGGACCATGTACTCGATGTGCTTGTCCGTCACCCGGCCCTGCTCATCGGCCAGGGCCTCCCAGGTGGCGGAGCGGATGATCCGGTTCGGGAGCTCGAGGCCGCCGATCCTGCCGGGAGTGAACATGTCAACCATGATAACCACCTTGGAAGAAGAAATAGCTAACAAGGATGTTAAGGATCTTCAGGATAAAGACGAGAACAATTATCCTTAATATCCTTAACATCCTTGTTATTAAATTCTTGTCGGAGTTATGAAACCGGAGCTTCTTTTCAGCTCCCCAGCTTGTCCTGGGCCACGTCCTTGACCCGGCTCACCATCTCGTCGAAGTTGTTGGACTTGATGATAAAGGCCTCGGCCCCGAACTCGAAGCACAGGTCCATGAGCGCGGCGTCTTTCTTGCCCGAGTGGATCACGATCACGATGCTCTTGGTCACCGGGCTTTTCTTGAGGGTCCGGCAGATCTCGATGCCGTCGAGTCCCGGCATCATGATGTCGAGCAGGATGATCTGCGGCTTTTCCTCCAGGACCCGCTTGTAGACCTCCAAAGAGGTGTCCACGGTGGTGACCTCGAAGCCGGCCTCCTGGAGCGCGTCCTTGGTCATGGCCAGGAGCAGCCTGTTATCGTCAGCGACCAGAATTTTCACGGGCATTATATTTTCCCTTTATCTTGTGCCGGGCGGGCCTCAGGTTCTCCGGGGCCGCCGCAGCGCGATGGACAGCGCCGTGGTCAGCTTCTTCACGTCCTGGTTGGTCTTGCGCAGCCGCTCGGCGATGATCTTGGCGATGTTGAGCAGGATGCGGTGCGCGCTCTTCAAGTCCTCCTCGGAAAAGCTCTGGAAATCCCCGCTGGTGATGGAAAGCAGCTTGCCTTCACTCAGCGCCACGATGGTGGCCGAGCGCTTGTCCGACTTGAAGATGAACGCCATCTCTCCGAACATGGCCCCGGACCCGAGCTTCACCAGCACCTTGTCCATGGCCGAGGCCTCTTCCTCCCACAGCCGCGGGCCCAGGGTGATGGACATCGTGATCTCGACCTGGCCCTGCTCGATGATATAGACGCAGTCGCCCTCGTCGCCTTCCTTGATTATCACATCACCGGCCTTCATTTCAACCGGGCGGCAAATCTTCGACAGCAGGGCGAGGCCCTCCTCGGACACTCCCGAGAAGGCCGCCACCTTTTTCAGGAACTCGACCGTGGCGTCGCTCATGTCAGGCCCCCGCGCCGGGCGTCTTGTCGCCCTGGTCCGCGATCAGCAGGGCGAGGTCGTTCTTCTGCACCTTGTAACTATCGGGAGGGTTGATGCGCAGCTTCATGGCGCTGCCCTTGGTGAAATAGTCCTCCTCCATCCCCTCGAACTGCCGCTTGATGAAAAGGTCTATGGCCGACATGTCCTCCGACAAGATGTCGTCCAGCGACATCCCCCGCTCCTCCTCGCTCACCACCCCGATCACCAGCGCGCCCCGCTTCTCCCGGAAATGCCGGGAGAGCGCCGCGAAGTCCTGCTCCACCAGCGAGAGCGGGATCTTGGCCTGCTGGATCAGCGAGCCCCGCCACGGGTATAAGAGCTCCTCCACCGCCAGGGTCACCCCCGGCGCCGTGATGGCGTTCGCCAGCAGGTAATCGTCGTGGCCGCCGATCACCACCACCTGGTCCACCTGCGCCCGCTTCAGGTGCGAGACGTTCTGCTCCTCCACCAGCTCCGCGCAGACCTTCACCGCGTGGTTCATGGACTTCACCGCCAGCGCGCACAACACCGTGCGCTCGTCCGCCTTGGCGTAACCCTCCCCGATCGAGCCGTCCGCCAGGATGGCCACGCTCCGCGCGAAACCGACGTTCGCCCGCTGCAGCACGCTCTCGTGCACGAAATCGCCCCGCACGAACCGCAGGCCCTGCCGCTTGAACTGGAACAGGAGCTCGCTGATCTCCGCCTCGGCAAGGTTGTTCACCAGCGCCACCTGGGCCCCGTCGCGCGTGTCACGGTAGATGATGTCCAGAAGCGACTTGCCACGCGCGTTCCACCCGCAAATCACGATGTGGTTGCGCCACGTCACCTTCTCCATGCCCTTGCCCTCCAATAGCCGCTTCTCCACGAACCACGATACAATCGTCGCCGTCAGCACCGACGTCAGGATCATGCTGGAGAGGATCACCAGGACGGTGAGCCCCCGACCCCACGCCGTGTGCGGGGTGATGTCCCCGTAACCCGTGGTCGTTCCTGAAATGAACATCCAGTAGATGGCCTTCCCGAAACTGGTGATCCACTTGCCCGGGTCCCGCGGGTGCAGACTGAGCGCCGCCCTCTTCTCGATGAAAAATACCGCGAGCCCCAGCGCGAACGCGATCAAGCCCACCAGCACCATCAGCCGCACCGAGGGCTCGTGCAATATCCGGTCCTTTAAATCCCGGAACGACTCGCGCGCCCCGATCGCCTGCTCGCGCGCCCAGCCCCGGAGCTCCCGATTCTCCGTAACTTTGCTCATTAAATGATGGCTCGTCCGACCAATTACGGTATCATGACGGCGGCGCACATTCAAGATGGTTCGCGCGCGCGAGAACGGATAATATGGGCGCGGATCGCGTAGAGCGTAGAGCGCGGGGCGAATGGCGTAAATCAAATCAGCGCCAAAGTAACGGTCTTTAACGCCCTGCGCCCTTCGCTCTACGCTCTACGCTTTACGCTCTGCTCTTGACCCGCCGCCCCCGCGTCTATATCCTGAATTCAGGCTTGGGGTGAACGGATGTTATTGCCGGAAAAGCAAATGCCGCTGGAATTTGACGCGGCCGGGGAATTTTCCCGGGCCCTGGTGCAAACCAAGGACGGCCGCGAGTTCGTGGTCCGGCCCTGCCGCCCCGCTGACCGGCCGCTCCTGGAGCGGATGTTCCGGTCGTGCTCCAAGGAAACCCTCTACACCCGTTTTCTGTCCCCCGGGCTCGGCGTGCCCCTGCGCTACCTCGACCGCCTCATGCGCCACAACCCGCCGTCCGTCATCTCGCTCATGGCCGAGTGCGGCGAAGACGGCGAGCCACGGGCCGTCGCTCTCATGAACTTCGTCGAGACCGGGCCGGAAAACCACGGCGAGATCGCGATCGTGGTCCAGGACGAATTCCAGAACAACGGCCTGGGCTCAGTTATGCTCCAGCTCCTCTATGAGCTGGCCCGCAAAAAAGGCGTCAAAAAATTCGTCGCCGACATTGACGCCAGCAACCGCCGCGTCTTCCACCTCATTAAGAGGAGCGCCATGCCCTGCACCATCAGCATCTTCCAGGGCGTGGCCCACGCCGAGCTGGACATGACGGCGGCGCCGTCCGGGCGCTCATCGTAGCGCCGGCATCCTGCCGGCCGCCTGCTAATCGTAGCGGCGGGCCTGAAGCCCCTCCCCGTTTTCCCTTTGCATCCTTGCAAGGCCCGCTCCCGCTCCTTATAATAAGCGGGAAGAGACCGAAGCCTGATGATGAAAACAAGGCAATACCTTCGCGTGCCCATCCCGACGCCGGTGCGGATCAAGGTGACGGAACGGGATGAGGAGTTCCGGCTGGCCAGCATCGAGGACATCAGTTGGGGCGGCGCCTTCGTGATCATGAAGACGCCGGCGCCCAAGGGCTCGCGTATCATCCTGCAATTCCTCTTTTCCGACGAGAGCGTGATCCTGGAGCTGTGGGGGACCGTGGTCCGGGTGCGGCCGGCCACTGACGGGGCCCTCGCCGGCGTCGGCGTCGAGTTCGATTCCCTGGACTACGACGCGCAGAGCCTGATCCAGCGCCTGGTGGATGAAGAGATCCGCGCGGTCGTCCTGAACGTGTGATCCATGACCGCTTGCTTCACGCTGGCCCGATGAAGAAAAAACCCAAGCTGGTGGAGGTCGCAGTGGACGCCCGCCTCAACGCGCCCCTCACTTACGCCCTGCCCGGGACCATGGACCCCGCGGACCTGGCCGGAAGGCGCGTGATCGTGCCCCTCGGAAAAAGAAAGGTCACCGGGTACGTCATCGGCTTCCCCGAATCCGCGCCCGTGGCCCCGGCCGCCCTCAAAGAAGTGCTCTCCGTCCTCGACCCCGAGCCGCTGTTCGACCCGGCCATGCTCAAGCTCTTCCGCTTCGCCGCCCGCTATTATTTCCGGCCGCTCGGCGAGGTCATCAAGGCCGCATTGCCCGCCGGCATCAACACCGCCTCCCGCCGCGTCGTCACCATGACCGGCGCCGGCGCCGCGCTGCTGACCACCGCCGACGCGGACGCAACCGATGACGGGGACGAGGAGCCCAAGCTGACTTCGGAAGAGCTTGCGCTGCTGGAGTCCATCTTCCGCGACGGCCCGATCGAGGCGGACAAGCTGATTGGGGGCGCGGCTGCCCTCAGCCGCGCCTGCTACCGCCGCCTGCTCGACCTCGGCCTCATCAGCGAGGACCAGGCCCTGGCGCGCGCCCGCGTCAGCGAGAAAACCGAGACCGCGCTGGTCCTCGACCGCGCGCCCAACGATGACGACCTGGCGGCGCTGTCCCGCCGCGCCCCCGCCCAGGCCCGCCTGCTCCGCGAGCTCGCGCAAAAGGGATGCGTGACGCTCAAGGACCTGCGCGAGCGCTACCCTGACCCCGCCCGCATCGGCCGCGCCCTGGCCGGGGCCGGGCTCGCCAAGATGGTCAAGCTCCGCGCCTGCCGCGACCCGTTCTCCCTGGTCCTGCCCCTGGCCCCGCCGCCCGAGACCCTCATGCCCGAGCAGGAAGAAGCGGTCGCGGCGGTCAGCGCCGCCCTGGCCGCGCGCGAGTTCCGCGTCTTCATGCTGCAGGGCGTCACCGGCTCGGGCAAGACCGAGGTCTACCTCCGGTCCATCGCCCGGGCCGCCGAGCTGGGCCGCGGGGCCATCATGCTCGTGCCCGAGATCGCGCTCACGCCCCAGCTCATCTCGCGCTTCCGCCAGAAATTTCCGGCCGAGACCACCGCCGTGCTCCACAGCGCGCTCACGCCGGGCGAGCGCCACGACGAATGGTGGCGCATCAGGCGGGGCCAGGCATCCATCGTGATCGGCGCCCGCTCCGCGCTCTTCGCTCCGGTCAAGGACCTCGGCGTGATCGTGGTGGACGAGGAGCAGGACCCGGCCTACAAGCAGGACCGCGGCTTCATGTACAACGCCCGCGACCTGGCCGTCATGCGCGGCAAGGAGGAGCGCGCGGCCGTGGTGCTCGGATCGGCCACCCCTTCCATGGAAAGCGCCCACCGCGGACGGGCGCAAGGCGGCTATACGGTCCTCCACCTGCCCCGCCGGGTGGACGGATGCTTCATGCCCGGCGTGGAACTCGTGGACCTGCGCGCGCTCAAGAACGCACCATCGGCCGCCTCCATTACTGAGCTCAAGGTCAGAGACCGCGACCGCCTGGCCGCCGCCGAGCTCCTGTCACCGCCCCTGCGCGACGCCATCGGCCAGGTCCTCAGCCGCGGCGAGCAGGCCGTGCTGTTCCTGAACCGGCGCGGCATCGCGTCGTTCCTCGTCTGCTTCGACTGCGGCCGCCGCTTCGTCTGCCCCAACTGCGCCGTGAGCCTCACCCGCCACGGCGCGCCCACCGCCGGCAAGGTGGACCACTTCTACGGCGAGCCGGGAAACGGATACCTCCTCTGCCATTACTGCGGCTATCACGAGCCCGTGCCCCGCGTCTGTCCCCAGTGCCGCGGCGTGCGCGTCTTCCCCTTCGGAGTGGGCACCGAGCAGATGGAGGCCGTGACCGCCGAGGCCTTCCCGTCCGCCCGCGTCATGCGCATGGACTCCGACGTGATGACCGGACGCGAGTCCTACTTCCGCCTGCTCGACCGCGTGTTCCGCCGCGAAGTGGACATCGTGGTCGGCACCCAGATGGTGGCCAAGGGACACGACCTGCCCGGCGTCACCCTGGTCGGCGTGCTGCTCGCCGACGTGTCGCTCAACGTCCCCGACTTCCGCGCCGGCGAGCGCACCTTCCAGATGCTCACCCAGGTCGCCGGCCGCGCCGGACGCGGCGCCGCGCCCGGACGCGTCATCATCCAGACCTTCCAGCCCGACCACTACGCCATCCGCCTGGCCGTGCACAACGACTTCGAAACGTTTTACGAGGAGGAGCTCAAGATGAGGGAGGCGCTGTGGTACCCGCCGTTCGCGCGGCTGGCCAACCTCCGCATCTCCGGGCTCCAGGACGAGGCCGTGAAAAAGGCCGCGACGCTCGCCGGGTCCGCGGCCCGCGGAAGAGCCCGGTCAAAAATCTTCCGCGACCGCGTGCGCATCCTGGGCCCGGCCCGCGCGCCCATCGCCCGCATCAAGGGCAAAAGCCGCTGGATGATGATGATCAAAGCCGACACGCCCCAGATCATGTCCGCCTTCTGCGAGACGCTCTCCGCCTCGCTCCGCGACAAGTCCGTCCCCGCCTCCGTGCGCGTCGAAATTGACCGCGACCCGGTCTTTCTGCTGTAATACGCCGCGCATCATCGGCGCCTACCCTGTTCCCGCGATCATGTTATAAAATAATGGGTGATGAAGACCGGCGGAAAAAGCCTGTGGCTGCACGTCTGGCACGCGTCCATGCTGATCGCCGCCATCGCCATCATCGCGCGCTACGACGTGATCGAGGCCGGGAGCTCGGTCCGGCGCCAGCCGACCCTCCCCGAGCTGCAGGCCGTCCTCACCGGAGGCGTCAACGCCGCGCGCGAAGACCGGCCCATCCCGCACTACCAGGGCGCGGTGGAGAGCGGCAACGCCGCCACTCCGGCGGCGGCCGTGTCCACCACGGCGCTTCCGCCCGCGGTCAAGGGCTACGTGGACGAGATCAACGCGCTGGTGGCGGTGGACAACACCGGGACCATCCGCGGCGTCAAGATCATCGCCGACCGCGAGACGCCGGAGTACATGCGGCGCGTGCTCGACGCCGGGTTCCTTGGCCGCTTCATCGGCAAGAGCGTGGCCGGAGGGCAAGGCACCGGCAAGATTGACGCCGTGACCGGCGCCACCATCACCGCCGCCGCCATCCGCGACGACGTGTCCGCCGCCGCCGCCATCGCCGCCACCCGGCTCTATGGCCTCTCCGCGCCCGCGCCCGTCATGCTTTCATGGGCCACGGCATTTACCAGCCCGGCGATCATCCTGTGCCTTTGCGCGCTGGCCCTCGCGCTCTGGGCCCGCTTCGGCAAGTGGCCCAGGCGTGGGAGGCGGGAGGCGGCGTGGATTGTCTCCATCATCGTGATCGGCGTTTACGCCATGACGCCCTACACCCTCGTCCATACCTGCCAGCTGCTGAAGCTCAATTTCCCGGGGCCGGCCAACGCTTTACTCCTGGTCCTCGCCTCCTACGTCCTCGTCACCACCCTGCTCGCGGGCCCGCTCTGGTGCGCGTACTCCTGCCCCTTCGGAGCGCTCGAGGAATTATTGGCCAAGCTCCCGGTCAAGCGCTGGAAGGTGAGCCCGCGCGTCATGACGTGGGCGCGGGAGATGAGATACCTCACGCTGTTCACGGCCATCGCGGGAGTGTTCGGTCTCGGCGTCCACGCCTTTGCCGACGTCGAGCCGTTCGGGCATCTCTTCGGCCGCTCGCATAATCCCGCGGCCTGGGCCTTTATCGCGGCGGCGCTCTTCGGCGCGGTGTTCGTGAAGCGGTTCTGGTGCCGCTTCTTCTGCCCGACCGGCGCGTGCCTCATCATCCTCTCGTCCCATCGGCGCCTGCTCCGGTCGGTGGGTCGCGGCGTTGACGACGCGGGCATTGACCGCCCGGACGAGGAAAGGCGGGAGCAAGGAGAATAAATGGAGACTGACCTGCTGGCGGGATTGGAGAGGCCTTGTTGCGTGATGACGATTTTCCCGCACCCGGACGACGAGAGCTTTGCCGCGGGCGGGGTCATGGCGCTTTATTTCCGCGACCCGGGGGTGCGGACGGTGTCGCTGTGCCTGACCAAGGGCGGCAAGAGCGAGGCCATGAAGAAGGCGGGGCTGCCGCAGGAGCGGGAGACGGTGATCCGCGAACATGAGTATATGGCGGCCACGGCGGTCCTGGGCATTGGCCGGCCCATGATCTGGGACTACGGCGACCAGGAGCTCGCGAACGCTCCCGCCGGCGAGGTCAAGGGCCGGATCGTGGAGGCGATGAAGGAGAACGCGGCGGACGTGGTCATCACCTACGGACCGGAAGGCATCACCGGGCACGTGGACCACCTGTTCTGCTCGCGCGTGGTTGAAGAGGCGTCCCGGGAGGCTCGGGTGAAGAGGCTTTTCATGGTGAGCGCTCCCGAGCGGATGGCGCGCCTCATGATCGGGCAGAGGGTTTTACCCCCGACTCATGCCGTTGACGTGCGGCGGGTCTACCCGGTCAAGATGCTGGCGCTCAAGGCGCACGCCAGCCAGATGCTGGTCTCGCGCCAGCCCATGCTGTGGGTGGGAGTGGTGATGCGGATGTACGGGAAAGAGTATTTTCACCGGGCGATCTAAGATAAGTATTTAGTATCTAGTATATAGTATTTAGCGGGGCGAGTCACAGCCGCTCAAAACTTTTCGCTTCCACCCATCCGCTGAAGCCGCCGGGAGCTGATACGTTGCACCAGCCGCGGTCGCACTGAGCGACGGTGACGTCAATGCCCGAGACCAGGTCGAAGAGCGCGGCGTTCTCGTCTCCCGGGCCCGAGTGCGCCGTTACCTTTTCCGCGACGATCACGCCGCGCGGCGTGAACACGTCGCGCTTGATCCGGGTGGCGGCGAACGGCAGGGTGATGACCAGGGCGGCGGCCGCTATATAAAGCGCGAGGCGTGACGCCTCCCGCGCCCTTCCTCTGGCGACGATCATGGCGATGGCGGCGAGGGCCAGGGCCCAGTAGGCGGCGAGCGCGGCGGCGGTCCATTCGCTCGCGCTGAGATATTCCACGGCCGCGTTGAAGGCGCGGGTGAACGGGCCTTGCGGCAGCTCGGGCAGGCGCGCGGTGATCATTGCCCGCGCGTAGGCCAGGTTGAACCTGAGGTCGGGGTCGCGGGGCTCGAGCCGCTGGGCGCGCAAATAATCTCCCACCGCGCGTCCCAGCTCGCCGCTCTTGAGCTCGGCGTTGCCCAGGTTGAAATAGAGGTCCGCGTTGCCCGCCCCGGCCTCCAGCGCCTTCCCGTACGCTTCCCGCGCCTCCGCGAACCTGCCCTGCTGATACAGGGCGTTGCCCTGGTTGTACAGGGCCGCGGCCGAGGTGCCGGCGTGCAGAGCCGCAGGCGCGAGAGTGAGCGCGGCGAGCAGAGCGATGATGGCGCGGGCCTTGCTCACTTGCCGTTCTCCTTTTCCAGCCTCAGGATCAGGGCCTGGGCCCGGTCCAGGAGCTTGGCCGCGCCTTCCGCGCCCAGCGTGCCGGGCATGAACCGGGCGCGGTCGCATTCGGAGAGCACCGCTTCCGCCTCCTTGGCCACCTCCTCGCTTATGCCGGCGCGGTCGAGGCTCACGGCGGCGTCGGCGGTGGTCATGCCGGAGTCGGGCAGGTTGAGCCGGTCCGCGATGTAGCCGGCGAGCGCGCGGTGAATGAGCGCGTAGGCCGGGGCCGGGTCATTGGCCCTGGCCGCGGCCCGGGCCTCCTTGACCGCCTTCCTGCTTCTTTTCATGGCCCGGCTCTTGCGGGCAAAGGCCACGTCGCGGAGCAGCTTGTCGCTCCTTCTCCTGAGCCCGAAGGCGAGGGCCACGGCGGCGAGCGGCGCGAGCTGGGCCGCGGCGAAGAGGGGCGAGCTCATGATCCAGAGGCGCTGCTCGTTGAGGTCAGCGCGGTCGGGCTTGATGTAGCGCAGGTCCTTGCCCACGGTCCGGATCACGGCGGGCTCCTGGCCGGCCTCGCTCTGGGCCGCGGGCGCGGCGGCGCCGGTGACGGAGAGCTTGATGCGCGCGCTTTGCGTGGTCCGATACCTCCCGGTCTCGGGGTCGAAGTAGGAGAAGGCAAAGGGCGGGAGCTCGTAAGTCCCGGGCTGGTGCGGCACGATGATCATCTTGAAGTGGCGCACCCCGAGGGCCATGCCTTTTTCCTGGGTGGTCTGTTTTTCCACGGCCTCGGTATAGAGGTCGAAGTCGGAGGAGAGGGCGGCTTCAGGCTTGGGCAGATAGTCCGGGTGCGCGGTGCCCTCGACGGTCATGGTGAACTTGAACTGCTCGTTGGCCTTGACGGAGCCGGCGTTGCGGTCGAGGCTGATCTTGAACTGGCCCACGGCCCCGCTGAAGTCCGCGGGCCTGCCCTGCTCCGGCAGCGGCTTCACCTTCACGGCCACCGGCGCTGACGCCACGGTTCGCTGGTCCAGGGCCACCTGGCCGAAGAAATCGCGCTCGCCGGTGGGCACTCCGTAGGTGATGACCAGCGGATCAATCACGGCGTTGCCGGCCTTGATCGGGAACAGCGCCATTCCCTTCAAGTAAGCCACCTGCCAATTAACGCCGGCAAAATTTTTGGTGACGGGGTCCAGTTGCGATACGGTGCCCAGGTCCTCGGACACGAATTCGCCCGCCGTGGGCACCTGGGCCAGGCCGGCATTGCGGAAGGGCCTGCGGTAATAGATGTACCAGGAGGCCACGATCTGCTCGCCCACGTAGGCCTCGCTCTTGTCGAGCTTGAGCTCGAGGTAAGGGTCGGCCGGGGGCTGCCAGGCCGTTCCGCCCGGCTCCACGCCCGGGCCCGACGGCTCCATGACCTGGACGGTGATCGCGTCGCTTTGCACCAGCGCCCCGCCCACGCGGTAGCGGATGGGAGGGATGGTGACGGTCCCGGCCTGCTTGGCCTGGAAATAGAGCTTCATGCCGAGCGACCCGGAGCGCGTGATGGAGCCGTTGATGATCTGCATGCTGGTCTGCGCAAACGGGCCCTGGCTGTTCACGAGCCAGAGGTAGGGCATAAGGTCCGGCGCCGGGAACGGCCCGTTGTTCTCGACGTTTGGTCCCTGCAGGTTCACGGACAGGACCATCTGCTCGCCCACGAACAGGCGCGAGCGGTCAACGCTGGCCGTGAGCGTGGGCGAGCGTGGCTGCGCCAGCACCACGGCCGGCGCCAGCAGCGCGAGCAGGAAAACCGCGGCCTTCCTCACCAGTCCTTCTCCTTGCCCCGCTGCTGGGGCTGATATGACTCCATGAATTTCTTCATGTCCTCTTCTTCGCTCTGCTGCACGGCCTGCAACAGCCGCTTGGCTTCTTCCTCGCTGATCTTGCCCTGTTCCCGGGCCGAGCCCGCGGGCTTGGCCTCCTCATCCGGCTTCTGCTGCTGCTCCGCGGTCGAGCCGGCGGCGGGCTCAGGTTCTTGATTGGGTTCCGGCTTCTTCTCCTGGCCCTGCTGGTTTTGCTGATTCTGCTGCCCTTGCTGGTTCTGGGGCTTAGGCTGTTGCTGTTGTTTCTTCAGCTTGATGTTGCGGCGCACCACCTCGATGTTGAACTTGGCGTCCTGGTCATCGGGATTGATTTGCAGGGCGTTCTGGTAGTTCTCCACGGCCTTTTCCAGCGTCTCGATCTTCTGCTCCTTCATGCCCTGCTTGAAGTAGACGTTGCCCAGGTTGTAATAGGCCTGCTCGCGCACTTCCGGGTCGGCGGCGGCCAGGGCCTGATCATACTCCTTTTGGGCCTCGTCGTAATTGCCTTCCTTGTAAAAGGTGTCGCCGATGTTGAAATGGAGGCGATAGCTCTCAGAGCTTTTTTCGTCGCTCATGTCCTTGGCCCGCATGTAGCCGGCGCGGGCGAGGTCGTACTTTCCCTGGTTGAAGAGGTCAGTGCCCTGGGAGGCGGCGCGGCCCATGCGGTAGTAGTCCACGAAGTCCTGCTCGGCGCGGGCGGGAAAGGACATCAGCAACAGGACCGCAAGACCGGTGAATAATATTACTGCCGAGAGCGATGAATGACCGTGGCAGGTGGAGCCCGACACTCCTGTCGGGCGGTGTCTGCTTGGTTGAGATGGTCCGGGGACAGGAGTGTCCCCGCCACCACTGTGGCAATCTCGGCCGTCCCTGCCGGGACTTAAGGGTTTCTTATGTCCACATTCCCAGGAATAAATTCCCGGGCTATTCTCGGCTGTCCCTCCGGGACAAAAAATGTCCGAACCCCGGGTTAATTTATTTCCGTTGCATACCCTCATTTGTTTTTTCGCCTCCTCCCGTCAGGTATCACGGCTTCGAGCATGAGGCAGGCGATGGCGATGGCGACGAACCACTGGAAGCGGTCCTCGTAGTGGACCTGGTACTGCTCCTCGAAGGTCTTCTTCTCCATGCCCGCGATGCCGGCGTAGATGTCCGCGAGCTCGGTCCCGGAGGCGCGGTTGTCGAGGCGGCGGTACTTGCCGTCGCCGGCCAGCGCGATCTTGCGGAGCGTGTTCTCGTCGAGCTTCGTGATCACCACCTTGCCCTGGCGGTCGGTCTTGTCCACCGTGCCGTTCGGCGTTTCCAGCGGTATGGGCGCGCCCTCGGTCCGGCCCACGCCGACCGTATAAATCACCGCGCCGTCCTGGTGCAGGTCCCCGGCGACCTTGACCGGGTCCTTGCCCTCCCGGCCTTGCTCCAGGTTCTCGCCGTCGGTGATCAGGATGATGACCTTGTGCTTGTTGGTGCTCCGGTCGAAGTTCTTGGCGGCCTCTTCGAGCGCGTCGGGGATGTCGGTTCCGGGCTCGGGCACGGACTTCTCGTCAATGATGTCGAGGAACATGCGGGCGGCGTCGTAGTCGAGGGTGAGGGGGCACATGGTGAAGGCGGCGCCGGAAAACACGACGATCCCGATGCGGTCACCCTTCATCAGCTCGACGAGCTTTTGGATGGCGTTCTTGGCCTTGGCCAATCTGGCGGGGGCCACGTCCTGGGCCAGCATGGAGGCCGAGGTGTCGAGCACCACCACCACGTCCACGCCCTTGCGCTCGATCTTCTCGCGCGTGGCTCCCCATTGCGGCGCGGCCAAGGCCAGAACGATGAAGCACACCGCGACGAGGACCAGCAGCGCCTTGGCCGCGCGGCCGCGCATGGACACGGCCATGCCCGCGCGCATGAGCAGCTCCGGGTTGCCGAAGCGCCCGAGCGCGCGCCGTCCCATCCGCATGGCGGCCAGAAAAAATATCGCGAGCGCGGGCGCGAGCAGGAGCAGGTAGAGCCGCTCCGGATGCGCGAAGTTAATCATGCGGTCCTCACGGCAGGCTCCGGAACACGGTCCGGCCGATGGCCAGCTCCGCGATCAATAAGAGCAGCGCGGCCGCGGCCCACGGGCCGAAGGCCTCCGAATAGCGGTAAAACTCCTTCACCTTGACCTCGGTCTTTTCGAGCTTGTCAATGTCGTCGAAGATCTGCTTAAACGCCTGCTCGTCGGTGGCGCGATAATACTTGCCTCCGGTCACGCGGGCGATCTCCTTCATCTGGCTCTCGTCCACCGTGGCCATCGCCGGCACGAAGCTCATTCCGAAAATGCTCTGCACCTTGCGCATTATGCCGGTGGGCACGATGCCGATGGTATAGACCTTCACCTTCATGGCCTCGGCGATTCCGGCCGCGGTCATGGGATCAATGCCCTGGTTGTTCTGGCCGTCGGTGACCAGGATCACCACCTTGGACTTGGCCTTCGAGTCCTTGAGCCGGCTGACGGCGGTGGCCAGGGCAGTGCCGATGGCGGTGCCGTCGAACTCCTGGCGCGTGAACTGCGCGCGGCCGATGATCTGCTTCAAGATCGTATAGTCCACGGTGAGCGGGCACTGGGTGAAGGCGATGCGCGAGAAGACCACCAGCCCAATGCGGTCGTTCTGCAATCCCTTTTCCCGCTCCTCCACGAAGCGCCGCGCCACGGCCTTGGCCGCGCCCAACCGGTTCGGCTCCATGTCCTTGGCCTGCATCGAAGTGGAAACGTCGAGCACGATCATGATGTCAATGCCCTTGGACAGAATCTCCTGCTCCCGGTTGCCGTACTGCGGGCGGCTGAGCGCGAAGACCAGGGTGGCGATGGTCAGCGCCCGGAGCGCGATCACGGAGTGCCGGAGGCGCGCGCGGTTGGAGGCCGGGACTTCCTTGAAGGCGGACAGGTCGGAGAACACGATGCGCGGCCGGCCCCATCCCTCGACCCAGCGGTGGAGGAGCACCACGAGCGGCGCCAGAACCAGCGCCGCGAGCAGCCACGGGTCCTGGAAGCGGAACATCACGCCGCCTCCTTCTGTTCCACGGCCGGCGGCTTTTCCATGGTGTTTTGCACGATCTCGCGGCAGCGGGCGATGGCCGTGCTCCGCTCTTCGGGGCGGGGCGCGTAACGCGCGAACTTCACGCGGTCGGCCTCCTCCAGGAAGCGCCTGGTCTTGTCATAGTCGCCGTGCTCGATGTCCCTGTCCTTGAGCCGCCCGGCGATTTCGGAGGTCGTGTATTCGAGCGCGTACATCAGGAAGCGCAGGGCCAGGTACTTGCGCATGATGCGGCTAAGCCGCGTGTAATACTGTTCGTACTCGCTCGCGGAGAGCATCGCTTGTTCCAGCGCGTCCAGCTCCTCGAACGCGAGCTCGTGCGCGGGCCGAAGCGGCAGCGGCGCCTCCTCCTCCCGCCGGCGCCGCCGGAGGGCGATGAAGACGGCGATGGCCGCGGCCAGTAAAAAGGCCGGGATGAGCAGCCAGGGCAGGTATTTTTTCACCGGGAGCTCGATGGCCACCGGCGGCTTCACGTCGCGGATGGTCAGGTCCTCCGGGTTGGTCACCGGCGCGACCCGGACCCGGGCCGACTCCGCCCTGAGGTCGTGCTCCTGGCCCGCGGGATCAATCACGATCACCGGCAGCGGCGGGATGACCAGGTCGCCGGTGTCATAGGCCGTGATGGTGAAGTGCAACTCCTGGCCCTTGCCGGCCGGAGTGAGGGGCGCGCCCGTGACTTTTTCGAGCCACGCCCGGACGCGGTCCATGGCGGTCGTTTCTTTTTTTTCCAGCTCGGGGAAGCTGTAGTCGCGGATCAGGAACTCGCCGAGCTGGGCCCCGGGCGGCGGCATCATGATCCTGGAGCCGGGCGGGGCCTGGATGACCAAAGAATAATGGACCAGGTCGCCTACCCTTATGACCGCCTTGTCCAGGCTGGTGATGATCTTGATGGGGCCGGAGGCCGCGAGCGCGCCGGGGATGCGGGAGGGGAGCTGGGGCTGCGGCGAGAGCTGGAGCGGCGGCAGGGACGGCGCGGGCCGGGCCGTGGCGCCGGTAGCGGGGGCGGGCTGGGCCGCGGCCAGGGACGGGCCCAGCAGGCAGAGCGCGGCAATCAGCGCCGCGATCTTATTTTGATGGCGTGTCAGCATCGTTGATCGGGAACACCCGTGTTTCATGGGTTTTGGAAAGCTCTTCCCAGAGCTTGCGCATTGCGTCCTCACTGCGGAGGTCCGTGCCCTCCCGCCTCAGATATTCGGCGGCCATCACCTCGCGCTCTGCCTGTTCCATTGCGGGCTTGAGCGCCGGCGTGGCGTCGTAGCGCTTTTTAACGGCCTCTTCGGAAAGCATCAGCGTGAGCACATAGTGCTGCACGAGCTGGTTCTTGGTCTTGGCGTCCTTGATCCCGTCGTCGCCCAGGCGCGGGCCCAGGTGGTTCATGACCTCGTCCCAGGTCACGCTCCTGCCGTCCACCACCGCCACTACCGGACTGGTGTCGCCGGTCTGTACGGCAGGCGCCGCGCTTCCGTCGCCGGTGAGCTGGCGGAGCAGCGCCTGGGCCTGTTTCCTGTCGCCGAGCTTTTCCATGCAGGCCACAGTCCCCTTACCGGCGTCGTTCGACCAAGGCGCGTCGGGCCGGAGCGCGGTGGCCATGGTGTAATAGGCGGCGGCATGGGAGCAATCGCCCAGCTTCTCGTCGGCCATCTTTCCCATCTTGAAGAGGAGGTCGGCCTCGTCGCTCCTTGATTGAAAGACTACTTGCCGATAGCGGTCCAGTTCATCGAGCGCCGGTCCATATAGGCCCCTTGCTTCCAGCGCCGATGCCAGGTCGCGAAGACGATCACTGTCAGTATAACTATGGATGTCAGTTCTAATTCCGAAATAATATGTGGCAAATATTCCGAACGTGAAAACCAAAATAAAAGGATAGAACAAATAAAAGAGCATGAATTTGACGTCTCTCTTCATCACCTCGCCCTCCTCGCCCTGGCCTTGAAGAATTTGATCAGGGAGCGGTCGTAGGGCTCACCGGCCGAGACCGGGATGTTGTCGAGGTCCCTGGAGAGGAAGACGTGGTCGCGCCTGGCGTCGGCCTCGCGGGTGATGGCGGCGAAGAGCTCGCGGGTATGCTGGTCATAGGTGTCCACCACGATGCGCTCTCCGGTCTCGGCGTCTTCGAGCTCGATGAGTCCGACTGGTTCGAGCTGTTTTTCGCGGGGGTCGGACAGGGGCACGGCGATGAGGTCGTGGCGCTTGCCGGCGATGCTGATGGCCTTGTCGTATCCGGTGGCCATGAAGTCGGAGATGAGGAAGACGACGGCCTTTCTTTTGTGGACTCGGGAGAGGTATTCGAGGGCGGCGGCGATGTCGGTGTGCTTCCCTTGGGGCTTGAAGAAGAGGACCTCGCGGATGATGCGGAGCACGTGGGTGCGTCCCTTCTTGGGCGGGATCGAGCGCTCGACCTGGTCGGTGAAGATGATGAGCCCGACGCGGTCGTTGTTGCGGACGGCGGAAAAGGCGAGCAGGGCGCAGAGCTCGGCGGCGAGCTCGGCCTTCTGCTTGTCGCGGGTCCCGAAGTAGAGCGACGAGCTGGCGTCCACCATCAGGATCACGGTGAGCTCGCGCTCCTCGTGGAAGACCTTGACGTAGGGGTGGCCGGCGCGGGCGGTGACGTTCCAGTCAATGATGCGCACGTCGTCGCCGGGCGTGTACTCCCGGACCTCGGAAAACTCCATGCCGCGGCCCTTGAACACGCTGTGGTACTGGCCCGCCATGACCTCGTTGACCACGCGCCGCGTGGTGATCTCGATGCGCCGGACCTTTTTCAGGAGCTCGCGCACCGACTCGGCGCCGTTCTTATCAGCGGCGGCGCGAGGCGGGTTATGGGTTGAAGTGGTCATATCAAGCTCATTGTTTCACGCCAAGGCGCAAAGGCGCGAAGGGAAAATAATTTGAATAAAACTTTGCGTTCTTTGCGCCTTTGCGTGAAAAATTCTTCACGGAATCTCCACGTGGTCGAAGATCTCGCGCACGATGGTCTCGCTGGTCACTTCCTCGGCCTCGGCCTCGTAGGTCACGATGACGCGGTGGCGGAGCACGTCGGGTCCGATGGCCTTCACGTCCTCCGGGGTCACGTAGCCCCGGTGGCGGATGAAGGCGTGGGCCTTGGCGGCCAGGTTCAAGTAGATGCTGGCGCGCGGGCTGGCCCCGTAGGCGATGAGCCCCTGCAGGTCCTTCATGCCGTAGCTTGACGGCTCGCGGGTCGCGAACACCACGTCCACGATGTACTGCTTGATCTTGGGGTCCATGTAGATCATGCGCACGGCGTCGCGGGCCGCGGCGACGTCGGCCGGGCCGATGACCGCCTCCGGCTGCGGCGTTTCCTGGCCGGTCATGCGCTCCATGATGTCGAGCTCCTCCGCCTTGTCCGGGTAGCCCACCACCACCTTGAGCATGAAGCGGTCCACCTGCGCCTCCGGCAGCGGGTACGTGCCCTCCTGCTCGATCGGGTTCTGGGTGGCCATCACCAGAAACGGCGGCGTCAGCGGATACGTGGTGTCGCCGATGGTCACCTGCCGCTCCTGCATGGCTTCGAGCAGCGCGCTCTGCACCTTGGCCGGCGCGCGGTTCACTTCGTCGGCCAGGATCAGGTTGGCGAACACCGGGCCTTTTTTCGGGGTGAAGGTGGAGGTGCGCGGGTCGTAAATCTGGGTCCCGATGATGTCGGCGGGCAAGAGGTCCGGGGTGAACTGGATGCGCTGGAACTTGGTGCGGACGATCCGGGCCAGCGTGCGGATGGTCATGGTCTTGGCCAGGCCGGGCACGCCCTCCAACAGCACGTGCCCGTCGGCCAGGAGCGCGATCAGGAGCCGCTCCAGCATGTTGCGCTGGCCCACGATCACCTTGCCCGCCTCCTTGAGCACCGCGTCCACGAACTTGCTCTGCTCGGAAACCTTGGCGTGAATCGCCTGCATGTCGAGTTCCATTGGCCCGCCCCCTTTGAGAAAGAGTATTTAGTATCTAGCATTTAGTATTTAGCGCATTAACGTTCAAGAATGACCGCATCGGTGTTCATCCTTATGATCCGTGTTCATCTGTGTTTGATTCCCCCACGCCTGTGCCCATGCTCTCGCCCTCCGCGACGAGTCCCTTGAGCGTCTCCATGGCCTGGTCCAGCTCGGCGCCGCGCGGCTCACGTCCCGCGAACTTGACCTCGTCGGCCAGCTTCTCCAGCGCGATGATTTTCGAGCGCCACTCCCCGCCGAGCTTGCCGGCCACCGCCGCCGCCAAAGCATCACGGCTCTGCGAGCGCGCCTTGATCTCAAGCACGTCCTCGCAATAGTGCTTCATCTCGGCCGTGAGCGCCTTCAAGAACGCGCCCACGTCTCCGGCCATGCGCAGCCGGTCGGCCTCCTTGAGCCGCTCGCGCGCGATCTCGTGGCGCGTGCGCTCCGGCTCCACCGATTTCTCTTCGATCCTCCGCGCCTTGATCCAGAGCCAGCCCAGGCCCGCAACGCAGGCCAGGGCCGCGAGGCCGAGCCCGATCTTGACCGCCGGATTGGCCGTGAGCTTGGCCGCGGTGAGCCGCTCCGGGGTCACGGTCACGGGTATTACTTGGGTCTTGAGCTCGGCCTGGTCCCGGGAGCCGATGTAAAAATACTTGATGGCCACCGGCTTGATCTCTGAGGCCCCGGCCTTGTCGGCGTGGAACTCATAGGTGTACTCGCGCGAGACCTTGACTTTATCGCCCGAGAGCGTGGTCTCGGAATGGAAGCTGTTGGCGAAGAGGGTGAGGCCGTCGGCGGACGGCGGCTCGGGGAACTCGAAGTCCAGCGGCAGGGCCGGCTGCGAGGCCGGCTCCTCCCAGGTGAGCGTCACGATCAGGTCCACCGTCTGGTCCTGGGCCACGCTGGGCTGGTCCACCCTGGCGGAGATGGTGACCGATGGGAGCGGCCGGTACGGTGCGGCGGGGGCCGCGGTGTCTCCGGCCGCCGGGGCCGTTGCCGGGCCGGGCGCGGCCGGAGGCGCGGGCCGGTTCTGCTGGAGCGGCGGGGGCGGCAGCTCGGGAAAATCCGCGGCCGGCGCGAGAGAGGCCGCGAGCAGCGCGCACGCCGCGGTCAGAACCTTGAGCCTTAGGCCTGCCATGTTTCAACCACCGATGGGAATTTTATCAGGGCGTTCATGGTTTCCTTATTACATCTTGGCCCGCTTACCAGCCCTCCCTGAACGAAGAGATGGCGCGGGCCATCACCGGCCTTTTAAGGCTGGTAAAAATTTCTATTAGAACCGGTTTCATAACCAGGACAACCACCTAAGATGAAAAGATTATTAACAAGGATATTCAGGATTACCAGGATGGCTTCTGGTTTTTTTGATCCTGAACATCCTGAATATCCTTGTTTAAAAATTCTTGGGGAGGTTATGAAACCGCCTCTAAGATACTAAAGTCGGGCGGGCGGACTGTCAAGGCTCATGATGCCCGATTCCGGCCCCAAGGCGTAAGCCTCGCTTGCTAATTCCGGGGTTATGACAACCGGGCCGGGCCTTTGGTTTCATGAGGATGAAGGTAAAATTATTGACCGGAGCGGGGAGCGTTGGTAGTATGTGGTGGATTTTTCGGAGCCGGCCAGGAGGGCCGTGATGACGGAACCGGGGATGGAGAAAAATAAGTGAGCGGCGCGGACAAGAATTCGGAGCAGGCCGGGGGGAAGGGCTCGCCCCGTCCCGGGGGCCGCTACCGGGAGGCGTTGTTGCCGGTGGCGATCCTGATCGGGATGGCGGCGGTTTTGACGGCGGGTTGGGACCGGTTCGTGCCGGCGGACGAGCGGATCCTGGGGATCTTTTTCAAGCCGGAGAACCTGGGCAACATCCTCAGGCAGAACGCGCATTACGGCATCCTGGCGGTGGGCATGACGTTCGTGATCATCTCGGCGGGGATTGACCTGTCGGTGGGCTCGCTCTTGGCTTTCAGCTCGGTGGTGATGGCCTCGATGATAGACCGGCATCCGGGCGGCGGCGCGGGTCTCGCGCTGCTGGCTCTCGGCGCCGGGATCATGGCGGGCACGGGGCTCGGGCTCGCCAACGGTTTTTTCATCACTTACAGCAAGGCGCTTCCGGGGTTTTTGTGGCGGCGGGCGGCGGCCAGGGTGAAGAAAGCGCGGGCGCCGCGGCTGGCGATGGTTCAGATCCAGCCGTTCATCGTGACGCTGGCGATGATGAGCATCGCGCGGGGGTTCGCGTTTTTATGGACGGGCGGGCGGGGCATAGACATTTACGGGGACCAGCCGGCGGCGTTCGCGGCGCTGGGCCAGGACCTTGACCTGTGGGTGGTGAAGGTCCCGTGGCCGGGCGTGATCTTTTTGCTGGTCGTGTTCGCGTCGCACGTGGTGCTCTCGCGCACCCGCTTCGGGCGGTTCACCTACGCCATCGGGTCGAACGAGCCGGCGGCGGCGCTCTCGGGCATCCCGGTGGCGCGGGTCAAGGTCATGGTTTACGCCATCTCCGGCGCGCTGTGCGGTCTCGCCGCCGCCATTTACACCTCGGTGCAGAACGCGGGCCGGCCCGACGACGGCATCGGCTTCGAGCTCGACGCCATCGCCGCCGCCGTGATCGGCGGGACCTCCCTGGCCGGGGGCAGGGGCAGCGTGGGCGGGACCCTGATCGGAGCGCTCATCATCGGCGTGCTCAACAACGTGCTCGGGCTGCGCGGCATTGACCCCAACCTGCAGCGCGTGTTGAAGGGCGCCATCATCATCGCCGCCGTGCTCCTGCAAAAGGACCGGGACTGAAGATGTGGACCGGCAAGCTCCTCGGCCGCAGCGCCGGGTTCACGATCAAGAACGCCTGGCCCCTGCTCGCCGCCCTCGCCATCTTCGCCCCCGTGGATTACGCGCTCAACCATTTCCACCATTTCCTGTTCGAGAACCTGAAGGTTTTTTCCGGAGAGCTTTTCTTCGCGCCGCCGCTTTCCGTGCTGCTCATCAACCTGGTGTACGCGCTGTACCAGGCCCTGCTCTACGCCCTGATCTGGTCGCGGCTCCACGCCACGCCGCTCACCTATAAAGCCTTCCGCGACTGGCTCGCGCTCTCGTTCTGGAATTTCTACCTCTACTTCCTGATCTATTATCTGATCATGGTCGTCGGCGCCGGACTGCTCATGATCCCGGTCCTGATCTTCTACCTCGTCTTCCCCTACCTCGACCTCGCCATCCTCTTCGACCAGAAGCCGCTCGGCGCGGCCATCCGCAAGAACCTCGCGCTCATCGCGCTCATGCCCGTCCCCGTCATCACCTTGAGCCTGATCCGCTTCGTGCTCGCCGGCTTCATCCCCCTGATCCTGTTCGCGGCCGGCAACAGCGATGCCTATCAGGACGCCTACACCTTTTTGCTTCCGCTCCTGTCGCTGCCGGTGGACGTGTCGGTGGTGGTCCTCTATTCCTACCTCACCCGCCACAAGATCCCCCGCTTTTACGGGGGACTCGATTTTGACGACGCCGCGCCCCATGGCGACTGGTTCTGAGCCGGCCGTCTTTTTGTTGACCTGCTCGGCGCCGGGTCATAGAATATGACCATTGGAGGGTGAGTTCTCGCCCTCGACGAGAATAATTTCACACCGAGACACAGAGAACACGGAGAGAAAAACAAAACTCCATTCTTTCTCTGTGATCTCCGTGCCTCCGTGCGAAATAAAAGGGAGGGATGGGAAATGAAACATACAGCCGTTGCGACGATAGTTTTCTGCGCCGCGCTGGTGCTGGGCTGCCAGGACCGGTCGTCCGGCCCGTCGCCGGAGGGCGGCGCCAAGGCCCCGGAGGCGGCGGCGCCGGTCAGCGGCGCGAAGGCGCCGGGCCGGCCGTATATCATCGGTTTTTCGCAGTGCACGTTCGAGGACCCGTGGCGCATCAACATGAACCAGCAGATGGAAGAGGCGGCCCGGGAGCACCCGGAGATCAAGCTGGTGATCGCGAACGGCGAGAACCGCAACGACAAGCAAATAGCGGACGTGGACAACTTCATGGTGAGGGGCGTTGACGCTCTGATCATCAGCCCCCGGGAGGCGGCTCCGCTCACGGCGGTGGTGGCCAAGGCCCATGACCGGGGCATCCCGGTGATCGTGCTGGACCGGCGGGTGATCGGCGACAAGTACACCTGCTTCATCGGCGCCTCCAACCTGGCCATCGGCAGGGCCGCGGGCGAGTACCTGGCCCAAAAGCTCGGCGGCTCGGGCAAGATCGTCGAGATCGAGGGCATCCTGGGCGCGACGGCGACGCAGGAGCGCCACGACGGCTTCCGCGAGGTCATGGCCAAGAACCCGGGCCTCGAGATCATTTACGACCAGCCCGGCGACTACAAGCGCTCGCCGGCCAAGCAGATCATGGACAACGCGCTGCAGGCCTTCCCCCAGATTGACGCGGTGTACGCCCACAACGACGAGATGGCCATCGGCGCGTTCCTGGCGGCCAAGGCCGTGGGCCGGGAAAAGGACATGGTGATCGTGGGCATTGACGGCCAGGGCGAGGCCGTCAAGATGATCCGCGCCGGCGACCTCTCCGCGACCTTCGTCTATCAGAACGGATCCAAAGAGGCCATCGAGACCGCGCTCAAAATCCTGAGCGGCGAACAGGCGCCAAAGGAGATCGCGCTGGAAGCCATCCGCATCACCCGGGACGAACACCCGGAGTACCAGGGGTTCTGAGCTCACGGCTTGAAAAAACCGGGACCGCCGATACAATCTTAAGTAAAGGCTGCCGCGATGGACCAAGAAACAAAGACCATTCTCTCCGAGTTCCGGCGCGGCCTGGAAGCGCTTTATGGCTCCAGGCTGAAACACCTGGTGCTGTTCGGCTCACGGGCGCGGGGGGATGCGGACCGGGAGTCGGACATTGACGTGTTGGTGGTGCTGGGGGGATCGGTGGACGCTGGACGGGAGATTTCCCGCTGCGGGCAGTTGATGGCTGACGCGTCTCTGGCCCATACCGTGGTCATTTCATGCGTCTTCATGGAGGAGGACAGGTTTCTTCATCGCCAGGGACCGTTGCTTAGAAACGTGCGCCGAGAGGGGATCGAGATATGAGTCCTGACGAAAAAGAGCTGCTCTATAAAGCCGGTGAGAGTCTGAAAGCGGCCCGAATGATGCTGGAGGGAGGGTTCCCCGGATTCGCGGCATCACGGGCCTACTATACAATGTTCTACGTTGCCCAGGCGTTTCTGGAGCGTGAAGAGATGGCCTTCTCCAAGCATTCCGCGGTCATCTCCTTTTTCGGCAAGACTTTCAGCGGCACCGGCCGGGTCCCCTCTGAATTCCATCGCTACCTTTTGGAGGCTCAAGCAGCGCGCCTTGATGGCGACTACACGGCGCCGGAAAAGGTAAGCCGGGAACAGGCCGCGCTGCATATTGAACACGCGCAGAAGTTCCTGGACCTGGGTGAGAAAATGCTCGGACCCAAGGATGAATCAAAGGGATGAAAAAGTCCCGCCTCACCCTCTTTTCCTCCGCCGTGTTCATCGCCGCCGCCGTCATCGTGTTTTCCGTGTTCTCGCTGTTTGCGGACCGGCCCGCTCCCGGCCCGGCCGACACTCCCGGCTTTTACCGCGCGGCCGCGATTCCGGGCGTGGCCCATGAGCACGTTCCGGGCATGACCGGCCATTTGAACGGGGTCGCGGCGCGGATCAATGAGCAGGGCTGGCGCGGAGGCGGGATCGAGATGCCCAAGCCCGCCGGCAATGTCCGGATCGTGGTCACGGGCGATTCCGTGGTCTTCGGCCAGGGGGTGGAGGAAAACTCGACGCTCGCCGTCCAGCTCGAAAAAAAGATCGAGGCTTTAGCCCCGGCGAAAAAATGGGAGACGATCAACGCCGGCGTGCGCGGTTATAATATAAAGGACTACGCGCTGATCTTTAAGCCCCGCGTCCTGGCCCTCGATCCGGACCTCGTGGTCCTGGTCATTACCGAGATCAACGATCCGGAGCGGGTCCCGTTCATTCCCCATTCCCCGAAAATGGACCGCTGGAAAAGGGCATGGTGGACCAGGCTGCCCTTTATCAGGCCCCTGCTGGCGCTGCCGGTGGCCGAGGAGATGGGCCGCCTGCTCACGGCCCACGTGCGCGGGCTCTATGACCCGGCGGGCCCGGAATGGCCGGCGTTCCTGAAAGAATTGACCGACATTGTCAACGCGAGCCGGGAGGCCCACGTCGCCATCATCGTCGTGACCTTTCCCTACCTGGATGACGCCGACGTGTTCCACGACGAGAGAGCGCGCCTGCAGCGGGCGCTCACGGAGCTCGGGGTCCCATGGATTGACCCGCGGCCGGAATTGGCACGCCACGCCTCATCCGCGCTGGTGGTGAGCAGGAACGATTTTCATCCTAACGCCCTGGCGCTGGGCATCACCGCCGGGCTGCTGGCGGGAACGGTGGTACGCGAATTTATTCAGCAGTGACGATGCAAGGGATTTTAAGCGCAAAGGCGCAAAGAACGCCAAGAATCAGCAGGAAAAAATCCGGTGCATCCTGTAAATTCCGCTCTTCCTTTGCATTCTTTGCGCCTTTGCGCTTAAAAAAGAAGCTCAACTCAAGGACCAGCCATCATTCCCTTCACCACGGCCCTGCTCACTCATAGCGCAGGGCCTCGATGGGATCGAGCTTGGCCGCGCGCCAGGCCGGGTAGAACCCGAAGAAGATTCCGACCATTCCCGAGAAGATAAGCGCGAGCAGGATGTAGGCCGGGCTCACCAG
This sequence comes from bacterium, assembly GCA_035527835.1. Taxonomy (GTDB): domain Bacteria; phylum RBG-13-61-14; class RBG-13-61-14; order RBG-13-61-14; family DATKZS01; genus DATKZS01. The sequence goes on from DATKZS010000196.1 coordinate 59,366, forward strand.
CACCGGCCAGCCGGCGGTGCTCGACAAGATTTTGGCCGCCCCGATGCCGAGCAGGATGCCGATGATCCCGCCGATCCCGGACAGCACCATGGCCTCGACCAGGAACTGCATCAGGATGTCCCGCCGCCTGGCCCCCACCGCCATGCGCAGCCCGATCTCGCGCGTGCGCTCGGTCACGGAGACCAGCATGATGTTCATGATTCCGATGCCGCCCACCATCAGGGAGATGGAGGCGATGACCGTGAGCAACAGTGTCATTACCCGGGACACCTGGGTGATGGTGGAGGTGACCTCGGTCATGTCCATGATGGAGAAGTCGTCTTCGGCGCCCGGGGCCAGGTGGTGCCGCTGCCGGAGCAGCGCGGTGATGTCGTCGGTGGCCTGGTCCAGGACCTTCATCGAGCTGAGCTTGACCATGATCTGGTCAACGTCGTTGAACTGCGAGTTCTGCAGCACGTGCCGGCAGGTGGTCCACGGGATCACGATGGTGTCGTCCTGGTCCATTCCAAACGCCGCGGTCCCCTTCGGAGCAAACACCCCGATCACCCGGAAAGGCATGTTGCCGATCCGGATGGTCTCGCCGATCGGGTCCTCGTCGTTGAAAAGCTGCTTGACCACCGTCATCCCCAGCACCGCCACCCGCGAGCTGATCGTAACCTCGGAATCCATGAAAAAACGGCCCGCCAGCAAACTCCAACTGCGAATTTCCGGATACGACGGAGCAACGCCCTGAATCTGCGTCGCCCAGTTCATGTCCTGGTAAATAACCTGCCGGCCCGTGCGCTCCAGCGGCGTCACCGCCGCGACGTAAGGGCTTTCCTTGAAGATCGCCTCCGCATCCTCCGCCGTCAGCGTCCGCGAGCTGCCCGCGCCGCCGTGCATGCCCCGCATCATCGAGCTGCCGGGAAAGATGATCATCAGGTTGTTGCCCAGGCTCTTGATCTGGTCCTGGATCATGACCGTGGCGCCCTGGCCCACCGCCATCATCGCGATCACCGCCGCGATGCCCACGATGATCCCCAAGGTCGTCAACAGCGAGCGCACCTTGTTGCGCACCAGCGCCCGCATCGCCACCCGGAGCGTCGCCCACACGTTCATATCACCACCCCGTCCCGCACCGTGATCACCCGCTGGGCGTACTTCGCGATGTCGTCCTCGTGCGTCACCATCACCAGCGTGATCCCGTCGCCGTGCAGCTCCGTGAAAATCGCCATGATCTCGCGGCTCGATTTCGTGTCCAGGTTGCCGGTCGGCTCGTCGGCCAGGATCAGGGGAGGCTCGTTGATGAGCGCCCGCGCGATGGCCACCCGCTGCTGCTCGCCGCCGGAAAGCTGGGTGGGATGGTGGTGCACCCTGGACTCAAGACCCACCCTGGTCAGCAGCCTGATCGCCTTGTCCCGCTTTTCTTTGGCGCTCGTCCGCGGCCCGTAAAGCAGCGGCATCTCCACGTTCTCCAGCGCGTCGGTCCGCGGCAGCAGGTTGTAGCTCTGGAACACGAACCCGATCTTGCGGTTGCGCACGGCGGCCAGCTCGTCGTCTTCGGCCACCGTGATGTCCAGGCCGTCTAAAAGATACTTGCCGCCGCTCGGACGGTCCAGGCACCCGATCACGTTCAAGAGGCTGGTCTTGCCTGACCCCGACGCCCCCATGATCGCCACGAACTCGCCCCGCTTGATCTCCATGGTAATGCCGCGGAGCGCCGGCACGTCAACCTCCCCCAGGTGGTAGGTCTTGGTGACCCCGTCCAACGTGATCAGCGAGTCCATGTCAGTGCGCCACCCTGCGCACGTTGCGCGACGGCATCTGCGGCATGAACGGGTTCACCTGCTGGTTGCCCTCCCCCGCCTCCACCATCCCGACCACCACCTGCTGACCCGCGGTGAGGCCGGGACCCGACACCTCGGTAAACGAGCCGTCGCTGATGCCCGTCGTCACCCTGACCTCGGAAAGGCCCTTGTCCGCAAGCACATAAATCTTGTGCCCGTGCTCCACGGAACGGCCTTGCTCGCCCGCGCCCGCCCAGGGCACGCCCGCGGCCTCTCCCTGCGCCGCGGGGCGGAAACGCAGCGCCGCGTTCGGGACCTTGAGCACGTCCTCGTGCCGCGCCACCTCGACCGAGACGTTGGCCGTCATCCCCGGCAAGAGCTTGCGCTCCGGGTTCTCGGCCGTGATGATCACCGTATAGGTCACCACGTTCTGCACCGTGGTCGCGTTGATCCGCACCTGCGTCACCTCGCCGTGGAAGGTCTGGTCGGGGAAGGCGTCCACCGTGAACGACACCGGCTGGCCATCGGCCGCCTTCCCGATGTCGGCCTCCGGGATCGCCGCCTCCACCTGGACATGGCTCAAGTCCGTGGCGATCACGAAGATGGTCGCCGCGGCCAGGCTCGCCACCACGGTCTGGCCCTCGCTCACGTTGCGCGCCACCACCACTCCGTTGACCGGCGACTTGATCACCGTGTAGCTCAGGTCCGCCTGCGAAAGACGCAACTGCGCCTGGGCCTGGTCCACCGCCGCCCGTGACTGCTTGAGCTGCGCCACCAGCACGTCGCGGCTGGCCACGTCCGCGTCCAGCTCCGAGAGCGAGATCAGGTTCCGGGGCAGGAGCTGGCGGTCGCGCGCAAGCTCCTTCTCCGCCTTCCAGAGCTGCGCCTTGACCTGCTGGACGTCGGCCCTGCTCCGTACCACGTTGGCCTGGTCCTGGGCCACCCGGGCCTCGTAAACCGTGGGGTCTATCTGCGCCACCGTCTGGCCTTCCCGGACCTCCGAGTTGAAATCAACGTAGAGCTTGCTGATCCGGCCCGTCACCTGCGTGCCCACCTCGACCTGCTTGATGGGCTGGACCGTGCCGGTGGCCTTGACCGTCTGCACCACCAGGCCCTTCCCCACCGCCGCCACGTTGTAGCCAAGACCGCCGTTCCCGTCGCGCCACAGCCGCCACGCCCCCAGCGAACCCACCGCCACCACCGCCACCGCGGCATAAACCCAACGCCGTTTCATGGCTCATTTCCCCCGGTAATATGCTGAATCTGCGCCACCGCGGCCAGGTAATCGAACCGCGCCTGCACCTCTTGCGCCCGCGCGTTGCTGAGGCTCGTCTCCGCGTCCGTCAAATCCACGGCCGACGCCCGGCCGATCCTGTAAAGCTCGGTCACCAGCTCCAGGTTGTCCTGGGCCTGGCCCACCACCTGCTCCGTGAGCTCCATCCGCCTCTTCGCGTCCTCCAACTGCGCCTGGGCCTGCTTGAGCTGCACGAAGATCTGCTGCTCCAGCTCCGACTTCCGAGCCCGGGCCGACCGCAGCGCCGCCGCCGCCTGGTCCACCGAGTTCACCTTCCGAAACCCGCTGAACAGGTCCAGCGAGATGAGCGGGCCCACCGCCCAATTCCACGTCAGCGGAAAATCGCTCCCGTTCCAGGTATAGCCCGCGCCCAGCGTCAGCTTCGGCGCCAGGTCCGCGATCGAGTAATCAACCCCCGCCGACGCCGCCCTCTCCTGCTCCATGAGCGCCAGCAGGCTCGGGTTGTGCGACCGCGCCTCATCCATCAGCGCGTCAAACGCCACGCTGTACTCCGTCACCGCCGGCTCCGTCACTATAAATCCCGGGTCTTCGGCCAGCCCCATCGCCTGCGCCAGCGCCGCGCGCGAGGTCTTCACCGCGTTCTCCGCGCTGATCACGTTGAGCCGCGCGTTGCCCAGGTCCACCTCCGCCTTGGTCAGGTCGTACCGGATCCGCCGCCCCACCTCCACCAGGGCCCGGGTCTGCTCCAGGTGCGCCTCGAACTCTTTCTCCGTGTCCCGCGCCACCACCAAGAGCGCCTGCGCCTTCGATAAATCGTAATACGCCTGCCGCACCAGAAACGTGACGTCGTTCGCCGCGGACCGCAAATTCTGTTCCGCCGCCAGCTTGTTCGCGCCCGCCTGCCGCACCAGCGCCGACGTCCGCCCGAAGTCCAACAGCAACTGGTCCAGGTTCACCCCCGCGCTGTACGAATCTTCCGAGTCGTTGCTCGGAGAAGGCGCGCCCGGCGCCGAAGAGTTCTGCGTGGTCCGCTCGTACTGGGCCTGCGACCTTACCGTCGGCAGATACCCCGACACCGCGTCCTGAGCCCGGCTCCGGGCAATCGCCAGGTTCTCCTGGGCCACCACCATTTGCGGATGATATTGAAGCGCGAGCTCCACCGCCCGCTCGGCCGTGAGCTCCGTGCCCGCCGAAAGCCCGGCCTCCGCCGCCGTAACCGTCCGCTCGCCCGCCGGCGCCCGGCTCGCGTCCTGCGCCAGACGGGCGTTCTTGATCTGCGTACAGCCTCCGCCCGCCGCCAGCACCAGCGCCAGGATGACGCGCAACCCGGCCGCCCGCCCGGACCTTTCTTTCCTCGCCTTCATTGCTTCTCTCCTCGCACTGCCGTCCCTGCCACTATCCGCATGAGGGTTCTTTCCTATACTTTTGAGAAACATGGTTTTCTTCACTCCCCTTTTCTTCTAATGAAACAATATTTCTTCCTCAGCGTTCTCCGCGTCTCTGCGGTTTTATAAAACTATTTGCTACCAACAGCCACGCCGTGCAGAAAAAAGTCCGCGTGCAGCGCGGCCTCTTCCTCGATCGGAGTGTTCTCGTCTCTCATCATCCGCTCCATCACCAGCGCCACGCTCGACATCACGAACATGGCCGCCGCCTTCTCCGGCGGCAGGGGGCGGAACATGACCTGCTTTACGCCCTCATCGTAAACACGACTGATCTTAAGTATAAGCACTTGTTGCCGGTCACGCCCTTTGGGGTGCATCCGCGGGCCGGAAAGTTCCGGGTCCAGAAGCACCCGGAAGAACGCCCGGTTCTCGTCAAAATATTTCAGCACGCACAGGACCACGTCCCTGAGCCGCTGGTCCGGGGCCGCCCCCGAACCCAGAATCTTGTCTATCTCCTTGTCCAGCGGGTCAAGGCTGCTCCTGACCGCGTAACGCAAAAGATCGTCCTTGTCCTTGAAATAGTTGTAGAGCGTGCCCTTCGCCATCCCCGCCGCCTGCGTCACCCGCTCCATGGTCAGCTTCCGCCAACCCTCCTCCACCAATATCTGTATCACCGCCCGATGCAGCGACTCCTTCATCATCGCGTGCCACATCTCTTTTCTTTCTTCCTGCGGATTCACCATGTGATCCCCTTGAATGACCATTCGGTCATAAATTGACCATTTATTCATTATACGAACATAATAGTCATTTTATTTACTCTTTAGTCATTTGTCAAGCCGAAAAGTTCACCGAATTTTACAATAAGCAGGGAGGTTCTCAGAAAAAAGGATCGAGGATCGAGGAGCGAGGATCGAGGGGGTCCGCAAAATATCCTCGATTCTCGCTTCTCGCTCCTCGCTTCTTTTCATAATTTCCGGGCGCCGCCTCGCGACATGAGCGACTGCGCCCGAGAGTGGATCATTCTCGAGTCCGCGAGCAGGTGCTCTTAAGCCGGAAGAACCAATTTTATTTCGGCTCGCGGAAGGAGCCGTTGGCCATGGGGATGGCGAGGAGGGACTCGATTTTTTCGAGGACGGCGTCGCGCTCGTCTCCCCGCATCTGTTCGCGGACTCGGGCGGCGAGGATGTCGAGGACCTGGGCGAAGGTCGCGGGTCCCTTGTTATTGAGGTCCGGGGGGATGTGGGGCTTGAGGTCGGTGGTGACGTCGGAGAGGGGGAAGGCGGCGTCGAGGAGCTTGTGGTCCTTGACCAGGGCCTCTCCGCGGGCGCGGAGGCGGACGAGGTGGATCTGGGGGTACACGGCCTCGACGGGGTAGCTGGTGGAGAGCTGGATAAAGCCCTTCTCTTCGAGGAAGAAGAGGTTCTTGAAGATGTCGCGGGCGTCGGCGGCGAGGATCCCGACCAGCTCCTTGAACTTGACGGTGCCCTCCTTCCGGGTGAGCACGTCGAGGACCTTGCGGCTTAATTCGTTATTGGTCACGGTTTCCCTCCTTGGCGTTTGGCGGCGCGGGGGCGCCGTCTTGTTCAGGTCCCAATAATGCGCCGAGCTCGTCGCCCAGGCGGCGGAGCTCGGAGATCGAGCTCTCCATTGACTTGGCGGCGGCGGCGAATTTTCCGGCGACCTCCCGGACCTCGCCCAAGGCGGCGGCGAGATGGTCGGTGGCGGTGGTCTGCTGGTTGGAGGACAGGGCGATTTCCTGGGCGGAGCGGGCGGTCTCTCCGGCCCAGTGGACGATGCTCTGGAAGGATTCGGAGGCGTGGTCGGTGAGCTTGAGCGCGGCTTTGACTTTCTTCTCCCCCTCCTCGGTGGCGATGATGGCGGAACCGGTGGCGGCCTGGAGCTCGTTGAAAATGTTCTTGACGTCCTTGGTTCCGGACATGGTCTGCTCGGCCAGCTTCCTCATCTCGGCGGCGATGATGCCGAACCTATCCCCGGCGTCGCCCACGGCGGAAGCCTCGATGGAGGCGTTCAACGCGATCATGTTGGTGCGCTCGGAGATGCCGCGGATGAAGTCGAGGATGCCCTCGATGCGCATGGCTTGCTCCTGGAAGTTGAGCATCTTGAAGGCCACGTCATTGGCGCGGGCCATGGCCATGTTCATTCCGGAGACGACTTCCTGGAGCTGGTTCTGTCCGGAGTGGCAGGAGGAGAGGGTCTGTCCGGCGACCTGCTCGACGTTGGAGGCGTTCTCGGCGATGACGCGCAGGGTGGCGGCGATCTCTTCGGAGGTGGTGGAGATCTGGTGGAGACTGGCGGCCTGCTCGGATGCCCCGGCGGCCTGGCTGGAGGCAGCGCCGGCAATGTTGCCCACGATGCGGGCCAGGTTGGCGAAGGCGGCGCGGACGGTGGCGATGCTCCGTTCGCCTCGTTCCATCTGCTCGCCGAGGATGGCGCTCATGCGGTTAAAGGAGAGGGCGAGGGCCCCGATCTCGTCGTCGCTCTGCAGCGGCGCCGGCTTGGGCGCGGAGCCGCGCGAGACCCGGTCCATGACGGAGCGCAGCTCGGCGATGGGCTCGCTGATGTCGAGGGTGAGCCAGAAGGCGTAAAGGATGACGATGAGGATTAGAATGCCGATGCAGGCCGCGAGGAACCGGTTGGAGAGCGCGCGCCTCCGGGCCTGGTCCGGGCCGAGCGGCTTGAGACTGATGATGGCGCCGGGATGGAGCCCTCCCGGGAGCGGCTCGCGGCGGAGCACGACCCAGCGCGGCGCGGCGGAAGCGGCGCCGATCAATTCACTGATCCAACCGAGCGCCTCCGGTCCCATCGGCAGCGGCGCCTCCTCGGGAAGCGGGATGAGGCCGGTGATGACGCGGGCGATGCCTGCCCGGAACGGGTTTGTTGATTCCCACTCGGCGAGGCCCAGGAGGCGGGGATGGGAGTTGACGACGGCGAGGTCCGCGGCGGAGATGTTTCCGGCCCCGCCCGCCGGCTTGCCCTCGAAGTCCACGACGAACGGCTGGAGCGCATAGGAGGCGTTCTCCTCCCCGGGCAGGGCCGGGACCGCGCCGTTTCCCTTCCTGATCAGGCCGGCGACGCGCTCGATGGACTCGTTGGCGGCGGCCAGCGCCGCATCGAGCGGTCCGCGCTCGCGCCAGAACCAGGTCTGGGACCCGAAGGACAGGGCCACCGCGGCCAGGATGATGGCGATGCTGGCCATCAGCTTGAGCCGGATGGAGATGGTGCGGGGTACCTCGAAACCGGCGGGGAGGCTTGACGAGACGCTCTCCAGCACCGGGCGGATGATGGCGCGGGCGCGGAAGTAAAATACGACGGAGGTGCTGAGTCCGAGCAGCGCGGAGCAGGGAAAGGCGATGACGGCCTGCCGGGCGGTCACGGCGCCGTGTCCCGTCATCCACCAGGCCACCGCCACCGCGCCGCCGATCCATATCGCCGCGGAGATGAACATGGCCTGCGCCGGGAACACGAACAGCTTGCGCCACAGCATCGCGGCCCGCTCCGGGGCCATTTTCCCGCCGGAAAAACATTCCCGGAGCAGTTGATATATCGGGCGGTAGGCGGCGAGGCCGGCGATGAAATCGAGCACCAAGAGCACCGGGATGAGCCAGAGCCCGCCGACCACCATCTCGGCCACCTGGTCGGGCCCGAGCTGCAACCCGACCTCCAAATAGATCAGGCAGAGCAGCGCCCCCAGCAGGGCCAGGTTGGAGGCGTCAAAGCCCAGGCGGACCATGAGCACAATCCCGGACGAGTTTCGCACGTTGCTCTTGTCTGTCTCCGGCGGCATGACGGGTCAATGTTAGCACCCGGTGGGGAGGGATTCAATCGAGGTTTGAGGTTTGAGGTTTGAGGTGTGAGGTTTGAGGTGTGAGACCGCAGGCCTCAAGCCCCACGCCTCACGCCTTCCCGTGGAGGGCGCAGAGCTCGGATGATGCGGGCGGGTAGTCGCGGCAGATGATGGGCTTGGTGTCGTGGATGGCGCAGAGGGAGTGGCCGTCGGGGCCGTGAGTTAGGAAGGCGCAGCGGGTGAAGCGCTCGCCGGTGTCTATGTGATACGCGCCGTCGTCGTCGCAGGTCACGTGCCAGCGCTCCCAGTCGAGGCGGCTGAGGATGTCGCGCCTTCCCTCCCGCTCCCAGCGCTGTTCGTCGGCCTCGTCCACGTACAGCGCGAAATAAGGGCCGCAGCAGTGGCCGCACATCATGCAGGCGGGAGGCTTGCGGGTCAGGTCCGATTCAGCCATGGTTCGATTCCGGAGCTCACGGCTTGAGGCCGGCGATGACGTCCTTCATGTCCTCGGCGCCGACCAGGGAGAGGAAGATGTCCTCGAGGTGGGCCCCGTCCTTTTCCTCGGCCCGGCGTCTGAGTTCCTCGACCGTGCCCTCGGCGATGATCCTGGCCTCGTTGATGATGGCGAGGCGGTCGCACATCTGCTCGGCGATCTCCAGGGTGTGGGTGCTCATGAAGATGGCCACGCCCTCCGAGGCGAGCTTTTTAAAGGCCTCTTTAAGGAGCTTGGCGCCGCGGGGGTCGAGTCCGACCATGGGCTCGTCCACGATGATGGCCTTGGGCTGATGGATCAGGGCGGAGGCCATTACCAGTCGCTGCTTCATGCCGTGGGAGTAGCTCTCGATCAGCTCGCGGCGCCAGTCAGTAAGGTCGAAGAAGCGGAGCAGGTCGGTGATGCGGGAGGCCACGCCGTTGCCGTCCACGCCGTAGAGCCCGGCCATGAACTTCAGGAACTCCTCGCCGGTCAGCTTTTCGTAGAGGTAGGGGCGGTCGGGGATGAAGCCGACCACGCTCTTGGCGGCGACCGGCTCCTTGTCCAGGTCGTGCCCGTCAATGATGACGCGGCCGGAGGTGGGGCGGAGCAGTCCGATCAACATGCGGATGGTGGTGGTCTTGCCGGCGCCGTTAGGCCCCAGGAACCCGAAGATCTCGCCGGGCCGCACCAAGAGGTTCACGCGGTCCACCGCGCGGAACTTTCCGTAGTCCTTGCATAGATCAATGGTTTGTATCAACGGTAGTCCTCCACCTCGACCTTGAGCCGCCCCACCACCTGCAGCAGCTTGTACATCTGGTCCAGGCCGCCCTCCACCATTTTGACGTGGGTGGCGTCCGCCGGGTTCTGGCCGAAGGTCGGGTCCACCGAGACCCAGGCGCCGTTGCCCTCGGGGTCGGCCAGCCAGACCTCGACCCAGGCGTGATAATAAAAGCCCTCCAGCATCTGCTGGTCCGAGTAAACAATGCCGGACACGGTGCGGGCCGGGATGCCCAGCGACCGGGCCAGGGCCACGAACAGGACCGTGTGCTCCTTGCACGCCCCCTTCTTCTGGTCCAGCACCTCCAGCGCCGACGGGATGCTCATGACCATGGAAGGCTCGACATTCTTCGCGACCCACGCCGCCAGCCGGTCGGTGGCGGTGACGGCGTCGGCGGCGCCTGCCGCGGCTTTGAGAGCGGCTTTTTTGACCTGGGCGTTGTCGCTCTGGATGAAGGCGGTGGGCGCGAGCCACTGGTAGAAAAGCGTGGCGTCATCGGGGAGCGACGCCGTGACGGGCAGGGCGTAGCCGGTCGCGGGCATGGCGTTTTCCAATTTGATCTCGACGGTGGATCCGGCGACGGCCTGGCGTCCGGGGCTGGCGAGGTCCAGGTTGTCGAGGGGCGCGCCGGTGAGCCTTGCCTTCATGTAGGTTATGGACCGGGGCTCGATGAGCGCGGTGTTGGATGGCACCATGAGGGTGACCAGGACGTCCACGGCGCCGGCCTTTTCCCAGTCCACGTCGAGGGCCTTTTCTTGACCCTCCGAGATCATGGTGAATCCGGAGCCGGGATGGTACTCCTTGACCACCTCGGCGTCCTGCTTCGAGACCCAGGCGTACTCGCTCTGGCCGGCCACCGCGATCTCGGCCTTGAAGCAGGGGACCACGGTGTCGCCGATCTTCAGGTCCTCGTCCCCCGTCACCTTGACCGTCACCGGCAAATCCTTCTGCGACATGGGATCGAACATGGAGAGCGAGAACTCGTCGCCGATCTTGGCCTTGGTCATGGCCTGCTGCAACTGCCATTGCATTTCCAGGGTCGGCGGATGCTCGAAATGCAGGGTGTGCCGGATCTCCTGTCCGGCGGTGGTGATGACGAGGTCGAGGTCATTGCCGTCGCGGTGGCCGCGGGCCTTGATGTCCATGAAGTCGGAGAGGGCCTCGAAGCCCAGGTCGCGCAGCGTATAGTCGGGATCGAGCCGGCCCTGCAGGTCAATGCTGATGCGCTGGGCCGTGTCCATGAGCTTGAGCTCGATCCGGGTCTTGCTCCACAGCTCGAAGCCGGCATCGGTCTGGCGCAGGCGGGAGAAGGCATAGCCGATCTTGGTGCGGCCCTGGTAAATGCCCATCCACTGCTCGCGGTCCCAGCCGGCGGCCTTCGGCCCTTGGGTGATGACCACCGGCGCGCTCTTCAGCCGGCTCCGGGCGAAGAACGCGCCCATGGCCGCGGCCCACGCGCCGAGGACCGCGATGATGATGATGGTCAAGAGCCGGGATTTCTTGTCAGACTTCGCCATGTCGCCTTTTACACGTCCCGCCTTTAATAATAGCAGATAACCACTCCGGCAAGGAATTGCGCGGACGCGGTTATTGTTTTGATGAGCCGCGGGCGGGGGCGGATTCGGGTTTTTCGACGCGGCGGGGCAAGAGGTTTGACAGCCGCGCTCTCATGAATTAAGTTGTTTTATCCAGACCAATCGGTCCGGGCTTTAGCCATGGCCAAGAGCGTTAACCGTCATAAGAAGGCGGAGGGCGAGAAGACGCGGAAGAAGATCCTGCGCGAGTCCATCCGTCTGTTTGCGCGGCACGGGTTCGCGGGGACGTCGGTGCAGATGATCGCGCGGTCGGCGGGGATCGGCAAGAGCGCGGTGTTCTGGCACTTCGAGACCAAGGAGAAGCTTCTGCAGGCGGTGCTGGAGAAGATCATCCGGGACTTCATTACGCAGGTGATAAGCAACTCGCGCGAGACGCGGAGCTTCGACGAGAAGAGCCTGCTCCACCTGGCGCTGGAGACGGACAAGAAGATCACGCTCCGGGACCTGGCGGGCTCGCGCGCGGTGTTCGCGCTGATGATCGAGAGCGCGAACTTCAACAACGAGGCCGCGCCGGTGTTCCGGAACCGCTGGAACCTTTACCGCGGCTTCCTGTCCAACGTAGTGGCCTCGGGCCAGAAGAAGGGGCTGTTCCGCAAGGACGTGGACGCGAGGTGGGCGGGCATCTTGATCGTGGGCCTGTTAAACGGCGTGTTCTCGCAGTGGTTCGTGGACCCGGAGGCGGTGGACCTGGCCGAGTCGTATAACGCCATCGCCGCGATGGTGACGGACTGGCTCATGGCGCGGAGTCCGGCAAGCCCTCTTCCATGATCCCGAGGGGCATGATGGGGCAATAAGCGATCAATCCGCCGGTCCGATCGTCCTCTCCACCAGCTCGAGCATCTCGTTGAAGCCGAAGGGCTTGACCAGGTAATTGTCGAAATAGGCGAGGTTCCGGCCCAGGCTGTCGGGGGCCACCGCGGTGAGCGCGATGATGGGGATGTCCTTCCAGGCGGGGTTTTGGCGGATGACCCGCGCGGCCTCGTCCCCCTTCATCTTGGGCATCTCGATGTCCATGATGATCAGGCCGGGCGGGGCGTCGGGGTTTTCCTCGAGGTACTTGACCGCCGCTTTTCCGTGATAGGCGACCTCGACCAGGTAGCCCTTCTCGTCCAGCTCGTCATACGCCGCCTGCACCAGGGTCGGGCTGTCGTCAACCAGTAGGATACGCTTCATGACGCCCTCCTCTCGCGCCGTTCTCTCCCATGGCTGCCATGTTAGCCCATCCGGCGAGGCGGGTCAATTATTTTTCCCAATCGTTCACAGTGCTGTCCAAAATAAACGGACCGGAGAACCGCCAAGGCGCCAAGAGCGCCAAGGATTATTTTTCAACACGATTTTAAGAGGGCTGGGGTGCGAAGGTTTTTTGCTTGGCGCTCCCGTCGGCCGGTCCGCCAAGCCGGTTGGGGCCAACGCTCCGGAACTGTTCTTTTTCGGGCCGCAAAGAAACATCATGATTTACTTGGCGATCCTTGGCGCTCTTGGCGTCTTGGCGGTTTTCTTACGGCCTATTTTGGAGAGTGAATCGTTCAAAAAAATTGGGCGGTCATACCCCCCGCTTCAGCACGTCCTTGGCGATGAGGCGGAGCTGGATCTGGCTGGTGCCGCCGCCGATCTCGCCGAGCTTGGCGTCGCGGTAATATCGCTCCACGTTGTACTCCTTGATGTAGCCGTATCCGCCGTGGATCTGGACGGCGTCGGAGGCGGCCTTGACCGCGCCGCGGGAGGCGAAGAGCTTGACGATGGCGGCCTCCCGGTTGATGTCCCGCCCCTCCTGGGCCCGCTTGACCGTGTAATAGCAGTAGGTGCGGGAGAGTTCGAGGTTCATGGCCATCTCGGCGATCATCTCCTGGATGAGCTGGAACTCGCCGATGGGCTGTCCGAACTGGGTGCGCTCCTTGACATAGCGGGTGCAGATCTCGAGGCAGGCCTGCATGATGCCGATGCTGGTGGACGCGCCCATGCTGCGTTCCGCGTTCAGGGTCATGAACATCTCGCGGAAGCCGTTGCCCTCCTGGCCGAGCAGGTTCTTTTTCGGGACCCTCACGTCCTCGAGGAAGACCTCGGAGGTCGGCGAGCAGCGCATGCCCATCTTGTCGAACTTGGGGCCCACGGTCAGGCCGGGCATGTCGCGCTCCAGGATGAGCTGAATTCCGCCCTCCGCCTTCTTCGTGCCCGGCAGCCGCGCGATCACGATGAAGAAGTCGGCGAGCGGTCCGTTGGTGATGAAGGTCTTCTGGCCGCTGACCACGTAATGGTCGCCGTCGGGGCGGGCCGTGGTCTGGAGGGCGAGCGAGTCGGAGCCGGCGTTGGGCTCGGTGAGCATCCAGCCGGCCAGGCGCTTGCCGGCGATCACGTCGGGCATGTATTTGCGCTTCTGTTCCTCCGTGCCCAGCATCTCGATGGAGTGCACGAAGTTGAGCGAGCACACGTTGATGCTCATGGCCAGGCCGGGCGCGCCGCGGGCGATTTCCTCCTTGATGATCGCCGTGGTGAGCAGGTCCGCGCCGGCGCCGCCGTACTCGGGGGAGCTGGTGGGGCCCAGGAATCCGAGCTCGCCCATCTTGCGGTACTGCTCGAGCGGGAAGGCGTTGTCGCGGTCAATCTCGGCCGCGATGGGCATGATCTCCTGGTCTATGAACCGCCGCACCTGCGCCCGCAGCGCCTCGTGCTCCTGAGTCAGGTATGGATACATCCTCTTACCCCCCGGCTTAAAAAAATCGGGCAGGCCCGACACTCCTGTCGGGCGGCCGCGGGACAGGGGTGTCCCGCCTACCACGCGAGTTCAATTTTTCAGGCCATTAGCTTAGCGCGACTTGATGATAAACGCCAAGCCGTCTCCATTTTTCCCTCCGGCGAATAGAGTTGATATAATGCCGGCAGTCGAGAGGCGTTGATAAAGGCATCCACTCAGAGAGGCGATCATGGGAAATCCGGAGTTGCAGGGAGTGTTCGGCGTGGTGCCCACCCCGCTCACGGAAAAGGGCGAGGTGGACGAGCAGGGGCTCGCGCACCTGGTGGTCCATTGCCGGGAGAGCGGGCTGCACGCGGCGGTGATCCTGGGCTCGAACGGCGAGTTCCCGTATTTCACCACCGAGGAGAAGCTTAAGGTCCTGGCGGTGGCGGCCCAGGCCGCGCAGGGCAAGCTTCCGCTGATCGCGGGGGCGTCGGCGTTCTCGACGCGGGAGGCCGTGCTCCTGGCCCGGGCGGCGCGCTCGGCCGGGTATCACGCGGTGCTGGCCGCGCTCAACGTGTATTTCCAGCTCGGGCTCGAGGCGGTGAAGGAACACTTCGAGGCGCTGGCCGACGAGGGCGGCCTGCCCGTCATCTTTTATTATTTCCCCGAGGTCACCGGGCTGATGCTGGCGCCGGACGAGATCGCGGAGCTGGCCGCGCTCCCCGGCATCCATGGCGCCAAGATCACGGTCATGAGCCACACGTTTATCAAGCGCATCGTCAAGCTTACGCGCACGAAGCTGTGGGCCGTGTTCGCGGGCAGCTCGTTCCTGATGGAGGACACGCTGAAGATGGGGGGCGCCGGCGTGATCTGCCCGATCCCGCTGATCGCGCCCAAGGACTGCCTGGACCTCTATCAGGCCATGGGCAATGGCAAGTTCAGCGAGGCGCAGGAGCTGCCGAACAAGCTGTTGGGCGCGCTGCCGCTGTTCACCGAGATTGACATGCCGGGCAAGGTCGCGAGCGCCTGGTTCAAGGCCATGCAGAGAAAGCCCTATCTTGGTCCGCCCGACCGGCCCGTGTCCAGCGTGGTGATGGTCAAGGAAGCGCTCAGGCTGCAGGGCCATCCCATCACGTCGGTGGTGCGCGGGCCCAATCAGCAGATTACCAAGGAGAGGTCCAAGCTCGTGAAGAAGACGCTCAAGGAGCAGGGGTGGCTGTAGGGGAAATGATGAATTATGAATGATGAATGCGGAAGGAAAAAGGATAAAGACGAGGATGGGCTGTGGTACTTTCAACTGCCGCACGAGAAGATCGTGGAGCTGATTCACATATTGGAGGGGTACGAGGGATTCGCGGCGCCCAGGGTGCTGGACAAGGAGCGGGGGATCGTGGAGCTGCTGGTCGCGCCCGACCTGGCCCGGGAGCTGGAAGCGGTCATCGCGGACCTGGCGAGCTGCTTCCCCATCGCGCGCATCCCCCGGCCGGAGCGCGTGAAGACGATCGCGGATGATGAATAGGCCGCGCAGAAAATACTTTCGACAGGATTAACGGGATTTACAGGATGTCAGTGCTGTCCAAAATAAACGGACCGGAGAACCGCCAAGACGCCAAGAGCGCCAAGGATTATTTTTTAACACGATTTTAAGAAGGCTTGAGTGCGAATGTTTCTGGCTTGGCGCTCCCGTCGGCCGGTCCGCCAAGCCGGTTGGAGCCAACGCTCCGGAGCTGTTCTTTGCCGGGCCGCCAAGAAACATCAGGTTTTACTTGGCGATCCTTGGCGCTCTTGGCGTCTTGGCGGTTTTCTTACGGCCTATTTTGGACAAGAGTGACAGGATGTGCAGAATACGGCTCTTGATCTTTCATCCCGTGAATCCTGTCTGAAAAAATTATTATGATTTCTGGTCGCGGCCATGCGGCATGAGGAGCTATCGGGAGGTATTCTTGACGCATGAACAATAAAATCTTACTCCATCAGGTTGACGTTTCCCGCGTTTTGCGAAAGGCGCTGTCGCGGGGCGGGGAGTTCGCGGACATTTTCGCGCAGGAGACGGTGAGCACGCTGATCGAGGTGGAAGCCCGGCGCGTTGACAAGCTGGTGCAGGGGCGGCGCTCGGGCGCGGGCGTGCGCGTGCTGCAATCGAACCGCACCGCTTACAGCTACACCGACGTGATCTTGGACCGCGCCCTCATGGAGTGCTCGTCTTTTGCCGCGGCCGCCGTGCATCGGGAAAACGGCAAGGGAAGGATCAAGGCGGGCGGCCGCTGGAAAAATTTCCGGATGCCCGTGGCCGAGAGCCCGGACGGGGTGGGCGTCGAGGACAAGCTCGCGCTGATGTGGCGGGCGGAGCGCGCGGCCCGGAAGGCCGACCGCCGCATCCGCCAGGTCAAGGTGATTTACTCCGACGGATCGCGCCGGATCGCGGTGGCCAACAGCGAGGGCCTGCGCGCCGCGGACCAGGTGACCCGCATCATCTTCTACGTGATCGCGGTGGCGGCGGACGATGCCGGCATCCAGGTGGGTCACGAGTCGCTGGGCGGGACCACGGGCCTGGAGATGTTCAACGAGCTCTCGGTGGAGGAGGTCGCGCTCTTGGCGGCTAGGCGGGCGGTGCGCAACCTTAAGGCGCGGCCGGCGCCGGCCGGGACCATGCCGGTGGTGCTGGCGGCCCAGGCGGGCGGGACCATGATCCACGAGGCCGTGGGCCACGGCCTGGAAGCGGACCTGGCCGAGGAAGGCCTCTCGGTCTATGCGGGACGAGTGGGCGAGCGGATCGCGTCGCCGCTCGTCACCGTGCTCGACGACGCCACCATCCCCGGCAAGCGCGGGTCGTTCTCCATTGACGACGAGGGCACGCCCGCCCAGCGCACGGTGCTGGTGGACCGCGGCGTGCTCAAGGGCTATTTGTACGACCGCCGCCTCGCCATGAAGACGGGGAACAAAAGCACCGGGAACGGCCGGCGCGAGTCGTACGGGTCTCCTCCCATCGTGCGCATGACCAACACCATGATCGCGCCGGGCGAGACGCCGCCCGCAAAGATTATCCGCTCCGTCGAGCGCGGGCTCTTGGTCAAGCGCATGGGCGGGGGCGAGGTCAACACCGTGAACGGCGACTTCGTGTTCGAGGTCGAGGAAGGCTTCATGATCGAGAAGGGAAAGCAGGGCGAGCCGGTGCGCGGCGCCACGCTGACCGGCAACGGCCCGGCCGTGCTCAAAGAAATTGACATGGTCGGCTCGGACCTCGGCTTCGGCATCGGCACCTGCGGCAAGGACGGCCAGGGCGTCCCCGTCGCCGATGCCCAGCCGACGCTGCGCATCCCGGAGATCGTGGTGGGGGGAAGGGTGGAGAAGCGCTAATCAGCGGCGGCTAAAATTTCCGCCGCGAAACATTAGGTTTTACTTCAGACTTCTTCTTCCTCGATCTCGGCCATTTTCTAGAGGTGCTTTAATAATCCGATGCGTAGAGGCTTGCTGCCGTGGACGGGAACGGACAGACGCACGATGCTTCCCGACTTGCCGTAAATATGATGGCTTCCGAGCCTCTTGCAAAATGTAGCGCCGCCATCTTGGCGGCAAAAACAGGCACCAGTAATATTAGGGGGTTACGTTGCCGGCAAGATGCCGGCGCTACCCCCCGGAATCTTTTTGCAAGAGGCTCTTCCGTTAATGCGTTTCAAGGTCCAACCGTGGCGTTCAAGGATTTTGCAAAGTTCCTTGCCCGTAACTGACTTCATATGGCGATTTCCACAATCTGATCCGTACCGGCGCTTGTAATGTCTTTAACGTCAACGGAGAGGCATCCTTCCACGGCTTCATGGAGATTTTTGAGCAGTTCCTCGAAGGTGTCTCCTTCAGTGGCGCATCCGGGAATGGCCGGCACTTCCGCCCAATAGCCCCCCTCTTCCGCCTTATGGACCACGACTTTTATTTTCATTTGTGTGTCCCCCTCTCCGCCCTGGTTCGATACCAACCATGATAGCCTATCGGCAAGGCCGCATCAATTCCTCACTCAATCATGCCCGGGGCCTTGAGGATTACGTTCTGGTTGGACGGCCGGCCGCTCCCCAGCACGCGGTAGGCGTTGATGATGATCCGGCAGCCGCCGGCGGACAGCTCCAGCGTTGACTTGATGCCGTTGTGATGCCTGCGCTCGGCGTTACGCTCGCAGGAGGCGATGGCCGCGACCAAAGAAACCGCGGGCTTCTGGCCCAACTTGTCTTTCATATCGCGCGCCCAGTAAACCAGGTCCCCCTCATCCCCCTCGGAGAACTCCCATCCCCGGTTCGTCTCCAGATCGGACAGGGTGTCGTAAGCGTGGGAATGAAACTCGCCGATCAGCTCATAGGCCGGAAAGAGCGACTGGGTGGCCTGCATCAACGCCTTGATGCTCCGCTCGCTCCTGATCACCCACGTGGATTTCGAGTGGGCGGACAACTGCGGCTGGCAGCGCATGATGTTGACCAGGGAATTCGAGCGCGGCCCCCTGCCCTTCCCGGCCTCCCGGACGCTCCGCATGCCCAGGCAGATGCCATACACTTCATAGGCCTTGTATTTCCCTCCGACCTTGCGCGTGCGCAGGTATCCCTCCATCACCGGGATCAACAGGTCCTCGATGGCCTTGGTCTCCAGGATCACCTCCCGCTGCGTGAACTGCTCCTCCAACTCGTCGTGCCAGTCGGCATCGAGAAACAACTCCTCGAAGATGCCGTAGATCAAGTCGAAATCGCAGGAGCAGCGCCGCGCGAGCTTGTGAATGTAGTTCCATTCCGAGTCGCGCACCTTCCAGCGCCGCCGGGCCTTGGCCTCCGACTGCCGGTACAGATACCGCGCGCACAGGGCCTTGTGCACGTTGCTCTCGGCCACGAGCGCGGCCATTAAGTCATCCAGCAGCTTGATCAGTCCCGGGATCCGGCTCCTCATCAAGAACGCGCCCGATTCATCGTCCGCGCCCGCGGTCACGATCAAATGGCACAGCGCGCCCAGAAATGAGGCGTGCCGGTCCTCATCGCCGCCCAGCCGCTCATTGAGCAACTCCTCGATCCGCGTGGCCAGCCTGATCCAATTTAGAGAGGGCATTACGGGTCCTTTCATACTCAAGCCCGATTCATCGGGCTTTTCCGCGGCAGCGGTCATTCAAGAAGTGTAATATCTTTTCACGTCGCGGTACGCGAGGAATACAAGAAGCGGAATCTCATGACCTGAATGCAGTCCGGCCGATCATTTAGCTTTGTTCTCTTCCAGCAATCTCAATATCCCCCGGCGGCCAAGCCCGGTTTGCTTGGGCCCTAATATCGCCCGCAAGGTGCCCTCGGGCAGGGGCCTGCTCTTGTTGGGGACAACGGTTACGCGCGTCTCGCCGCTGGGGAAGGTCTTGTGAAAAGACGCGCCGTGCCTGGTGAAGCGCCCCTTGATCCAGCCGTCTTGTTCGAGCAGCTTCATGAGTTGTACGCCGCTCAAGGCGGGAAGTTTTCCCGACACGCCGCTTTCTCACGCCGCTACCGGCAGGGTAATGGGGGCGACCACCTCGCCGGCATGAAGGGGCGAGCCGCAGGTTACGGTTTTAGGTTTCTGCTTGAAGAATTTGATGCCGTGCTTCTTGAAGAACCGTTGGCGGGTGCCCGCGTCCTCCAATGCTTTAATATGCAGGAGCATCAGGTCCTCGATGGCTTCCCTGGCTTGTTCAAAGGTGTCGCCGCAGGCCGCGGTGCCCAGTTCCCGGCATATCGCGCTCCATTGGCCGCCTTCCTCGGAAAACCTCACGGTCACCACGATATAACCCTTTATCCGGGCCATGGCTCAACCCCCTTTATCTCATTATAACTTCAAAGTTCCGCAAGACAATGCTCAGGAAGGAACGGCCTCCGCGGCCTCCCCGACCTAGGCAATCCTGATTTCCAGTTGCTTGCCCAGCGCCGAGGCTACCCTTTCCAGGGTCGAGAGCTTGATGTCCTCGGCGTGGTTCTCAATCCGGGAGATGGCCGTCTTCTTGGTCTTGAGCCGGCGGGCCAGCTCTTCCTGCGACATCCCCGCGTCCAGCCGCGCCTGGCGGAGCATGGCGCCGACCCTGAACCGTTCGTAGCCCGCCTCGTATCCATCGGCGAACTTCCGGTCCCGCTTTTTCCTTTTTTCCACGTACTTTTTCAAGTCACTCATCTTTTCTTTCGCTTTGCAGAAATTACTTGCTGGCAATTTCAATCATAAGATCCAGATATGATTTCAGGGACGAAGCGTTTAGTTCATCTGCCATTACTCCAGTCAAACCCCTTGAGCGCCGGAGAAACGAACCGAGACTGTCGTGGTCATGGTCATTGATCTTGAGGTAGTTCTTCATTGCAATAAGTACCTTGCCGTCGCTTTCCAGGCGATTAAAACCAGAAGAAATAAGTTTGTTTGTCGCGGACAGCCGGGCGGGGTGACCAAACGCCAGACGCGTTAACTCGGGCGCACTGGATTGGACAATGAAATCGGTGGCCAATGACGGCACTCCGATCGGAAGGCCCCGGATCAATCCCAAGCCCTCCATTATTCTGGTCAAAAGGCCCCGTGGGCAAATGATAAATTTTGAATCTATGTCGGCGGCTAATTTCAGCATTAACCTCGGGGGCCGCAATAGTTGAGCAAATCTTATCCCAATCATGATACTGGCCCCTTGATATTGCGAAATAAAGAAAATCATGGCGCGGGCCCAATCGCTTATCGCTTCAGTACCGAAGTCCGCGGCCAAGTGCTTCAGATATTGGCGATGGGTTCGTACGACCAATCTGTCGTATAAAAGAAATGCAAGAGTGGACAAAACTAGGATAGTCAGCATAAAAAACAGATGCAATTGAGATAAAGCTATATCTCCCATAACGTAGCCTTACAAAATTATTGGCCGGCAACCATGCGGGCGTGCGCTATTTCCTTGGGCGCGATGGAGCGGACCTGGGAGGCAAAGAGGGTGACGACGGCGACGGTTTCTCCGTCCAAGGTGGTGAATTCGACCTCATAGGCCTGGCCGCCGCGATGGACCAGGGCCACTGTCCCGATGTCGCCTTGGGCCAGGCCGATGTCCGGAAGGTCGTCTGTTAACACGATGGTATCAAGTTCTTTCATGGCTTCGCCCTCGTCTTGCATGGATAAGCGGTGACCAGCCGGGGAGCATTTTCCCCGGACTCAATAAACCATACTACACGGACTAGTGTCATGTCAATTGTCAAGTGTCGGATAAAGTCGCCTTAGCTTTATCCTGGCATCAGCCGTCGTAAACTGCCAATCGATGCTGGCGTTGAGGTTGTTGCGACGCCCCTCCCATGCCGATACTTCCGTCTGCATCTC
>DATKZS010000197.1:0-15093 GCA_035527835.1 bacterium
GTTGCATCAAGACCAGCATAAATAAAGCGGGGAAAAGAGTCAACTAATAACTGGGTAGAGTAGGAGACAGGCCGTAAGCCTGTCTCCTACTCTACCCTGGAAAAAGAAAGACTCGCCTTGCGCATAAAGGCCACTCAGAGGTAGGATTATTTCATGACGGATGGAGCGACCAGCCCGGGAAGAGCGATCGGGAGCTATCAGGGCTGGCGCCGGTTTTTTCTGGTCTCCGGGCTGTGGAATCTTAGCGGCTCCATTCCCGTCCTGATCGCGCCTTCCTTGAACCTCAAGTTGTTTTACGGTCTCGTAAGCGACGATTACTACCATTTATTCTTGAATCGGGGTCTGTGGTGGGCGGTGCTGATCTTCGGGGTCGGGTACCTGATTGCAGCATGGGCGCCCGGCCGCCACCTCGGGATCATCGTGATGGGCGTGCTCGGAAAGACCGTAATCGCCATCCACTGGTTCTATCTGTTCTCCATCGACCGGGCCACTATCCTCGCCCTGCTGGCCGCGCTCGGCGACTCGCTGTTCACGGTCGGGTTTTTACTCTACCTCTTTTTCGGGCCTCGCGATTAAGGTCGCCCTTGCATCTCAATAGATGATCTCGTAGAACCTGGTTTCTTTTCTTTTGCCGCGGAGCACGGTGGTTCCACGGTCGTTGAACTTGAAGATTCCTTTGACGTGGGCGTAGGTGTCGGCGCCGACGAGGATGGCCTTGGGCTCGGCGATGTGCTGGAGCCTGGCGGCGACGTTGACGGGGTCGCCGAGGACGGTGTACTCGATTCTCTGCTTTGATCCCATGTATCCGGAGAGGACGACGCCGGTGTTGATTCCGATGCGGATGTTGAATTTTTTACGGCCGTCGTTGCCGGCGTTTATGCGCTCCATGGCCTGCATCATCTCGATGGCGGAGAAGAGGGCGAGCTCGGCGTCGTTGCCGTAGGAGATGGGGGCGCCGAAGATCCCCATGACGGCGTCTCCGATGAACTTGTCCACGGTGCCCTTGTACTTGAAGACGACCTCGGTCATGGCGTCGAAGTACTCGTTGATGAGGTCGGCGGCCTCCTGGGGTTCGAGGCGCTCGATCAGGCTGGTGAAGTCGGCGATGTCGGCGAAGAGGATGGAGACCTCGCGCTCTTGGAGGAACCCGCGGAAGGCCTTGTCTCCCTTGGAGTGCTGGATGATGTGGCTGACCACGTCGGGGGAATGGAAGCGTTCGAGGTTGGCGCGCTGGAGCACGCCTTGGCGCAGGGATTCCTGCATGAGGTCCCGGTCCACGGCGATGGCGACCTGGTTGGAAATGGCGGTGAGCAGGTCGAGGTCGTCCTCGCCAAAGGCCCGGGCGTCGGCCAGGTTTTCGAGGCAGATGGCGCCGAGGACCTTGTCCTGGGTCTGGAGAAGGGTGCATATTACCGACCGGCCCTGCCCGCCGGAGTCCTGCCCGCCGGAGGGATGGAGGCATTCGCCGGCGCAGGCGATGGACGAGCTTTCCTTGATGGCGCGCTCGGTGACGGCGCGGGCCAGGGCGAGGTCGGAGCCGGGCTCTCCTTTAGCGGCGGCGCGCACCCTGGTATCGAGCGCGCCTTCCTGGTTAAAGAGGAAGACGGTCCCCTCGGTGGCCTTGACCTCCTGGAAGATGAGGTCCAGGGTCTGCTGGAACAGCTCGTCCAGGGGCTTGGCGGAATTGAATATGCTGGAGACCTGGTAGAGGAGCAGGAGCTTTCTGCGGTGGGAGAGATGGGCCAGGTCCTCGATTTTTACCGTGGGCGCGAATTGGGGAGTTTCCAGGGTGAACAGGACCTCGGCCTCGAACCTGGGCCCGTCGGGGGAGGCGGCGGTTATTTTGCCGATGTCCGCGATGCCGGCGCTTTCCTGGTCCGGGCGCTGGATGCCGGCGCTGGACGGCTCGGCCATCACCTCGACCCCGGTCTTGTGTGTGCGCATGTCCTCGAAGAGCAGGCGGTAGTCGCCGATGGCGATGACGTCGCCGTGGGCCAGGCTCTCGTCCTCCACCTTGAGGTTGTTGACGTACACGCCGTTCATGCTTTTCAGGTCCACGATGCGGAAGCCCTCGCCGTTTTTTCTGAGCTCGGCGTGGCGGCGCGAGACCTGGCTGCTGTTGAGCACGAGGTTGTTGTCCTTGCTCCGGCCGACGCTGTAGACGTCGCCCTCCACCGCGAAGGAGGGCTTTTCCGGATCGCTTATGATCGTGAGTCTCGCCATGACCCGTCCCTGTAAGTCATTCCCGCGCGCGGCCGGCCCATGCCGCCGGCCTCGCCTACCCGGCCAGGATCTCCGCCCCGCATTCCCCTACAACTGGTTTCATAACTCGTACCATCATCCCAGACCAGAAGATCAGAAACAAGGATTTCAAGGATAAATCCATGGATTTTTCATATCCTGATTATCCTTAATATCCTTGTTTCTTCTTCTTGAGGGGTTATGAAACCAACTCTACCTAAATGCTAATAACTTGGGAATAAGCTGTCAACATTCATGGAGTGTCATGGAGTGTCGGGGGCGCCGAAATTTTCGCTTTCCCTCCGGGCCACCACCACGGCGCCGACCGTGTCTCCGAAGACGTTGACGGTGGTTCGCATCATGTCGAGGATGCGGTCCACTCCGATGATGAGGGCCACGCCTTCCAGGGGCAGTCCGACGGCGCGGAGCACGATGGCCATGGTGAAGAGGCCCGCGGAGGGGATGGCGGCGGCGCCGACCGCGGCCAGGGTGGCGGTGGCGAAGACCAGGACCTGCTGGGCCATGGTGAGATGTACGCCGTAGGCCTGGGCGATGAAGACGGCGGCCACGGCCTCGTAGAGCGCGGTGCCGTCCATGTTGACGGTGGCGCCGATGGGCAGGACAAAGGAGGTGACGCGGCGGGAGACGCCGGTGTTTTTCTCCAGGTTTTCCATGGTGAGCGGCAGGGTGGCGGATGACGAGGCCGAGCTGAAGGCGGTCATGAGCGCGGGCGACACGTCGCGGTAGAGCCGGCGCGGCGAATAGCGGCCGACCAGGAGCGCGATCAGCGGCAGGGTGATGAAGAAATGGATGGCCAGGCCGAGCGCCACCGTGAGCATATAAAGGGCCAGCTTAGCGAGCGCCCCCCACCCGAACCCGGTGATGAGCGTGGCCATGAGCGCGAACACGCCGTAGGGCGCGAGTTGGAGCACCCAGTCGGTCAGCCGCATCATGGCCTCGGAAAGCGCCGAGAAAATCTCCGGCAGCGGCCGCGCCCGGTCGCCCAGCGACAACAACACGGCCCCGAAAAGCAGGCTGAAGGTGATCACCGGGAGCACGTCCATTTTCGCCATGGCCTCGACCGGGTTCGCGGGAATGAGCCCGAGCAGCAGGTCGCCCCAGGTCTTGAGCCCCTGTGCGAACTGATCGAGGACCTTGCCGCCGCCGATGTCCGCGCCCGCGCCCGGACGCACCAGGTTGACCAGGATGAGGCCGGTCAGGACCGCGAGCCCGGTGGTCGCGAAATAATAGATGAAGGTGGTGAGCCCGAGCCGGCCGAGTTTTTTAAAGCTTTGCAGGCTGAGCACGCCGCTCACCATGGTCGAGATGATAAGCGGGATGATCACCATCTTGAGGAGACGGATGAAGACCTGGCCGATGAGGTCGAGGAGGGCGATGCCGGAAGCGGCCGCGCCCTGGGGCGCGGGCCCGGCCCAGGAGCGGAGCACGAGGCCCAGGGCGACGCCGGCGGCCATGCCGATGAGAATTTTCCAGTGCAGCGCCAGCCGGTTCATGCCTTTCATTACAACAGCATCGCGCTGTGACTGCAAGCCGCGCAACGCCGGATTTTTGCCGGGGCTTTGGGCAGGCAATAAAAAATTGTATGATTGAGTGAACTTTCCGCGGGCGGGCGCGGTCGTAAAACTGACACCCGAGTCTAGTTTTTCAGGAAGGAAGAAGGAGGAGGTCATGGCTGACGCGGATAAGTCCTTGCAGGCCTTGAGCGCCATTTTGTCCAGCCTCTCTGAACTCCGCTCGGAAATCAAGGAACTCAAGGAAAAGAGCGCGGGCAAGGTTCAGCTCGAGGAGCTGCGGCGGCGCCTGGAAACCATGGAGAAGCGGCTGGGGGCCGAGGGCATTGAAGCGCCGGCCGTGAGCGCGCCGGGGCCGGCCGCACCCTCTGCTATCGAGCCTCCGCCTTTGATGGAAGAGGCTCCGCCGGCAGTGGAAGAGCCCGCCGCCACGGCCGCCGTTGACAAGCCCGCTCCCCTCGAGGAAGAAGCAGGGCCGCCGGGCGCAAAGGAAGCGCCGGCGCCAGCGCCTCCTCCGTTGGCTCCCGAGCAACCGGCGCCCACTTATGATCGTGCTCCGCCGCCTGCCGTCGAGATCCCTCCGCCGCCGGCAGTGCCTCCTCCTCCCATCATCCCGCCGCCTCCCGTGGCGCCGCCTCCGCTCAGGCCGGAGGCGCAAAAACCGCCTGCCGCCGCTGTCCCTCGTCCCTCGCCTCCGCCCATTGTTCCGCGTCCAGCCCCGCCGCCGCGTCCGGCGCCGCCGCGTCCTCCGCGTCCTCCGCGCAAGCCCATGGACTGGGCGGAGCTCGAGGCCAAGGCCGCGGTGTGGGGCACGCGGATCGGCGCGTTCATCGTGGTGGTGGGCCTGGGCTACCTGCTGAGCATCGGCTTTGGCAAGCTCGGGCTCATCGGCAAGACGCTCACGGTTTACGCGGCGTGCGTGGGCATGTGGGTCACGGGCCTGTTTTTCGAGCGCAAGGAGAAATATTCCACCTGGGGCAAGATCATGATCGGCGGCGGGTGGGCCGGGATCTATATCACGACGTTCCTGATCCACGCGCTGCCCCCGGAGATGCGGGTGATCGAGGACGCGGCGCTGGACATGTATCTATTGTCCGGGATCGCGGCGGGGATGATCGTGCATTCGCTGCGCTACCGGTCGCAGTCGCTGACCACGCTGACTTACTTCATCGCGTTCATCACGATCGCGATGACGATCCGGCTGGCGGGCGAGACGACCTACAGCCTGATCGCGACGGGCCTGCTGGCGCTGTCCATGCTCTTCATCCTGTACCGGATGCAGTGGCAGTGGCTCGCGCTGTTTTCCATCGCGGCTTGTTACGGCACGCACGCGATCTGGTTGAACCCGCTGGTGCGGCACTTTTACTCGCCGGACGGCCACGACGCGGCCTTCTGGTCGGGACTCATCATGCTCTGCATCTACTGGCTGACCTTCTCGGCGGCCGTGTTTTTAACGCGGCCGCAAAACAAGGAGCAGGACGGGCTCGGGTTGTGGATGACGGCGGTGAATTACGCGCTGTTCGTGCTGGTGTTCCGCTACCATGTGGGGACGGCGCACCCGGAGTGGCGCTGGTACTTCATGGGCACGCTCGCCCTCGCGTATCTGGCCCAGTCCTGGCTGGCCCATACGTTCCAGCGCCGCAACCTCTACTCTCTGACCCTGGTCATCGCGGTGCTCTGCACCACCATGACCCTGTATTTCCGGCTGCTCGGCGGCAACTGGGTGAGCGTGGGCTGGCTGTTGCAGGCCGAGGCGTTGTACGCGGCGGGGCTGCTCACGGACGAGAAGCGCTTCCGCTGGATCGCCGTGGTGAACTTCGTCCTGGTCGGCGTGTGGCTCCTGCTCAAGGACTACTTCATGACCGACGAGCTCTCGTTGTGGGGCCTCGTCTTCTACAAGCGCACCCTGATCTACGCCACCGCCGCCGCGGTCTTCTACGGAAACGCGGCCGCGCGCCACGTCATGGCCCGCCGTATCAAGGGCCGGGACGCCTATGGGTTCATCTTCTCCTACGCGGCTTCCGTGCTCTGGCTCATTTTGATGGCGCGCAACTGGTACCCGGACCATCTGCTCAACGCGGCGGTGGCCAACTCCGTGCTGGCGCTCATACTGATGGAGATCGGGATCCGGGCGGGGGACGCGCACTTCCGGGGGCAGGGGATGTTCTTCGCGTTCCTCGCGGTCCTCTCCGCGCTCATGCCGCTTACCGGGAGCGCGGGGCAGTATTACTCGTATTCCATGGCTTACCGCATCGGGTGCGAGGCCGCGGTGATCGTGTTCGCCTATACCGTGTTCGCGCGGTTCCAGCGGCTGGTGCTGAAGAGCGGAGAGGCCAGGCAGGTGGAGACGGCGGCGGCGGCGTTCTCGGCGGCGGCGGCGGTGATCGCGGTGCTGCTCTTGTACCGTGAGTTCGAGCCGCGGCTGCCGTTCTGGCTGGCGCTGGCGTGGATGATGTTGGGCGCGGCGCTCCTGGAGACGGGGATCGCGCTCAAGAACCCGTTTTTCCGGGCGCAGGGCTACCTGGTGAGCGGGCTCACGCTGGCGTGGGCGGTGTATACGATCCTGGCGCGGCCCGGGTTCGGCGATGATCCGCTCATTAACTTCATGGCGCTTTTGCTGGTGGTGGCCGGGTTCTTCTACCTGTTTGCCCGCGTGCTCACGGGGTCGCGGCAGGGCGCGGCGTTTTCCGGGCTGGAGCGGACCGAGGCCTGGGCCGGGCAGGGCCCGCTGATCTCGATCATCTTCGCGGCGGCCGGTACTCTGGTGCTGGTCCTGCTCCTTAGGCGGGAGCTTTACGAGGTCAACGATCAATTCATCGCGGTGGCGTGGCTCGCCGTGGCCATCGCGCTCATGGAGGCCGGCATCGCCATCGGCAACGGGCCGCTCAGGGTGCAGGGCCTGTCCGTCGCCGTTATTGCGTTCTTCTACGCGCTCCTCCACAACCTCGTCCGCGGTTCCGGCATCGGGCCGTTCAGCGGACGGCTGGTGACGCTCACGCTGTGCGTGGCCGCGCTTTATTACATCTGCGAGCGGGTGTACCGGGGCGAGGAGCGGAGCGCGAAGTGGGTGGACCTGCCGTCGTCCGGCGAGCTGCTGTCGTGGCTCGCCGCGGCGCTCACGGTCCTGCTGATCGGACGCGAGGTCTGGCCGCATTGGCCGGCGTGGGTCGCGGTGGCCTGGATCGCGCCCCTGGCCGCGTTCTACGCGCTGGGGCTTAAGCGCAAGAGCGCGCACTTCATCGGGCAGGGGCACGCGCTGGCGGCGGTGATCTTTTTCTGGACCCTGTTCCCGACCATCCTGGCGCTCACGCCGCGGCCTGCTCACGCCGTGATCGAGGCCCAGCGCGTCTATTCCGCTTCGCTCATTATCGCCTTGTTCTACGCGATGTTCGGGCTCTTGCTGAGCCGGGGCGGGACGCTGGCCCGGCCGGAGCGGCAAAAGATCGTGGCCTTTAGCCGCGACGGCTTTTCCTGGGCCGCGTCCATCCTGCTGGTCGCGCTGGTGACGGTGGAGGTGAACGACGTATCGCGGGCTCTCACCACGGTGATCTGGGTTGCGCTGGCCATCGCCATGTTCGAGATCGGCGCCGCGCTGAAGAACGACGCGCTGAAGGCCCAGGGCTTTCTGCTCGCGGCCTGCGCGTTCGGCCGGACGCTGATCGTGAATTATGAGGGGCCATTCGGCGCGTTCTGGTTCATGAGCGGCCGGGCCGCGACGATGCTGGCGGCGGCGGCCGGGCTGTATTACCTGTATTTCCGGCTGGCGCGCTCCGGCCGCGAGATCGCGGTCGGGATCAAGGAGAGCGGGATGGGCGCGGTGCTGAGCGCGCTCGGCATGATTGTGCTCGCCCTGCTGATCTACCGGGAAGTCCATCCTCACGCCTGGGTCCCGCCCGCCTGGGCCGGGCTCATCCTGCTCGCGCTCGCCCTGGCCGTCATCTTCCAGGACCAGCGCCAGGTGTACCAGGCCATGTTCCTGTGCATCCCCGTGGTCATCGGCTGCCTCGCCTCCGACTTTCCCGAGCACGGGACCATGGCCGGCCGCCTGACGGTAGGGGCCGTGGTGGCCGCGCTGTTCGCGGCCCGCGCAGTGATGCAGGCAATCATGGCCGCTGGCGCCGGCGCCTTGCCGGAGCCGCTGAGAGCATCGGGCCTCGACCGCGCGGCCAAGAACCTGTTCGCGCTCGCCGGCGCGGCCCTGCTGACCCTTTACATCCCGTTCGAGTTTTCGGGAGACATGGCCAAATATCTGACCATCGCGCTGGCGGCCGACGGGCTGGTCATCATGCTCCTGGGCTTCGGATGGAAGGACCGCTTCCTGCGCTTCGGCGGGCTCGGCATCCTGGCCATCTGCATTGTCAAGGTCTTCTACGACCTCTGGATCCTGGACATCGAGCGCATCTACAAGGTGATTGCCCTGATCGGCCTCGGGGCCATCCTCATCCTGATCGGCTGGATTTACGCCCGGTTCAGCGACCAGATCAAGAAGATCCTGGCGGAGTAATCCGGAGTCATCGTTCGTGAGGCGGTTGATCTCGCACCGAGGCACAGAGAACACAGCGCGGCCTTTAGCCGCAACCCAAACATGGTCTAGGTGGATCAACTGAAATCATGAAAAGATTTTTTGACAGGATTAACAGGATTAACAGGATGGAAAAAGACCAGTTTGCACTTTCCGAGAATCCTGTAAATCCTGTTAATCCTGTCAAAAAATTCTTCGAACATCTAAAAGTGCAAAGAAATTTATTCATCTTGCATGTTAGTAGTACAGAGAAAGAAAAATAATTACATATTCTCCGTGTACTCCGTGTCTCCGTGCGAAAACAGGCAGCCGATTATCGCGAGCAAGCAGTGTTAGGAGGCATGCGAGTAAAAATTGACATTCCCGGCATCATCGTTTATCATCAACCTCTACTTTCAAGCCCGACCATCGGCTCCGGGCCCCGCGGCCTGGAGCTTGGTGTTAGAGGGAGTAGGTGGAGGATAGAATCATGTACGCGGTCATAAAAACCGGGGGGAAGCAGTACCGGGTGTCGCCGGGCGAGGTCGTGAAGATCGAGAAGCTGGCGGCGGCGGTGGGCGAGCCGGTGGTGTT
Source organism: bacterium (assembly GCA_035527835.1). Taxonomy (GTDB): domain Bacteria; phylum RBG-13-61-14; class RBG-13-61-14; order RBG-13-61-14; family DATKZS01; genus DATKZS01. The sequence continues at coordinate 8,869 of DATKZS010000197.1, forward strand.
TTCCGAGGTGCTGATGGTGGGCGACGGCGCGGAGCTCAAGGTGGGCGCGCCGCTCGTTGACAACGCCAAGGTGAAGGGCACGGTGCAGGCCCAGAAGCGGGACAAGAAGATCGTGGTTTACACCTACAAGAAGCGCAAAGGCTATCACAAGAAAAGCGGCCACCGCCAGGACATCACCCTGGTGCGCATTGATGAAGTGGTCGAGGACTAGGGGGTCTCAAGATGGCGCATAAGAAAGCGGGCGGCGGCGCCAAGAACGGCCGGGACAGCGGCGGGCAGCGGCGTGGGGTCAAGGTTTACGCGAGCCAGAAGGTTAGGTCTGGCAACATCCTGGTCCGGCAGTGCGGCACGCTGATCCACCCGGGCCAGAACGTGGGCATGGGCCGGGACTTCACCCTGTTCGCCACGGTTGACGGCATCGTCAAGTACGAGCGGGTGGGCAAGGACCGCAAAAGGGTGAGCGTGTACCCGGAGGGATGAGTGTTTATCTCAATCTGTTCCGTAGCCAAGGCCTCGCCCAGTGCGGGGCTTTATTTTTTTCAGCCGCAGATGAACGCAGATGAACGCGGATAAGAAGGAATCAAGAAGTAAGAATTAAGAAGCAAGATGGAGGAAGGAATTCCCTGCTTCTTGCTTCTAACTTCTTGCCTCTTAAATTATCTGCGTTAATCTGCGTTCATCTGCGGCAAAAAAATAAAATGAAATTCGTTGACGAAGCCATAATCACGGTCAAGGCCGGGGACGGGGGCAATGGGTGCATGAGCTTCCGGCGGGAGAAGTTCGTGCCCAAGGGCGGTCCGGACGGCGGCAAGGGCGGCAACGGCGGCGACGTGGTTCTGGAGGCCGACGAGGGGCTGGGGTCTTTGCTGGACTTCAAGTACCGGCCGTTGTTTCGGGCCAAGCGGGGAGAACATGGCATGGGCAAGGAGATGTACGGTGCCAACGCGGAGCCGGTCATCATCCGCGTGCCGTGCGGGACCACCGTGTTCGACGCCGATACCGGAGAGTTAATCGCGGACCTGACCGCGCATGGCGAGCGCTTCATCGCGGCTCGGGGCGGACGCGGCGGCCGCGGCAACGCGTCATATAAGAGCGCGACCAACCGGGCGCCGCGCAAGTCGCAGCCGGGCTTTCCGGGGGAGGAGAAAAAGCTCCGGCTCGAGCTCAAGCTGATCGCGGACGTGGGCCTGGTGGGGCTGCCCAATGCGGGCAAGTCCACGCTGATCTCGCGGGTGTCGGCGGCGCGGCCCAAGATCGCGGATTATCCGTTCACGACCCTGGTCCCGAACCTCGGGGTGGTGAGCGACGGCAAAGGCGGGTCGTTCGTGGTGGCGGACCTGCCCGGCCTGATCGAGGGCGCGAGCCTGGGACACGGTCTCGGCCTCCAGTTCCTCCGCCACATCGAGCGCACCCGGCTCATCCTGCACCTGGTGGACTGCCAGAGCGAGGACTCGGTCCGGGACTTGACAATCATCAACCAGGAGCTGGCCGCCTTTGACCCGGCGCTCGCCCAGAGGCCGCAAATCGTGGTCATCACCAAGGCGGACCTCAAAGGCGGCATGGCGCGCCTCGCGCCGCTCAAGAAAAAGATCAAGGCGCGAGGCCTCGATGTACTGGCCGTCTCCGCGGTGAGCGGCGAGGGACTGGAGACGTTGATAAAACGCGCGGGCGACAAGCTCAAAAAGCTCCGCGCCGCGCCGAAGCCGAAAAAGGAGCGGTGGGAACCATGACGGCGATGAAGGCGCGGGCCCGGCTGGGCTCGGCCAAAAAGATCGTGGTGAAGATCGGCAGCCATGCGCTGGCGGACAAGAGGGGCGGGCTGGACCGGGCCGTGTTCAAGTCCGTGGCGGGGGACGTGGCCGCGCTGAAAGATGCCGGCAAGTCCGTGGCCATCGTTAGCTCGGGCGCCATCCTGGCCGGCCGCTCGCGGCTCGGGCTCATGGGACGCGAGCTGAACATTCCGCAGAAGCAGGCCGCGGCCGCGGTGGGACAGAACGAGCTCATGGCGCACTGGGCGCGGGCGTTCGGGCGCTTTCAGATCGAGACCGGCCAGGTGCTGCTCACGGCGGAGGACCTGGGCGACCGCGGCCGCTTCCTGAACTCGCGCAACACCATGGAGGAGCTGCTGCGGCTCAGGGTAGTGCCGGTCATCAACGAGAACGACACGGTGGCGGTGGAGGAGATCAGGTACGGCGACAACGATTTTTTGTCCACTTTGGTGGTGAGCCTGATGCAGGCGGACCTGCTGATCATCCTGACCGACATTGCCGGGCTGTGCGCGGAGGACCCGGCCCAGAACCCCGCCGCGCCGGTGCTGAGCCTGGTCATGGAGAGCGACACCGGGCTGTTCGCCTGCGCGGGCCCCAGCCACAGCGGCGTCGGCTCCGGCGGCATGGCCACCAAGATCGAGGCCGCCCGCACCGCGGCCCGCCGCGGCGTGCCCACGGTCATCGCCAACGCCAAAACGCCGTCCATCATCGCCCGCATCGTGAAGGGCGAAGAGATGGGCACGCTGTTCGTGCCGGAGGGCCGGCCGCTCAAGGAAAAGAAATACTGGATGGCGTTCGCGGGCGAGGCCAAGGGCAGGGTGACGGTGGACGACGGCGCCCGCCGCGCGCTGGAGGAGCGCGGGAAGAGCCTCTTGCCCTCCGGCGTGACCGAAGTCAGCGGCGAGTTCGTAAAGGGCGACGTGGTGGAGGTCGCCGACGCCAACGGCCGCGAGATCGCCCGCGGCCTCACCCAGTACTCCGGTGACGACCTCGCCAGGATCAAGGGCCGGAAATCATCGGAGATCGCGGCCGTGCTCGGCGAGAAGCTCTACGACGAGGTCATCCACCGCGACGACCTGGTGCTCACGGGGAAGCGGTGAGGGGCGGGATCGGCGAAGATTTAGCGCCAAGATACCAAGGCGCCAAGACCGCCAAGAAGATTATTAGAGTAAGATGGCTTTACATGGGCGGGGCGATAAATTATTCTGTTAATGGCGCTCATTGAGGGTTGCGCATTAAAGCGCTGGGCTCTTCAGTCCCGGAGGGACGATGGATAGTAGCCCGGGAATTCATTCCTGGGTAGGCGGAATATGACAACCGCCCAGTCCCGGAGGGACGGCCGAGAGTTCTGATATGGGAGAGAGGATGGGCATAAAGGAAGACATGAAAGAGATGGCGACGCGGGCGCGCACGGCGTCGCGCAAGCTCGCGCACCTTGACTCCGGGAGCAAGAATCGGGCGCTCCAGGCCACGGCGCGGGCGCTGCTCGCCGAGGCCGAGCGCATCCGCGCGGAGAACGAGAAGGACTTGGCCGCGGCCAGGAGCGCGGGCATCTCCGGCGCCATGTTGGACCGGCTCACGCTGTCGGACCAGGCGATCAAGGCCATGGCGGACGGTCTCAACGAGATCGTGGCGCTGCCGGACCCGGTGGGAGAGGTCACCAAGATGTGGCTCCGCCCCAACGGCCTGCGCGTCGGCCGCATGAGGATACCGCTCGGAGTGATCGGGATCATCTACGAGTCGCGGCCCAACGTCACCATTGACGCCGCCGCGCTCTGCCTCAAGTCCGGCAACGCCGTGATCCTGCGCGGCGGCTCCGAGGCCATCAACAGTAACCGCGTGCTCGGCGAGATCATGACCGAGTGCGCGCGCGCCGAGAACGTGCCCGACTACGCGGTGCAGGTGGTTCCCACCACCGACCGCGCCGCGGTGGATGCGCTCTTGGAGCAGGAAGAATACATTGACGTGATCATCCCCCGCGGCGGGGAGGAGCTGATCCGCAAGGTGGTGGAGAAGTCGCGCATCCCGGTGCTCAAACACTACAAGGGCGTGTGCCACGTGTTCGTGGACGCGGACGCGAACCCGAAGAAGGCGCGGGAGATCTGCCTGAACGCCAAGGCGCAGCGGCCGGGGGTGTGCAACGCCATGGAGACCATGCTGGTGCACGCGGCGATCGCACAGGATTTTCTGGCGCTGATCGCGCCCGCGTTCGCCAAGCTCGGCGTCGAGCTGCGCGGGTGCCCGGCGTCGCGGGAGATCGTGCCCGGAATGAAGGCGGCGACGGAAGAGGACTGGTACGCGGAATATCTGGACAAGATCCTGGCGGTGCGGGTGGTCGAGAACGTTGACGAGGCCATCGCGCACATCCAGAAGTACGGGTCTGACCATACCGAGGCCGTGGTGACCGAGAACTACAGCGTGGCCGGGAAGTTCATCCGGGAGGTCAACTCGAGCTCGGTCATGGTCAACGCTTCCACCCGCTTCTCGGATGGCTTTCAGTACGGACTCGGCGCCGAGATCGGGATCAGCACCACCCGGCTCCACGCCTATGGGCCCATGGGACTCGAAGAGTTGACTACCACCAAGTTCATCGTGTATGGTGATGGACAGATCCGGGAATAATGGACCCGGGGGCTGATGTGTATATAGGAATTTACGGAGGCACATTCAATCCGATCCATTTCGGCCATCTCCGGACCGCCGAGGAGATTTGCGAGCGGTTCCAGATGAAAGAGATCATTTTTATCCCTTCGTCCAACCCGCCGCACAAGGATCAGAAGGACATCATTGATCCCATGCACCGCCTCAAAATGACCACGCTGGGCGTCACCGGAAACCCACGCTTCTCCGTGTCCGAGCTCGAGCTGCAGCGGCCCGGCAAGTCCTATTCCATTGACACCGTGCGCGAGCTCAAACACCTGTCCCCCGACGACCAGTTCGGATTCATCCTCGGCATGGACGCCTTCCTCGAAATCAACACCTGGCACAAGTACGAGGAAATTTTCAACGAGTGCGACTTCATCGTGACCACCCGGCCCGGCGCCCGCAAGCTGAGCTGCGCCCAGGCCATCCCCGAAATCGCGCGCGACAAGTTCAAAAAGAAAAAGTCCGGCCGCGAGTTCGTAAACGACGCCGGCAAGCAGGTCATCTTCACCGAGGTCACCGGACTCAACATCTCGGCCACCGCCATCCGCAGAATGGTCCGGGAAGGCCGCTCCATCCGCTATCTCATGCCCCGCCGCGTGATGGAGTACATCACCGAGCATGGGTTATATAAATGAGAAGAGGCTTGGGGCCTGAGGCTTGAATGGGCCGGAAGTTTCCGGACCTCAAGCCTCAAGCCTCAAGCCCCATGAATCGAGAGGTGACATAGATGAGGACTAAAGATCGCCCATGAAAAGACTGCGCCGCTCTCCCCGCCGCGGGAAAAAACTCGCCAGTGAAGAACAGGCCCTTGTGGCCGCCAATGCCTGCCTGGACATGAAAGCCGAGGACATCGTGGTCCTGAGGGTCGCGGAGCTGACCGCTTACGCCGACTTTCTGGTGATCACCTCCGGCCGCAGCACGCGCCAGGCCCAGTCCATCGCCGAGAGGGTCCAGCGCGCCATCGCCGCCGCCGGCTCCCGACCCGTCGGAATCGAGGGCGAGCGCGAGGGCAACTGGATCCTCGTTGACTGGGGAGCCGTCATCGTCCACGTCTTCTACGCGCCCGTCCGCGAGTTCTACGATCTGGAAAAGCTCTGGGGCGACGCGCCGAGGCTCACCTTCCCAGGGCCGCACGCCCGGAAATAATCCCGGAGCGGACAGGCCGGCCCATGCATATCCGCGTCATCGCCGTCGGCAAGCTCCGCGACAAGTACATCGCCGAGTTGATAAATAAATACGCGAAGCGCCTCCCCCGAGGCGCCACCATGGAGTGGGTCGAGGTGGCCGCCGAGCAAGGCGGCAAGGACGTGAAGCAGGCCCTGATGAAAGAGGCCGCGAGAATCCGGGCGCAAATACCGGAGCGCGCGCACGTGAGCTCCCTTTCCGAGCGCGGCCGCGAACAGAACTCCGTGGAATTCGCCCGCCTGCTGGGGCGAATTCGCGACGAGGGCCGCGACGCCTGCTTCATCATCGGCTCGGCCGACGGTCTCGATTCAACGCTCCTGAAAAGCGCCGACCAGGTCCTGTCGCTCTCCCGCCTCACTTTCCCGCACGAGCTCGTGCGCGCCATCCTGGCCGAGCAGATTTACCGCGCCTTCTCCATCCTCGCCGGCCATCCCTACCACCGCGAATAAAACTCATGGCGCTAGTGAAAAATTTCTTTTAACCGCAGAGACGCAGAGAACGCAGAGAATTTAAAAATATTTTTTTCAAATCACTCTTGTCCAAAATAGGCCGTAAGAAAACCGCCAAGACGCCAAGAGCGCCAAGGATCGCCAAGTAAATCATGATGTTTCTTTGCGGCCCAAAA
>DATKZS010000198.1:0-15119 GCA_035527835.1 bacterium
CGCGACCCCGCCCCCCGACCCCGCCCCCCGCCCTTGCATTCATTTTGGCATTCTGCTACTCTTGCCCCATGCCAACGCGACCTTCCCGCACCGCGCGCCGCCGCCATGACCATGCGCGAAAAGACATCCGGACGCTGCTCCCAGGCGGAAAGGTCGCCGCAGACCAAAACGAGGAGGATAATGTTAAATGTTAAGACCTGATACCAACTCCTGCCAACTCCTGAGGAGGAAAAAATGAAAAGCCGGAGCAAGAACATTTTCATGGCGCTGCTGACGCTGCCGATGGCGCTCACCATGCTCGGCGTCGCGCGGCCGGGGGCGGGCGGTCCCGCGGTGGATGCCGACTCGTATCCTTCGATCGGCAAAGAAGAGATGGGGCAGCTTATCTGGACGCTCAGGATCGCGGACCAGGAGTTGGATGATTTCTCGAACCTGGAGGCCCTGGACCAGGCCGGGATGACGGCTTACCGTTACGGGATCGCTTTCCACACCTACTTCCTCGCCACCGAGCAGTATCACAAGCTCCCGGCGTGCTCCTCGATCATCGGGCCGCGGATGGACCGCCTGATCCGGAGGATGGTCCGGAAGCCGGTCTGGGAGTACTGGGCCGAGACCAGCAAGGGGATTTATTACCTGGAGCCCCGGATGAACAAGCCGTGGCCTGCGAACCACGACCCGGTGTCGTTCCAGAACATCATGTACTCCGGGCATCTGGGCCAGATGATCGGTCTTTACGAAACGCTGTACCGTGACCTGAAGTGGGACCGGGCGGGCTCGATCGTGTTCGAGTGGAGCGCGGACGAGAAGTACGTCTATGACAATTACTCGCTGCAAAAGGTGATGTACGACCAGATGGCGGCCCCGCCCCACTGCATTCCCTGCGAGCCCAACGCCTGCTTCCCGGAGTGCAACCAGCACCCGGTGCTCTCGTTCATGCTCTATGATCTCCTGCACGGCACGCATCTGGCCGACGTGCGCGAGCAGTTCATGGAGTTCTTCCTGGCCAAGAAAATGATAGACCCGAAGAACCACGAGACCGCCGCGCTCTACCTCATCAAGCAGGACCTGACGCTCCGGCAGCGCGACCCGCGCTTCGGCAATGCGTACGACCTGCTCTTGGTGCCGGCGGTAGCCACGGGCGCGCTTAAGATCTACTCATCGAGCGCGAACGGGTGGACCGGGACGATGATGCACGCGTGGCAGCCCGAGTACATCGAGCAGCAGTACCCCTACCAGCTCAAGCACCACCTGGTGGAGATGAAGGATGACGAGGCCCGGCTGAAGAAGGACTCGTTCGAGCCCCGGCTGCAGTACGGCTTTTTCGCGATGCTGGCGGGCGAGGTCGGCGACCGTGACACCCGGGACAAGCTCATCACCTATGCCGACGCTAAGTACGGCCCGGCGTGGAAAGACGGCGCTTTTGTCTATCCGTTTGACAAGGCCAAGCAGTGCACGGGCCTCTCCGGCGTGCTCCTGGCCATAGCGCGCGCCAACCCGGAGGACGGGTTCTGGAAGCTGCACAACCGGCCGTTTGACGACGCGCACTTCCAGGAGCCCGCAGTCGAGAGCGTGGACTTCCCGAACGTGCTCCTCTCCCGCGCCATCTATGACCGGGACCAGCAGGCCCTCGTCATCACCACGCTGCCCGGCGCCCAAAAAGGCGGCAAGACCAGCCTCGGGATCGGCAGGCTCACGCCGGCCAAGTCATACGCGGTGTTCGTGGACAGCGAGCGTAAGGAGACGGTCTCGCAAAAGAGCGGCATCGAGGTTGAGGTCCCGCTGGACGGGGAACACGACGTGATCGTGCAGGCCATGTAGGAGCGGGGGCCAGTCTAATATCTCACGGGCGCGGCACTGCCAGATCCTTCCTGATCCGGTCGAGCTTGTCGTCCTGGACATTCGGGTACTCGCGGTCGAGCAGGGCCAGGGATTCGCGGGCCTTGGCAAGGTCTTTCAGCTCATACCACGTCTGGACCTGGTAGATCACTATTTGCTTCCTGGCATCGTCTCCGGGCTTTTCCTTTTCCGCCCGAGCCAGCAGGGCCGCGGCCTTTTTATAATCGTGAACATGGTCGGCTTCATAAATGGCAAGATTTAACAATAGGCCCGCCTTGTCCTCCTTGGCGAGCCAGGGATGGCGGAGCAGCTTCTCCCGGAGCCCGGCCGCCAGCCAGTAATTGGCGTTGTGATCGTAATTCTCCGCTTGCTTTTGCATGGCGCTGTAGCCGGCGAGCATGTCCGGGAATTTCCGGATGACGGCGTCATAATCTTCCAGAGCGAAGAGCACGGCGGCGGTCAGCGGGCTTTGCGGATAGGCGGCGGTGAAGTCGCGTGCCGGTTCTTTCAGCTCGTTTTCATCGGCCCGGCATTCCAACATCCAATACGGCTCGAATGGTCCCTGCAGAGTGCGGGAGGCCAGGTAAAAGGCGCTGATCTCGGGGAGCGGCCGCTTATGGAGGTTCGCGGCGAGCGTGTATTCATAAACGTCGCGCGAATCCTTGCTCACCGTGGCCGCGAGCCTGGGGACCAGTTCTTTGCTGCTCTCGCGGGCCAGGCAGACCAGGATGAACGCCTCGGTCATTTTCTTTTCTTCCTCGAACTCATCCTTTTTCGCACCCAGCGCGGACCGGGCCTGTTCGAACCGGGTGCGGGCGGCGGCGTAATTATGCTGATCATATTCCAGCAGGCCCTGCAGCGTGAGCCAGACATAGGTGTTGGCGAGCGTGGGATGGGCCGCGGCGTATCCGGCCCACCTTGACCCGATGTCGGCGGCGGGCTCGTTCCGGCGCATGAAATAAAAGTATCCATCAATCCAGTCAGTTGTTGTCGCAGGGGGATCGTTCAGGATGCAATACACCGATAATTTTTCCAGGGCAGGGCTTGCATGGCAGGTTTTGTCGTACAGCCATGACGATACGCTGTCAGTAATGATTTTTTCGCTCATGCCCAACAACACCTGATTGGGCGCGTCCTCGGGCTCAAGGTCAGCGACCTTGGCCAGGCGCGCTATTTTGGCGGTGTCGTCATCTTCATACTGCGCCAGCACCAAGTCCCGGAAATCAGTCTCCGATTTTATCTTGAGCTCTTGCCAGGGCGCGGCGCTGTCCGCGTCCAGGACGAGGGGAGAGAGGAGTTCGTAAGCCTTGCCGTCGTCGCCCTGCTTAAGCCAGTACTTGCCGGCTTGCTCCCGCGCCTCTTGTGCCTCGCCGGTTCCGGGAAATTCCGCCATGATGGTTTCATTGATCTTGAGCGCGGCCGCGGGATCATGGCGGGAGTAAGAGGAGGACAGTTGAGTAAGGCTTTGCAGCCGGAACTCGGGACTCTTGGAGGCCAGGCGCAAATACTTCATCTCTTCCGCCGTGTCGCCGTAGGCTTCGCAGATGTCGGAGAGCTCGGTGGCCAGGTAGCCGGAGAGCGGCTTGGCGGGGTGTAGCCTGATGTACCATCCGATTTTTTTCGTCTCGGGCGCGGGCTTGCGGGCGCATTTGTCGGCGAGCTTGCAGGCCATGACGTCAAGATGCTCGGCGAGCAGGGGCTTCATGTATTTCTGCAAGGCCCGCACCTGTCGGTCGGAGAGTCCGTCCACGAAATCGGTCCCTTTCATCGGGCCCTTTATCTCATCAGCCGATGTCCCGCTCAGCCCCTCGATAAACTCCTTGCGTCCGGCCCGGAACTGTTCCGGTGTTTTGCCGAGAAGGCCGATGTACAAGGCCAGGACCCTGCTCTCGGCGTCGTCGCTGTCCTTCCAGACGGCAGCGGCCCGGTCGTATTGGCCGGCCGCGTAATAAGTGATGACGCGGACCAGGTCAATGCGCTCGGTCATTCCCCTTTCCATTTTCAGTGGCCCGGGCAGGGCCTCGATGGTTTTGGCCCTGGCGGTGAACTCCTGGTCCCGGCCCTGGGCCAGGTCGGAGATGGCCAGGAGGCTTTGCGCGAATTGGTCCTCGGCCCGTAAGCCGCCCGGCCCGTCCGCCAGGCCGGCCGTGAACTGCGCGTCCGAGACCAGGAGGCGGAAGCTTTTTCCGCCCGGCAGCCAGGCCAGGAAGGGAGTGGTAAGCACATCAATGAGGCCCGCCGGCGCCTCGAAGCGCAGCGGCGTGCCGCCGTCCAGCGGAACCGCCCAGATTGCGTCATTGGACGCGGCCAGGATCTGCTTGCCGTCCGGAGAAATGGGCAGCGACAAACCGCCCACGACCTCGCCCTTAAAGCCCAGCTCCCGGCCGGTCCGCTTGTCCACGTCGTACAAGGTCAGATGGGAGAATCCGAAAGTATCTTTGTAATCAGGCACGGACCCAAGAATCATGAGGCCATGCTCCGGGTAGAATGACATCGCGAATGCCCCCTGGGGCAGGGGCCTCATTTCATTGCTTTCCAGGTCGAGAATCCGACCCGCGTCTTCCGAACCGGCGGATGGAAGGAAGAGTTTGCCGGCGGCGGCAAACAGGACCGCCTCGATTGACTCCGGCTCATGGGTCACCTGCCGGAGCTTGTCGGTCTCCCGGTCCCAGAGCCAGGCCTGGCCGCTGCCGCTGCGATAGCTCACAAAGGCCAGATATTTTCCGTCCGGCGAATAGCTCTGGCTGCAATCCTTGGCAGGGTGGGGGAAAAGCACGCGGCTTTGCATGGAGCCCAGGTCCAGTTCGTGGAGCTCGTAATTGCCCGTGGTCTCGTTGACGTAAGCGAGGAACTTGTTGTCCGGGGAAAAAGCGAGGGGAGCGCCGGCCGAGGAAGCGCCGGACAGAAAATCCTGGGCGGCCAGATCTCCGAGCTCATCGCTGAAGAGGGCGCCGTCCAGGTTTTTTATCTCCCCGTCTCCCGGGAAAAGATAGAAGCGGGTGAGCTTTTCCGAGTCGTCCGGGTAATAGAGCGCGAGGTATTTTCCGCCGGGCGAGCCGGTCAGGCCGACATAAGTGATTCTGTCCTTGCAACTCTCGGCCATGAGCAGCGCGGCGCAGACGACCGCGGCGACCTTTCCGACCAAGTTAATCCAGGTTCCGGAGCCGGCCCGCTCCCGGCCCCGCCATTTTCCCCACGCCCGCATCAAGCTTTCCATCCTTTGCCTCCCTGCCCGGCCCTCGGTTACGGAGCATCCGCGCGCTGCGCCTCTTTTGAATCATAGGCTTTCGCCAAAATGGATGTCAATGGCCGGGGAGGCGTGATTCGTATTCGTGCTTGTATGGACGCGCCGGGAGGGGTATAATGGAGGCGGATTGACGGCAACGGTGGATTGATCGGGCGGCGCGGGACCGGCGGCGGAAGGAGGAGGGCGATGCCGAGGATCTGCCAGGTGTGCGGCAAGGAAATCCCGGACCATATCAAGGGGAACTTCTGCAGCCGGGAGTGCTTCCAGGCGGGCAAGGCCGGGGCGGCGTCCGGGGCCGTCCCCAAGGCCGCGCCGGCGAAGACCGCTCCCGCGCCGGCGGCCGCTCCCGCGGCCAAGCCGGCTCCCGCTTCAGCGGCACCCAAAAGCGCCATAGTGGCCCGGCCCGCGCCTCCCTCCGCGCCCGGCCGCATCCAACCGCCGTCTCCCGCGCCTCGTGTCCAGCCACCGCCTCCCGCGGCCGCCCCGTCACCGCCCTTGGCCGCGCAGGGAGAAGCGAGCCCTGACCTCGGCCGGGGCGCGTACCGCAAGGACCCGCGCCGGTATGCGGGCGTGATCGTGTCGGTGCGGAAGCGCAAGATTGACTTCGAGCACGAGGTCGAGGAATGGGGCATCAAGAACCCGCTGGGCGGCACGATCTTCGTGGAGAAGGGCCAGATCGAGCTCGGGGAGCCGGAGGCGGCATCGCCGCAACCGGCTCCGGCCGCGCCCGCTCCGGCCCGGCCCGTGGTCCCGGTCCTTTATAAGAGGCCCGCGCCGCCCGCGGTGGAGGGCACTCCGATGGCGGTCAAGGTGCTGGCGTGGATCTGGATCGCGCTCGGCATCATGATGGTCCTCTCCTCAGTCATGGCCTTATTCATGTCGTCCATGATGAATTCCATGATGGCCCACGACGGGATGAGCATGGCCGACGCCAACGTGCCGGCGATTTTCCGCTATTACCGCCTGCTGGTGTTCCTGCAGTTCCTGGTTGCGGCCTTCATCATCTTCGCGGCCTACAACTTCCTTATGCTCCGGGCGTGGGGCCGCACGGCGATCGAGGTGATCAACTGGCTGGGTCTCGGGTATATCCTCGGGTTCGGGATTTACTGGCTCATTTCCTGGGCCAACATGTCTTCGAAGTTCCCGGCAGGCCATGGCCCGCCCGCCGGGTTCGCGGCGCTCGGGATAGTAATGGGAATCCTGGTTTTCGTCACCCTCGGAGTACCTCTGGGCGTGATGATCCATTTTCTGCGCAGCGCCCCGGTGCGCGCGGCGATGAGCCGGTAGGGGAGAGGGGCCCGGCAAAAAGGCGAAGGCTGGCTTGACACGGCGTGAGCAGTGAACATAATAGTGGGTGTAAGATTTCCGGCACCGAAATGAGGAAAGAAAGCGGCGGATGGGGAATTCCGCCGCGGGTCAAGGATGAGAAGAGGAGGAGAAAGAAGATGCTTATGAGGGCGATGTTAAAGTCAATCAGGAACGGCGGGCTGCGGCGGGTGGTTTTCACCCTGATCGGGGCGCTGATGATCATCGGTCTGCTCCCGAACACGGGCGGGGCGGCGGTGATCCCGGCGGGCGAGGCGGATATGCACGCGGCGCGGGCCCAGAACGTGGCCAAGATCCAGGCGACGCTGGAGCGGAAGGAGATCGCGGCGCGGCTCGCGGATTACGGGCTGACGCCGGAGGAAGTGGGGAGCCGGCTGGACCGTCTCTCGGACCAGCAGGCCGCCGAGATCTCGGCGCAGATAGACAAGATCAACGCGGGCGGCGACGCGGTGGGGCTGTTGATCAGCCTGGCGCTGCTGGCGCTGCTGGTGCTGCTGATCCTGCACCTGCTCGGGTACATTGACCTGAAACTGCCCAGGCCCAAGCACAAGCAACCGAGCTGAGAGCTGATCGTCTGAAAATGAGCGCAAGGGGGCCGGCAACGGCCCCCTTTTCAGCGCCTCCCACTCTTCTTGGCAATTTCATGATTTTCGGGCGCCGTAATGCGGCATGAGGAGCTGTCCAAAATATTTCCCCGAAGAATGATGTGAGTAGCCGGGTGGTGAAACCCCCGGAAAAACCGCGACCGCATTCCGACCCTGAAGGGGCCGCACCTCGCCGGGCTTTTAGTTCAACCCCTTCAGGGTTGATAACCCTGGGGGCGATGTTACGCAGGTTGCACCTACGGCTACTCATATTTCCACCCCTTACGGGGTTAGGGAACTCGCATTAGTAATTGCCCCCGCTCTCGATTCAATCCCGGAATTATGTTAGGTTCAGTCCCGGCCCGGCGGCCGGGCGGTGAAGTGAATTGGAGATGATAGTCATAGACGGCTCGTTCGGGGAGGGCGGCGGCCAGATCGTGCGCAGCTCTTTGAGCCTGGCGGCGGTGCTGGGCGTTTCCGTGAAGATCGAGAGGATCCGGGCGGGGCGGCCGCGTCCGGGGCTTGGCAATCAGCACCTGGCGGCGGCCAGGGCGGTGGCGAAGGTTTGCGGGGGCGAGCTTACGGGCGCGAAGAAGGGGTCGTTGGAGCTGACGCTTACGCCGGGCGAGGTTCGGGCGGGTCATTACTCGCGTGAGATCGGGAGCGCGGGTTCCACGACGCTGATTTTTCAGACGCTCTTGCCGGTGCTGCTCACGGCGGAGGGGGAGTCGGTGGCCACGATCCACGGGGGCACGCACAACCCCCTGGCGCCGCCGTTCGAGTTCATTGCGGAATGTTATTTGCCGGCGCTGGGTCTTTTGGGGATCGAGGCGTCTTGCGGCCTGGTGCTGCACGGATTTTATCCGAAGGGCGGGGGCGCGATCCGGGGAACGGTGGGTCCGTGGGAGAGTTCGGGTGGTCCGCTGGACTTGACGGCCGAGGTGGACTGGGGCGAGCCGGAGGCGACGATCTTGATCGCCAATCTGCCTGACCACGTGGCGGAGCGGGAGCAGATGGAGCTTGCGAACCGGCTCAAGATCGAGCCGGTGGACGTGCGGATCGAGGCGTTGCCGGGAGAGGTCGGGCCGGGGAACGCGGTGCTGGTGCGGTACCGGGGCGGCTCTCGGACGGCGCTGATCACGTCGTTCGGCGAGCCGCACAAGAGGGCGGAGACGGTGGCGCAGGAGGCGGCGCGGGAGGCCAAAAATTTTTCGCGCTCGCGGGCCCCGGTTGACCCACACCTCGCGGACCAGCTCATCGTGTTGCTGGCGCTGGGTCCGGGCGGATCGTTTACGACGAGCGCGGTCACGGAGCACGCGCGGACACAGGCGGAGGTCATCCGGCGCTTTTTGGGGATCGAGGTCGGGTTCAGCATGGCGCGTCCCGATTTCTGGCGGGTCGAGGTGCCGGGCCTGAAGATGCTGCCGCGGGGCTGAGCTACAGTGGAGCGGCCCTCCAGTCGGCGGAGAAAGATGCCGGCGAACCGCCGGCGCTACGCCGCGGCGTTCCTGCTCCTTGACTCCGGCAGCCGAATATGAAAGAATCTGCCCGGCAAGGCGGGAAGCGGTTTCCCGAGTCAGGCAGTTGGCGTCCAGTTTTTTTAAACCACATATCAGTAAGGAGGTAGTGCAATGGGATTACTTGATGGCAAGGTAGTGGCAATCACCGGCGCGGGGGCCGGGATCGGCCGGGAAGAGGCTCTGCTCGCGGCCAAGGAAGGCGCGAAGGTCATCGTGAACGACCTGGGCGGCTCGCGCGACGGTTCGGGTGCTTCGGCCAAGGTCGCGGACGTGGTGGTTGAGGAGATCAAGAAGATGGGCGGTGACGCGGTGGGTCATTACACCGACATCTCCACCGCTGACGGCGGCAACACCCTGATCAAGGCGGGCGTGGACAAGTGGGGCCGGTTCGACGCGCTGGTGAACAACGCCGGGATCCTGCGCGACAAGATGAGCTTCAACATGACGGACGACGAGTGGGACCTCGTGATCAAGGTCCACATGCGCGGGCACTTCATGTGCGCCCGCGCCGCGCTCCAGTACTTCCGGCAGGCGTCCAAGGAAAACAAGCTGCCCAACGGCGGCGCCATCGTCAACACCACCTCGACCTCCGGGCTTCTGGGCAACGCCGGACAGGCCAATTACGGCGCGGCCAAGCTGGGGATCGTGGGCATGACCAGCACCCTGGCCCTCGAATTCGTCAAGTACAACATCCGCATCAACTCGATCGCGCCCATGGCGCTGACGCGCTTGACCGAGG
The DNA here is from genome assembly GCA_035527835.1 of bacterium. Taxonomy (GTDB): domain Bacteria; phylum RBG-13-61-14; class RBG-13-61-14; order RBG-13-61-14; family DATKZS01; genus DATKZS01. The sequence continues at coordinate 9,253 of DATKZS010000198.1, forward strand.
ACCTGCCCATCGCCGGGATGATGAAGCAGCTCACTCCGGCCCACATCGCGGCGCTGCCGGTATTTTTATGCTCGGACGCGGCCAAGGGGATCACCGGCCAGGTGTTCGGGGTGTTCGGCAAGTACGTCCAGGTCTGGCGCCTGCCGCGGCCGGTGCATTACTGGGAGGCCGCGGGCGACATGTGGGATCCCAAGGACCTCGCCAAGCACGCGGACGAGATGCGGACCGTCATCGGCAAGGTCAACGCTCCCTACATGCCGGGATCGCCGGGGCCCAAGGTCCAGTAAGCAAGCGGGCATGGGGCTTGAGACTTGAGACTTGAGGCTTGAGGCTTGAGGCCTCGGGACCAAGCCAGGAGATTGTATTGCTCGGCGGGGCGGCGTGATGCCGCTCCGCTTTTTTTATAATCTTGTGTCCTTTCCTGGAACTGCTCTCGCCCGCAATCGCATTGACAGCATTCACGGCATGTGTTAATTCACCGTCTTGCGGCTTGATTCAGGCCGAAGGGGGAGGGAATCTTTGGCAGGGAGCGGATGGAGGATCCGGCATGAATGACGCGCGCAAGGAGAGGCTTGAGCGCGCGCAGGCGAGGCTCATCAAGCTGGCGCAGGCGTGGGCGGGCAAGTGGGCGTTTGACGCGGACGAGGCGCGCGCGCTGCGTCGCGAGGCCATCCTCATCAACCATTCCCATTACCTCGAGAGCGTGCCCGCGTACGGCAAGCTGGCGCGGGAGGCCGGCATCGGCGAAGTCAACGACCTTGACCCGATCAAGAAAGAGCTGATGTCCACCGACGACCTCTTCAAGTCGTATCAGCAGGAATGGCTCGACCGCCGCGACTTCGGCCGCATGAACGAGTGGCTGTCCACCGTGTTCCACGCGCGCATCAGAATTGACGTCACCGGCGTCCGCACCATTGACGAGTGGATCGCACGGCTGAGCGCGGGCGGCGTGATCCCGGTCTACAGCTCCGGCACCACCGGCGCGTTCTCCTTCGTGCCCCGCGACCAGAGGGGGTGGAACCTGTTCACCGGCGCGCCGGTATGCTATCTGACCCCCACCCTGCTGCTGGAGAAAAACATCGGGAAGTGGTGGCAGCGGCTGTTGTTCCGGCCGGCGGCCCGGGCGCTGGGGTGGGAGAGCTTCGCGCGGCTGGTGCGGCGCATGGGGCTTCCCGATTACGATGGGATCTTCCTGAATTTCCGCCGCGGCAACATGGGGATCCAGTTGGTGGGCCAGGAGTTCGCGCGGCTGTTCCCGGACGCGGCGTTCCTCTATGACATTGACCTCTCCGCGTCGGCCCTGCGCCTGATCGCACGCGGCGCCACGAGCGATGACGACCGGAAAATCCTGGCCGACTTCCAGGCCGGGACCATCGGCAAAAAGGACGAGAATTACGCCCGCGTCATCGCCCGCATCAAACGCGCGGCGGAAGGCGGCAAAAAAGTGTTCGTGTTCGGGGCGCCGTACCAGGTCAAGGAGCTGGCCGAGATCGTGGGGCGGACGGAGGGCCGGATGCCGCTTTTGCCGGATAGCTTCATCCTGTTCGGCGGCGGGTGGAAGACGTTCGAGGGCGAGCGGATCGAGCGGGAGGCCCTGGTCAAGCTGATCGCGGACACGTTCGGGATCGCGGCGGAGCACGTGGTGGAGGGCTACTCGATGACCGAGATCAACTGCGTGATGGTGCGGTGCGAGCACGGCCGCTTCCACGTGCCGCCGGTGCTGGAGCCGGTGATTCTGGACGAGGAGTTGAGGCCGCTCGAGGGCAATGACGTGAGCGGCGCGTTCGGGTTCCTCGACCCGTTCGCGGTGTCGTACCCGGGATTCATCATCAGCGGCGACAACGTGCGGATGATAGACGGCGAGTGCGGGTGCGGGCTCAGCGGCCCGGCCTTCACCTCGATCGCGCGGGCGCCGGGCCGCGAGGTCAAGGGCTGCGGCGGGATCATGGCCTCGGTCCGGGCCTGAGGGAGGAGAGCGCCATGAAAAAAATTTGCGGCGAGCTCGGGTTGTTCGCGGACGAGGGCGCGGAGGTGGTGCGCGTCCCGCACCTCATCAAGGGCCGGGTAGTCGCGCCGCCGGAGATGGCCGCGAATGACGTTATTGACGCGTTCACATCGGCGCCGGCGGAGGCGACGTACATCAAGGCCGGGCCGGCGCTCCTGGTGCGCGAGCCGGTGATTGACCGCAAATCGCTGCATGCCACCGGCCGATACCTTTACCAGGTGTTTCCGGCGGTGGGCCCGGATGACTTGATCGAGCGTGACCTTGACGGCCTGGTCTCCGGGCTCTACGCGCTGTCCTTTGCCGAAATCGAGGACTACCTGCGCTCGTTGATCGCCGGCCTGGACAGCGGCCGGGAAACGGTCGAGCGCATCCGCCGCATTTCGCTCCGCGTGAGCGCGTTCCCTGACGCGTATCACGACGCGGCGTTCATGAGCTTCCCGGTGCTGCTCGATCCCGCGATGGGGCGCGCCATGGTGGACAACGAGCTGGCGGCGTGGGGGCTCAAGGGCAGCTCTTTTCTCGACGGCTGGGTCCAGGTGCCGGCGTCCATTTTCCCCGGCCTGGTCGCGCTGCTCGCAGGGAAGGCTCCGGCGCCGGCCCCCGCTTGTCTGCGCGCCATGCCCACGCGCCAGCTCCACATCACGGCGGGCAACTCGCCGGCGGTGCCGGTGGTCTCCGCTCTGCGCGCCATGCTCACCAAGTCGGCCGCCGCGATCAAGCTGCCTTACGGCGCGACCATTCCCGGCGCGCTCCTCGCCCTGCTCATGGCCGCCGCGGCCCCGGACCATCCGATCACGAAAAATTTTTCCATCGCTTACTGGCCGGGCGGCGACGAGGGCGTGGAGGGCGCGCTTTTGGGGCCGGGCGCATTCGACCGCATCGTGGTCTGGGGCGCGCCGGAGGCGGTGGCGTCGGTACGGCAGCGGGCGCTGTTCACGCGTGCGGTGTACTTTAACCCACGTTACGGCGTGAGCATGATCGGGCGGGAGGCGTTCGGGGAGGACCTGGACAAGGTGGCGGCGCTGGCCGCGGCCGACGTCATGATCTGGAACCAGAAGGCCTGCATCGCCTCGCAGGTGCACTACGTGGAGGGCGGCGACGAGCAGGCGCGGCGCTATGCGGAAGCGCTACGCGGTGCGCTGGCCGGGTGGGACGAGAGGGCGCCGCAGTACGTGGACCCGGGCGCGCGGGGCCGGCTGAAACGGATGCAGCGCGGCAAGTACATTAACGCGGAGTGGCTGTTGAACCGGCGGGGCGATGAGTTCAGCTCGGGCGTGGTGCTGATGCCGGGCGAGTTCGACATCCTGGACCATCCGATGTGCCGGCTGGTGGCGGTGCGGCGGGTGGGCGACTTGCGCGAGGCCCTGGAATTCCTGCATCATGGGGTGTCCACGGCGGGCATCTATCCGGAGACGCGGCGGCTTGAGCTGCGCGATCATGTGCTGGCGCGCGGCGTGAGCAACGCCTTCCCGCTGGGCCAGTGCGAGCGTCTCTTCGGGGGCATGGCCCATGACGGAATGCTGGCGCTGTCGAACCTGGTGGACTGGAAAAACGGGTGAACGGACCATGGCGAGGTATGAGCTGAAGGGAAAGACTGTGGTGATGACAGGGGCTTCCGGCGGGATCGGGAGCGAGGCGGCGGCGGCGTTCGGACGGCGGGGGGCCAGGCTGGTGCTGTCGGGGAGGAACGTGGAGGCCCTGGAACGGGCGGCGGAAAAGGCGCGGGCCGCCGGCGGCGAGGCGCACGTGGTCGCGGCCGACGTGACGCGGCGCGAGGAGATGGAGGCGCTGGCGGGAAAGGCGGTCGAGCTTACCGGGGCGCTCGACGTGATGATGCTGGGCGCGGGCTACGGGGTGCTGGGCGGGGTGGAGAACATCACGCCGGAGCAGTGGCGAGAGCAGATGGACGTGAACTTCTTCGGCGCGCTTAACGGCTTTTACGCGGCGCTGCCGCATTTTTTAAAGCAGGGCCACGGCCGGTACATCATCATGAACTCGCTCTCGGGGCGGATGGCCATGGGCCTGTCCGCGCCGTACTGCGCGAGCAAGTTCGCGTTGTGGGGCTTCACGGACAGCGCGCGCTGCGAGCTCTCCGGGAAGAACATCCATCTGCTGGCGGTGTATCCATATTTCGTGAAGACGTCGTTCCAGGGCAACATCCGGAGCCCTGACTTCCAGGTTCCGGCGGACCTGGCGGCGCGGATGTTCGGGCAGTCGCCGGCGAGGCTCGCGGAGCAGATCGTGCGCGCGTGCGAGAAGGGCCGCGAGGAGATGTTGTGCACGGCGCTCGGCAAGATCGGGGTGCGGGTGGTGCCGCTCAGCTACCATGCCTCGGAGTGGTTCCGGCGGAGGCTGCTGCCGCTCACCCGCAGGATCTTGCGGGGATAGTTCATCATGCCGCGAGGCGGCGTCCTGAAATAATGAAAAGATTTATGACAGGATTAACAGGATTTACAGGATTTCCCGGAGCGAGTAGATTCTTATTTTCTTTCATCCTGTTCATCCTGTTAATCCCGTCAAAAATTATTTTCTGAGCAGGAGAAAGAAGCAATGAGGACCATGGCGGGGATCAGGGGGGCGATAATTCTCACGGCGATGGCGGCGCTCCTGCCGGCGGCGGCCGGAAGCGGCGAGTCGCGGCCGCTGATGGGCCGGGAGGATGCGGTGAGCGTGCGGGCCCGGGAACTGCCGGCGGCGCTGCAAGGCTATGCGGTCAAGAGCTACCGCGTGCTCGCGGACACGGGCGATGGCGTCGAGGCCATCCCTTTCCAGATTGACGAGCGGGACGATAAAGATCTGATCCTGGTCAAGCAGGGCCCGCATCCGGAGGCGAGCGACGGCGTGTTCCAGGGCAATGACGAGCTTTTTTTCATGGCGCGTGACGCGGGGGCCCCGGCGCCGTCATCGGCGCCGGCGGGCTGCGCGCGGTCGGCGGTGGTCACGGTGACCGATAAGAAGAGCGGGGCCGCGGGCAGCGTCACGGTGGCGCAGTGCGAGAACCCGCCTCCGCTAACGGAGCGCGACTACGTGCGGATAGACCCCAAGACCTGGACGGTGACCACGGAGAGCTACCGGTTCGGCTGGCACGAGCGGCTGGTGTTCTCGTATGACTACATCTCGGTGTACAACGGACCCGACACTCTCGACCGGCTGCGGGTGCGCTGCTCGATCGGCAAGTGGGGCGTGTTCTACACGTTTGACGAGGACCAGTTCCATTACACGCTGCTGGGGTACAACGACGGCCCCATCCGAGTGTCGTGGAAGGCCGACAATTACTGGAGCCTGGGGCCGCTGGGGAAGCTGCCGGTGCCGCAGCACATTCTGTTCTATGCCGACTACCTGGTGATGGTGAACACCATGGACGTCTCGATGAACCCGGCCTTGATCGGGCTGGACATGGAGGTCGAGATCGGGAACGACATGTCCATTGACAAGTCGCAGGGCTACTCGATCTGCGCCAACGTGCTGCCCGCCTGCCGCGCGCTGGACCACAAAATCCCGGCTGACAGCATGAAGGAATTCACGGAGCGCGACATCCAATGGGGCGGGCTCGATGGCCCGGAGGGCGCGCTGATGATCCACATGGTGCCGGACCCGCTGCTCAATGTCCGGGTCAAGGGCAGGTTCGCGTTCGACGAGGATTACGTTGACCCGCCCGAGTACGTGAAGGGCGCCGGGCCCATCTTGAGCTTCTTCCTGGTCAACTGGAAGGACGTCAAGCCCACGCAATATGACCTGTCGTTCTTTTTCTATTTCATGGACAAGTATTCGCCGGCGGAGTACGAACGCTTCGACGCCATGGTGGCGTCGCCGCTGGGCGTAAGCGTGAAGTGATGAAGGCTTTTACAAAAGACGTGCTGGC
>DATKZS010000199.1:0-9372 GCA_035527835.1 bacterium
ACAGTGCTGTCCAAAATAAACGGACCGGAGAACCGCCAAGACGCCAAGAGCGCCAAGGATTATTTTTCAACACGATTTTAAGAGGGCTTGGGTGCGAATGTTTCTTGCTTGGCGCTCCCGTCGGCCGGTCCGCCAAGCCGGTTGGGGCCAACGCTCCGGAGCTGTTCTTTGCCGGGCCGCGAAGAAACATCATGATTTACTTGGCGATCCTTGGCGCTCTTGGCGTCTTGGCGGTTTTCTTACGGCCTATTTTGGACAAGAGTGTAATTTTTTCATCAATCACTTGCGCATGATAAAGTTTGTGCTCAAGAAGCGGCTCCTCCTCCCTCTTCCCGACTCACATAATATCTGGTTAGCCGAAGCTCGCGCTCGCCGCCTTCCCATCGGTCAAGAGCCTGAGTTTCTGGAGCGCCATGTCCCGGCTTTTGGCGTTGGGGAAGCGGCGGATGAAATCCTTTAATATCCGGGCCGCGAAGTCGCGGCAATCGAGTTTGTCGGCTAACAGCCTCCCCAACAGGACATAGGCCTGCTCCAACACCTGGGCCCGCACCTGGTAATGGATTTCCTTTTCCTTCTCGATCAGGACTTCAAGCGCGCGCGCGGCCAAGTCGAATTTTCCTGCCTTAATAATCTCCCGGCAAAGGCTGATCTGCAATGGGCCGGAGAGAACCACCCGGTACTTGACTAACAATTCCTCATAAGCCTGCAGCGCTCCGGCCCTATCGCCGTCCTTCCAGGAGGCCAGCACCGCCCGGCGGTAGAGGGCCTCGCCGCCAGGGTCCTTACGGTACCTGGTCTCAATCCGGGCAAGTTCGAGCAGAGCCCAGGCGTCACACGGGTTGGCTTTGAGCAGTTCCTGCAAATCGGCTCGGGCGGTGCCGAGGCCGAGGTCGCGGCCGATCCAGAGGGTGCTGCGTTGCCGGCGCATATCGAGGACGGCGGGGGACACGAGTCCGGTACCTAAGCCCAGGGCCACGCCGAACATCAGCCCGCCGATGTGCGCCCAGAACGCAACCGGCACGAACATGCCGTGAAAGTGGAGGCCGTAATAAAGGTTCAGCAACAAATAAAAGCCGATCACGGCCACGGCCCAGACCTTGAACCGCTTGGGTACGATCAGGAAAGGAACGCCCAGCTCGATCACGACATTGATCTTCGAGTAATAGCAGCGCACCAAATAAATGCCCATGATCGCGAAAATGGCCCCCGAAGAGCCGATCAGCGGGATTCCCAGCAGGTCGGGCGTGAAACTGAAAGTATAAAGGGTTTGCGAAAGCGCCGCGACCGCCCCGCCCGCAAGATAATAGATAAGGTAGCGGGCCTTGCCGATCAGAGTTTCCAGGCTGGAGCCGAAGGCCCATAAAAAGACCATGTTGTAGAACAGATGAAAAAAGCTGCCGTGCATGAACTGCAAGGTAATAAGCCCGTGCAAATTCCAGTCCTTCGCCACCCAGCCATAGAGGCGCACGGCCTCTCCATAGTCCCTTCAGCATAAATCCTTGAGGTGATACCAGATAATGGTGTTGATGACGATAAGAGCGATGGTGATGACTGGGACCTTTTTGAGCTTCTGGTCGCTGCCTATTGGTATCAGGGCCATTTGCGGTTTCTCCTCTATTGTTGCGATGTAGTCCAAGGAGCGGAGGATTCGGGAGTGTGTAAAAAGGTAATGTTTTTCCCGCGGAAATTTTGGATCAACATTAAAATAAACAATGCGGGCATCTCGATACCGATAACCCGCATCAAAATTAATGTGCATGGTTTATGAAGGCGGGTATGGGTGGGGTGGTGTGTAAATCGAGATGAAGATTGCTCGCGGCCACGAAATGGCTCCGTGGATAGGAGGTGGGCGGTGGGTGTGATCGTGGTCCTGGAGGATGACGAGGCGCGCGTGCGTGAAATGTTGTCTTGCCTGTCACGCCGTGCCGGCCGGTTGGCGGTTGAGGTTTTCGAGACTGCCCCGGAAATGATCGAGCGGTTCGAGACCTCACGCTATGACGTGGACCTGATCTCCCTGGACAATGACCTGATGCCCGCGGATGGCTCGATCCGGGCGCTCAAGGACCCAGGCTGCGGCCTGGACGTTGCTGGCTTCGACACGGTCGGGCTGGACGACCTCAAGGCAGCGGTGCGGGGCAGGCCGGAGCAAAGGCAAAATCCTGGAACAAATCTGGAACATTTGGCTGGGCGGGCGGGCTGAGTGCTTCGTAAGTGCCTGTAAAATGGTGCCCTCTGCGCGATTTGAACGCGCGGCCTACGGATTAGGAATCCGTCGCTCTATCCTACTGAGCTAAGAGGGCGTGAGCTAAAATGTAACAGGGAAACAGGGGGCTTGCAAGTGGACCCGATTTTTCTGTGGACCCGATTTTTCATGGCCGATTTTCGATTGCCGATTTTTGATTCTTGATTTGCGATCAGGACCGGCAATCGAAAGTCGGCCATTAAAGATCAAAAATACGCCAAGCGGCGATCATGGCGATGAAAGTCATAAAAGCGCTTGACAGCGCTTATCCAAAATGTTATGTAGATAGTGGATCCGGGAGCGAGGAGATGGTATGAGGTCCGGGGCCGGAAGGCCCGGGCGCTTTTGTCCCGGCTTTTAGCGCGTTTTCCACCAGACCAGGACCTGTCGGGGAAGGGGACATGGCAAGAGTCAAGGGCACTATCCTTATTGATTTCGTCAAGACCATCAAGGCGGACCACAGCGGCGTCTATGCGTCATTCCTCACCCCGCAGGACCAGGCCGTGATCTCGGGCCGAATCCTGCCCAGCGGATGGTATCCGTATCAGACCTTCATCAACTGCTTCAAGGCCGCGGTCACCGTCCTGGCCAAGAACGACATGGAGGCCGTCCGCCAATGGGGCCGCCTCTACGGAGAGAACATCGTCACCGGCTTTTACAAGGGCATGATCCGCGGCGGCGCGCCCATGGACTCGCTCCAGAAATACAACAGCAACATCCGAAACCTCTTCGACTTCGGCGAGATCCAGGTCGAACCCCTCGAACAGAATCAAGCCCTCGTCAAAATTCAGGGCTTCGACCCCGGCTTCGAGGCCCAGTACCACATGATGCGCGGCTGGATCGAGCGGTCCCTCGAACTCAGCGGCGCCCGGGACATCTCCTGCGAGTTCGTGGAAAAATCCTGGCAGGGCGCGCCCCAAACCAGCCTCAAATTCTCCTGGAAACAGACGGACTGAACAGTTGGGCGAAATGGCAGGTACGGCATAGGGCGTATGTCGCATGTGGTATTTCGCATGTCGCAAGAAACGGGGAGCTGGGGAGGGGTCGCGACTAAAGTCGCTCGTACGGAATGGGGGGTAAGAAGAGAGTTTGTCAAGGATTCGGGGGGTCATGTATAATATGGCGCAGGAGGGATTTTGATGAACAGCAGCGTACGGGTTGAGATAGCGCCGGAGGAGATTATCAAGGCGGTCAAGGGGATGAAGAAGCGGGAGCGGGAGGCATTTTTGGAGGACCTGCTGGCGGCGACTTCGCCGGAATATTTATCGAGTATTCGAGAGGCGCGGTCGGATTACAAGGCGGGGCGGGTGAAGGGGCACGGCGAGGTTTTCGGCAAGTGAGCTATGAGCTGGTTTACACGCGGCGGGCGGAGCGGGACATTCGCCGGCTTGATCCGGAAGTAAGGGAAAGGATTGGGAAGGCGCTTTTGCGGTTTCGCGCGGAGCCTTTTAAGTTTGCCGAGAAGCTTTCGGACCCGCTCCTTGGCACGTACCGCTTCCGGATCGGCGATTACCGCGTGGTTTTCGACGTTCACGGGAGCGAGATTGTGGTGCTGCGGGTCGGGCACCGCAGGGAAATATATAAGAAAAGATAGGGCGTTGCCCTCTGATCCAGCGGCGCCGGGACACCGGCTCAGAACCGGCGCCATCCCATCATTCAAGCCTCACGCCCCAAGCCTCACACCTCAAACCACGGAGTTTCAGAGTCGCGACTAAAGTCGCTCGTAGCGGTTGTTGGAGATGGAGACCTGGCGGTGGCGGAGGGCGGAGGCGAGGTGGTGGCGGACCATGCGGAATTCCTGGGCGTGGTAGGAGTTGGTGGGGGAGTAGTAGGGGCCGTAGATAAAGGCCCGGCTGACGATTTCGGAGAGGGTGCGGGGCGAGGAGAGGAATTCGAGGATCATGGAGTGGCGGCGCTCGATGATGGCGGCGTAGGCGCGGAGCTGGGGGGTGATGTCGCCCGAGACGACCCCGGTCTCGTGGCCGGTGACGGTTATTTCGGGATGGAGCTCGGAGACGCGGCGGATGGAGCCCCGGAAGGCGTCCACGTCGGAGGCGGCGTTTCCGTACCAGGGCCCGAACTCGGTCAGGTCTATGTCGGCGCTGTAGAGGATTTTGTGGTCGGGGAACCAGAAGCAGCAATGGCCCGGGGTGTGGCCCGGGGTATGGATGACGACCACGCGCGCGTCGCCGACCATCATTTCCTGTTCATCCACGAAGGTCCCGGCAACGGGCCATCCCCAGCCGCCGACTTCCTTGAGCTTGCGTTTCTGCCAGGTGGGATCCTTGACCTCGTCCGGGAACCACACCAGGCGGGCCATGCCCTCCCATGATTCGATGGCCTCTTTTTCGGAGGCGTGGACCCAGACGGCGGCGCCCGCGAGCTCCTTCAAGTCGCGGAGGTGGTCGCTGTGGTAGTGGGAGAGGATGGCGAGTCCGACGCCCTGCCCGGCGAGCTCGCGGAGCGCGTTACGGTTGGAGCCGGGGTCTATGATTGCCCGCGGGCCGGAGTCAATGAGCAGCGAGTTGCAATGCGGGTATCGCCCGCCGCGGCGGCCGGGCACGAGCTTGAGCGGGCCTCTGAGTTCATCAACCATCTCGAAAAATTCCTGAGAAAAAGTAGATAGTAGATAGGTGAAAAGCCGGAGTCGCAGGCCCTATCTACTACCTACTATCTACTCCTTAAATCACCACGGTCCGGCAGATTTCCCTGACCACTTCTTCGGGGTCGTCAATGACGCGGAAGATGTCCATGTCCTCGGACGAGATCATCTGCTGGTCAAGCAGGGTGTTCTTGAACCAGTCCACCAGTGGCTTCCAGTAGTCGCCGCCGACCATGAACACGGGGAAGGGCCTGATCTTTCTGGTCTGGATCAGGGTGAGGGCCTCGGAGAGCTCATCGAGGGTGCCCATTCCGCCGGGGAGGCAGACGTAGGCCTGGGCGTACTTGATGAACATGACCTTGCGGACGAAGAAGTAGCGGAAGTTGAGCCTGACGTTGGCGTAGGTGTTGGGCTTCTGCTCCATGGGCAGCTCGATGTTCATTCCGACGGACCGGCCGCCGGCCTCGGCGGCTCCCTTGTTGGCGGCCTCCATGACCCCGCCGCCTCCGCCGGTGATGACGGTGTAGCCGCGCTCGGCCAGGCCCTTGGCGATGGCGTAGGCCTTTTCGTAGGTCCCTTCGCCGGGCTTGGCGCGGGCGGAGCCGAAGATGGACACGGCGGGATAAATTTCGTGGAGCTCCTCGAATCCGTCCACGAACTCGGAGATGATGCGGAACATGCGCCACGATTCGCCGCGCTGAATGGTATCGAGCACGTATTGCTGCCTGTCCTTGACCACTGCCGGTCCCTCCTCGGTATTGTTATGGTAGCCCATAACGACGATAAAACTATAGGCGGGCGGGACACTCTTGTCCCGCGGCCATTCATGGTTGGCCCGACAGGAGTGTCGGGCCCACTATTCATCGAGCGGTCCGCGCCAGCGGCAGACCCCGATGGTGAGCATGGCGGGATAGGCGGTGAGCGATGCCCCGCCGAACTCAATGTAGCGCGCGTCCGCGCCGACGGCGGCGACGATGCCGTAGCCGTTACTGAGGGGGACGTGGATTCCGGCTTCCAGACCCGCCGAATACAGGTTCATTGACGGATTCGGGTCGTCCTCCCCGCGGAGGTGCTCGGTCCAGAGATAGCCGGTGCCGTAGCCGAGCGACGCTCCGAGGTAGGGCCGGACCTGGGACTCGGCGGAGGCGAAGAGCTTGAATTCGAGTTCGAGCAGGACGTAGCCGGAGGCGGTGTCGCGGGTCCCGTAGGCGCCGAGGCCGGCGTCGCTGATGGCAAAGCCTCCTCCGCCGGCGCCGACGCCGTAAAAATATTTGAGGTTCTTGCTGTCCTCGGTGGTCTGGGAGGAGGTGTTGAATCCGAACATGAGCTCGCCGCCGGATCCGCCGTCGGGTCCGATCATGAGGCCGTAGCGTCCGGTCACGGTCTGGATGTTCTTGGAGCCGTAAAAATCGCCGAGGGTCTGCTGGGCCCGGGCGGGGGCCGTGAGAGCCAGCGCCAGGGCGATCATTACGCCGGCCGGCAACGCCTTGAAAACGGATTTTCTCATGCCGCACTCCCCATCCGCCCGGTTCATTTCGCGCGGAAGCGCTCGGTGCGCGACCCGCAGACCGGCTCGCCGGCGTAATCCAGCTCATAGCGCACGCTGTAGTCGCCGGGCACGAGGTAGAGCGGGAGCATGGCGAAATGTCCGGCCTCCATGCCGGGGAGCGGCCGCACCTCCGGGTCGCGGTAGAGGGGGCGCAGGCCCGCATAGGACTTGCCGTTGACAAAGAACTTCACGCGGTACTTGCGGCCGAGTTTTTCGCGGCCGGAGACCTCGGCGATGAGCGTGACCTTGGCGCTGGCCAGGATGGTGTCGCCGTTTCTGTCAATGCGGTCGCCGTAGGTGACGCGCATCCGGCCGCAGGCGGCCCGGGCGTCCGGCTTTTCATAGACCTTGACCCAGGCCTCTCCCTCCGGGTACTGCGGCTCATCGCTCACGGCCTGGTTGCAGCTCCGGTCCTGGACCACGACCGTGAAGACGCCGGGCGCAAGGCCGGTGGCGCGGAAAGCGGCGCGGCGGTCGTCTTTCGCCGCGAGCTCGTGTCCTCCGCTGTGCTGCTCGTTGCCGCCGTCCGGATAGCGGAAGCTCCAGGTGAGGGGCGCGTTGATGGGCTTGCCGTTCCGGTCGAGGGCGGTGGCCTCGAAGGTCAGCTCGCGGCCGGAGGCGATGGTGATTTGCGGGTCCTCCGATTTTTCCGGCGTCACCCTGATCGCGAAGGTGGAGCAGGCGGCGGGGTTGAATTTGAACTGCTCGCCCACGGCCGGCTCTTTCTTGGTGTTGCAGGCGCCCATGCCGGCGATGACGGCGGCCAGGACGGCAATGGCAAAATATTTTCTCATCCGGTTCTCTCCTTGTCCCGCTAATAATTTTTCACCGCGGATGAACACGGATGAACACTGATTGAATTTGTTTTATCCGTATTCATCCGTGTTCATCAGTGTTCATCCGTGGTTAAAAATCCATCGCTTCAATCATACCATACCCCTGGCCCTGAACCACTCCATCGCTCTTTTGACCGCGGGCTCGAGCGGCGACTGGGGGAGGCCGAGCTCGCGGATGGCTTTCTTGGACGTGAAGTAATGCGGCGCGTAACCCATGCGGGCGGTGACCGAGTTCACGTCGGGCTCGAAGCCGAAGGCGCGGCCGGCAAGATCGAAGCCGTAGCCGGCGGCGAGGGCGAGAGGGCAGGGGATGCGGAAGAAGGGCGGCCTCACGCCGGCGACCCTGGCGATCAGGGTGAACATCTCCCGATAGGTGAGGTTGCCGTCCTGGTTGGCCAGGATGTAGGACTCGCTGGAGCGGCCCTTGTCCAGGGCCAGGATGATGCCATGGGCCACGTCGAGCACGTCCACGAAGTTGTTGCCTCCGCCGGGATAGCCGGGGGCGCGGCCCTTGGCCACCTGGATCACCATCTGGCCGGAGGTCGGCTTCACGTCCCACTCCCCGATCATGTAGGTCGGCTTGACGATGACGAGGTCGAGGCCCTTGGCAGCGATTTTCAGCGCGGCCTGCTCCGCCTCGTACTTGGTGTCAATATAGGGGTTGCCGAAGGCGGCCATGCTTTCGTGCTCGCAGCTCTCGTCCGCGGGATGCTCGCGGGAGGAGAGGCCCAGGGTGTCCACCGTGCTCACGTACACCACGCGCTTGACGCCCGCGTCGAGCGCGGCCGTGAGCACGTTCCTGGTGCCCTGGACATTGACCTGGCGCATCATGGCGAGGTTCGGCCGCCACTGGCTCACGGAGGCGGCGCAGTGCACCACGTAATCGCAGCCCTTGACCGCCCGGTCCACGGAGGCCCGGTCGCGGATGTCGCCGGGCGCCAGCTCGGCCTCCACGCCCTCGAAGGCGGCGCGGTTCCCGTTCTCGCGGACCAGCGCGCGCAGCTCGAAGCGCTTCTCCCGGGCCATGAGCCTCAAGGTATTGCCGCCGAGCAGCCCGGTGGCGCCGGTGATGAGGGTCTTCATGATCGGGTCCGGGCATTTTGTCATGAGGGGGGGCGGGAAGTCAACTGCTATCGAGGGGATGGGAAAGGGCTCCGGGCCGCACTGGAGAGTGACGGACCCATTGTTGGCCGGATAACATTTTGCAGATTGAATATTGAATGTTCAATTTGCAAGGCATTGTAAAAATCTCCTTGATTGTTATGGAACGATATGCTAAAAAGCGGGGAGAGGAAACGGGGTGAGAAGAGCCGGGAAAGCTGTTTTACTGCCGATCATAATCTTGATCGCCTCCTTTGCCGCCTGCGTGAACGGCCCTGACCCGTGGAGCCCGAAGACCTATCCCTTGGAGGTGGGGCCGTTTCAGAGGGACATGGGGGCGCTGCCGGCGGGGTGGAAGAAGTACCGGATCAAGGGGGACGAGGACAACTCGTTTTTTTTCGCGCGGGAGGGCACGGACGAGATCATCTCGGTGTATTACACCTGCGGCAAGTACGAGGACATCCCTCTGGACATGCTGGCGGGGCATCTGATCATCGCAATGGGCCGGAAGCCCGAGGTGATGACGTCGCGTTACGTCGCGGGCTCGGGCGGGAAGGTGTATCACCTGACGGCCAAGGGCCGGTACCAGTACCACAAGGAGGCGCGGTATAAGGAAGAGGGGCTGGTGCCGGACCTGTTCGCGGAGGAAGTGATGGACGCTTACGTGGTGCGGGAGCGGCACTGCGTGGTGGACGTGGTGTACGTGGCTCCGCCGGAGCAGTACGATGCGGGGGTGTCCGATTTTCATGAGTATCTGGAGTCGCTGAAGGTACCGGTGGATGAGGAAAAGTATAAAGGAAAAAGTTAAAAGGAAAAATTAAGAGTTGTGAGCAGGTGGAGTCAAGCATTTTTGTAAAAGCATCCGACTGGTTGATTCATAACTCATAACTTATAACTTTTAACAGTGCTGTCCAAAATAAACGGACCGGAGAACCGCCAAGACGCCAAGAGCGCCAAGGATTATTTTTAAACACGATTTTAAGAGGGCTTGGGTGCGAATGTTTCTTGCTTGGCGCTCCCGTCGGCCGGTTCGCCAAGCCGG
>DATKZS010000200.1:0-29623 GCA_035527835.1 bacterium
GTGGGGCTTGGGGCGTGGGGCGTGGGGCTTGGGGCGTGGGGCTTGAGGGGTGAGGCGCGCTTTCATGGTTCTTCCTCAAGCCTCAAGCCCCAAGCCTCAAGCCTTCTTCACTCTTCTTCCCCAAGCCCCAAGCCTCCCCCAAGCCAGCTGTGCTTGTAGGGCCGGGAAGGGTCTGGTAAATTAATAGACATGATTATGAAAAAAAGGTCCTGGCGGCGGACGGCGCTTTTGCTGTGCGTGATTTTGGCGGCGGGTTGCGCGAAGATCATCTCCCATCCGCTCCTGCTGCCGGAGGCTTCGCTCCGGCCGGCGGACGCCATCGTGGTGCTGGGGTACGGGCCGCCGGTGGACAAGGCGGGCCAGCCGGTGGACGAGCTCGTCCGGCGGGTGGAGAAGGGCGTGGAGCTGTTTCAGCAGGGCCTGGCGCCGGTGCTGATCATGACCGGGGGGAACACGTACCAGGACTACTACGAGTCGGCGGTGATGAAGGAGGCCGCGGTGTCGCGGGGCGTGCCGGCGGATGCGGTGGTGGAGGAGCGGGAGGCCATGGACACGATCGGCAACGCGCGCTACTCGGCCGCGCTGGTGCGGGCGCGGGGCGGCAAGGGCGCGATCATCGTGAGCTCGCCGTATCACCTGAAGCGCGCTAAAAAGCTCTTTGACGCGGCCGGGCTCGAGATCCAGACCGCGGCCTGCCGGGTCCCGGACAGCGCGGCCTATGCGATCGCCTTTTCCATTTACGAGTATTGGGTGCGTCTCGACTACCTTTTCATTGACGAAGAGGCGCTGGTGCGGGGCGAGCAGGGGGACGAGCACACCAGAAACATCAAAGGCCCGGTGCGGATGCGGACCGAGGCCACGCCGTGAGGGCGGTGACGGCTTAGGAGGCCTGGAATGAGGGAAGGCAAAATAGTGATCGTGCACGTTGACGACTCGCGGACGGCGCGGGAGATGGTGCGGGAGGCCCTGACCGAGGCGGGCTACGAGGTGCACAGCGCGGAGGACGCGCAGGACCTGGAGCAGCGGCTGCTGGCCAATGACGAGTTCCGCGCGTCGGTGGACCTGTTCGTGCTGGACATGGAAATGCCCGACCTGATGGGAGCGCAGGTGGGCGCCATCATTGACGCCGTCTATGAGGACCTCACCCACATCCCCTTCATCATCTACTCGGGCAAGCAGAAGGAATGGGTGGAAAAGAATTCGGCGGAAGTGGCCTCCATGTCGCCCGGCTTCCAGAAAAATTACAAGGGATACGTCTCCAAGGATGCGGGGGCGGAAAAAAAGCTCCTGGAGCTGATCGGGGAGATTGTGGGATCGAGGAAACAATAAGAGTTGCCGGTGTTGTTGCCGCGATTGCAGTTGTCCGTACCTTTCCAAATGCCGTGAGGCGGCGCCCTGAAATAATGAAAAGATTTTTGACAGGATTAACAGGATCACTAAGGGGAGCATGGTAGAATGGACATTGAAACAATAGAAAAAGGAAAAAAGTTTTGACGGGATTGACAGGATAAACAGGATAACTGCCGGTTTCCCTTGGCGCCAATCCGACCGGAAGAGTGGTTCATTATTATTGAATCCCGTAAATCCTGTTAATCCTGTCCAATCTTCTTTGCTCCTCTTAATAACGGGATTTTCCGGAGCGAGTAGATGCTTATTTTCTTTCATCCTGTTCATCCTGTTAATCCCGTCAAAAATTATTTTCCGAGCGGCGATTAAAGTTAGGAGGCCGGAATGAGCGCGCCTTTACATGGGATCAAGATCCTGGATTTCACGCGGCTGTTGCCGGGCCCGTTCGGGACCATGGTGCTGGGCGACCTGGGGGCGGACGTGGTGCGGGTCGAGGCCCCCAATTTCCCGGACCTGCTGCGCATGATGCCGCCCATGGACGGCGACGTGTCGGCGGCGCACCGGGAGATGAACCGGAACAAGCGCTCCATCCTGCTCGACCTCAAGAACCCGGAGGGGGCGCGGGTGGTGAAGCGCCTGGTCAAGAATTTTGACGTGGTGATGGAGCAGTTCCGGCCCGGGGTGATGGAGCGGCTGGGCGCGGGCTATGAGGCGCTGGCCGCCGAGAACCCGCGGCTGATCTACTGCTCGATCACGGGCTACGGCCAGGACGGGCCGTACCGGGACCGGGCCGGGCACGACATCAACTACCTGGCGCTTTCCGGGGTCATGTCGTACCTGGGCCGCAAGGACTCCGGGCCGCTGCCTCTTGGCATCCAGGTCGCGGACCAGTGCGCGGGCGGGCTGAACGCGGTGGTCGCGGTGCTGGCGGCGCTCATCAGCCGCGAGCGGACCGGGCAGGGGCAGTACCTTGACATCAGCATGACCGACGGCGCCGTGCATCTTGGCTGCCTCGAGCTCATGAACTGTTTGAGCGCAGGCCGGCAGGCCACGCGCGAGAGCACGGTGCTGAACGGCGGCAGCTATTACGATTTTTACGAGACCGCCGACGGCGGCCACATGTCGGTGGGCAGCCTGGAGCCGCAGTTCTTCAAGGCCCTGTGCCAGGCGCTGGGGCGGGACGACCTGATCTCTTTCCACATGGCCATGGGCGAGCGCGGCAACAAGCTCAAGGACGAGCTCGGCAAGGAGTTCAAGAAGCGGACGCGCCAGGAGTGGGAGGAAATTTTCGCGAAGACGGACGCGTGCGTGGAGCCGGTGCTCTCGATCCAGGAGGCCGCGGAGCACCCGGTGACCAGGGCGCGGAACATGGTGGTGGAGGTCGAGCGCGGCGACGGCACGCTCCAGCGGCAGACGGGGAGCCCGTACAAGTTTTCCCGGACCGCGTGCGAGTATCGCTTCGCGGGCGTGTCCCCGGGCCGGCACACCGCCCTGGTGCTCAAGGAGGCCGGGTTCACCGAGGCCGAGATCCAGGACTTGAAGTCCAAGAGCGTGGTTAAATGACGCGATGGCCAAATTACGTAGCAGCGGTTTCATAATCCTACCAAAATTTTTTAACAAGGATATTCAGGATGTTCAGGATTCAAAAAAACCGGAAATCATCCTGGGAATCCTGAATATCCTTGTTAATACTCTTTTCATCTGAGATGGTTGTCCTGGTTATGAAACCAGTTCTAAATAATCAGCGCCGCCGCAGGGTCAGGTATACAGGGGCGTGGACCGCCTCTGCCGGGCCGCCCATCCTCCGATTCTTGCTGCTGTTCCTTCTTCTCTTATTTCCATTATCCTCCACGTTCGCGCAGAATTCCGCACCGGCGCCGCCGGCCGCCCCTCCCGCCCCTCAGGCCGGCGGCACCGCGGCCGCGCCGGAGCTGCCTTCGGGCGTGATCGGTCTTTCCACGCTGTTTGACGAGGCGGACAAGGACGAGCGCGAGGCCGGCCTGTTGTTGCAGCAGGTCACGGCGGCGGCCCCGGAGATCGGGGACACGGCGGCGCTGAACGGCCGGGTGGCGCGCTCGCGCGAGATCATCCAGCGGGAGGACGCGCAGAACCTCCTGAACCTGGACCAGCTCGACCAGTGGGTCGCGGAATGGCAGCGGAACCTGGACGACATTGATAAGCAGTCCAAAGACCTGGGAACGCGGATCTCCGCCATCCAGGACGCGCGGGCCGGCCTTTTGGCCACCCGCCTTAAATGGCAGAAGACGCTCGAATCCTACCAGGCCGCGGGCTACACCGGCGCTCCGCTCGACCGGGTCCGCGCCGTCCTCGCCGCGCTGGACAAGGGCCGCGCCGGCCTCGACTCCAACATCTCGCCGCTGCTCAAGGCCCAGGAGATTTTGAGCCGCGAGCGCACCGTGGTCCAGGCCCATCTCGATTTCATGAACCAGACCAGGCTGGCCATCGCCGGATCGCGCTGGCAGAAAGAAAGCCCGTCAATATTCGAGTCCCGTTTCTACAATCAGCTCGCTCAGGTGAGCGGGGCCGCGCTTTTGGGAAAATGGGGAGGATACGTCGGCGAGGCCCGCGAGTATTTTATCACGGTGTCCGTCCGGATTTTCATCGAGGCCGCGGTATTGCTGGCCGCGTGGCTGTGGCTCCGGATCATGCTCATCAAGATGCGGCGGAAGCTGGAGGACACGCCGGAGACGGGCCCGGAGCTTTTGCCGCCGTTCGAGCACCCGTTCTCGATCGCGCTCCTGCTGATCTCGCTGCCTCTGCCGCTGCTGCACCCGAACGCTCCGCTGCTGGCCAAGGACCTGTTCACGCTGATGCTGGTGTTCCCGGTGTTGATCCTGCTCACTCACCTCATCTCCGAGCAGCGGCTCCGGCGCTTCATCGTGGGCATGGGCGGCGTGAGCGTGATCGGGCTCACGCAGGGAGTGGTCACCGGATTTGCGCCGCTGGACCGCGTGGTGTTCATGGGCCAGGCGGCGTTCGGGATCGGCGTGGTGCTGGTGTCGCTCACGCCCTACCGGCTGATCGGCCGGGACAACGGGAACTCGAAGCTCAAACGCTGGCTCCGGGCGGCGGAGCTTCTCCTGCTCGTCCTGCTCGGGCTCGTGCTTCTCGGCCAGGCCCTGGGCTACAACCGCGCCAGCCTGTACCTCGGCCAGGGCACCTTCCGCACCGTCTATATCACCTTGTTCATCGCGGCCACCTACCGGCTGTTCCGGTCGCTGTTCGTGATCGTCATTTTCACGCGGCGCCTTGCGGCGCTCAAGAGTTTGAAGGACCACTCCGCGAAGATCATCGGCGCGTGGGAGCGGCTGATCTCGCTGCTTTCGCTGGCCGTATGGGTCTACATGCTGGCGCTGATCTGGGGCCTGGACCGGCCTCTCCTGGCCTATGCGCTCAAGGCCTGGGGCCTGGGCTTCACGCTGGGGCCGAACCGGCTGACGCTGGGCATGGCCGTGGGATCGGCGCTGGCGATCTACCTCTCCATCAAGGCCTCGCGCCTGCTCACCTTTTTCCTGGACACCGAGGTGTACCCGCGCTCGGCCATGGAGCCCGGATTCAAGGAGGCGATCAACCAGGGCCTGCGCTACTCGCTGGTGTTTATCGGCTTCGTGGCCGCCCTGTCCATCCTCGGCGTCAAACTCTCGAGCCTGGCGCTGGTCGCGGGAGCGCTGGGCGTGGGCATCGGCTTCGGCTTGCAGAACATCGTCAACAATTTCCTCTCCGGCCTCATCATGCTGGTGGAGCGCCCGATCAAGATCGGAGACGTGCTGGAGATCGAAGGGGTGTGGGGCACCGTGAAACACATCGGGATCCGGGCCACCCTGATCGAGACCTGGGACCAGTCCGAGCTCATCGTCCCCAACGGCGACCTGCTCTGGAGCAAGCTCACCAACTGGACCCACACCACCGGGCTTAACAGAGTCGTCATCACGGTCGGCGTCTCCTACGGCTCCGACCCGGAAACCGTCCTCACCATCCTGGAACAGACCGCGCGCGCGCATCCCGAGGTGTTGACCTTCCCCAAGCCGGCCGCGCTCTTCACCGGATATGGAGAATCGTCGCTCGACTTCGAGCTGCGCGCCTACCTGCCGTCAATTGATCTCAGGCTCCGAGTGGCATCGGAAATTCGGGTCGCCATTTTCAAGGCGTTCAAGGAGGCCGGGATCGAGATCCCGTTCCCGCAGCGGGACGTCTGGATCCGGAAGATCGAGGCCAAGGCCCCCGACGCCCCGCCGGGAAGCGGTTCTGGAATGAAGCGGGAGAAAAACACATGAATCGCGCGGCGATCTGGTATCATCATAAACGAGGGGGAGGACCGGATGTCCAAGGAATGTCCCAAGTGCCGGCGGCCCAATAGCGACAAGGCGCTGCGGTGCATCTATTGCGCGGCCGTGTTCCCGGAAACCACCGGGCCCGAAGTAAAGGCCCCGGCCGCGGGCGAGGCGTCCCCGAAGCCGGCGCCGCCCGCCGACGTCTTTCTGGTGATCCTGTCGCCGCGCCAGAAAATTCCCGCGGCCATGTTCAAGGGCGTGAGCGCGGAGCTGAACCTCGACCCCTTCACCACGCGGCAGAAGCTGAAATCTCCGGCGCCGTGGACGGCCCGGACCTGCCACGACGCGGCCCCGGCCCAGGAGCTGGTCCGCAGGCTCGCCGCGCTCGGAGTTGACGCCTACGTGGCCAAGCAGAGCGGCATCGAACGCCTCCTCGGCCGAATCCAGGCCCTGGGCATCAAGACCATGGCCGACGACGAGACCGTCTTCCTGGACGCGCTGGGCGCGCCCACCGCCGTCAGACACGACGACGTTTTCCTGGTGGTCCGGGGCCGGGTCCGGGAGAAGGCGGAGCGCGATCTTTCCCTGGACGAGGACGCGCCGGCGGTGAAGCTGGGCAAGCTCGCGGTGGGGGCCCAGTCCGGGGGCGGCGAGAAAAGCCCGATCCGGGAGGCCATCGAGAACTTCCAGGTCCGCCCCCGCCCCGGCCTCCTGCGCTGGACCCTCAAGGGCCATAACATCGAGATCGCGGACATCTACAGAAAGAGCACGCCGCGCTCCGTCCGGATCGTCGAGTCGGAGTTCGATTATTCCGGACTGGGGCCGGAGATGACCGCATCCGGGCTCCTCAACTTCAACCAGATCATCGCCCACATCATCTCCGGCGATCCGGCGCCGCCGGTGGACCTGAGCTTCAACGTGGTCGGCTACTCGATGTCCGAGGTGCCCAAGCAGGACAAGGTCCGCTCCGAGCTGGAGGCCGCCTTCGGGACCAGCGAGAGCGCGAAAAAGCTCTACGACAACCGCGCCGTGTTCGACGGCCACTCCGCCCGCGTCTACCTCCATTACCTCCGCGAAAGCCGGAAGCCGGCGTCCGAAGAAAAAAAAGATTGAACCGCCAAGACACCAAGGGCACAAAGTAAATCGAAAATATTTGCCGGGCCGGCGGCCGTTGCGCGTGGACCGCGGAGCGGGCGTTATTTTTCGGTTTCCCTGGCCAGCGACTCGATCTCGCGGGTGGCCAGGGGCATGAAGATGATCCCGAAGAGGGCGCGGGTAATGAGGCGGACGGCGGGGATGAAGACGGTGAGGGCCACGATGTCGGCGTGGGCGCCGTAGGGTGCGAAGAACGCGGCCCAGGCGGCGGTGGTGGTCCCGAAGCCGCCGAAGGCGATGGGCAGGGCGGAGAGGAGCGCGGCCAGGGGTATCCAGATCATGAAGTAGATAAGCGGCACCTCGAGGCGGAAGGCGCGGGCGCAAAGGTACATCCCGAAAAAATTGACGAGGATGGGCGGAAGGGTGTAGGCCAGGCCCTTGACCCACTGCGTGGGACCCATGATGCGGAAGGCCGTCCAGAACTCGGCGTTGGAATCAAGGGGCAGCCGCTTCATGACTAGCCCGCCGCCCTTGAGCCAATAGAGCGACCACTCGGCGATGATGAGAAGCGACGCGGCCAGCACGGGCAGGATGAGGCCGAGGTCCATTTTCGCCGTGACCGCCGGCGGGAAGCAAAGCCCGCCCGCGATCAGCAGCGTGAAGAAGATGACCACGCCGAACACGGCCATGTCCAGCCGCCACAGCAACAGGCCCGCCTGGGCCCGGGACGAGATGCCGGTCTTTTTGAGGAAGTAGAGGAACACGCCGCCCGTGGAAAACGCGATGTTGACCATGTTGAGCAGATACGCCGCGGCCTTGATCACCAGGTAGCTCTTAAACGGCACCGGCCGGCCGCACCAGGCAAACGACCGGACGGTGAAGAGGGCGTCGGTGATCCAGAACACGAACAGGGGGACGGCCGCGCCGAGGACGGCCAGGGTGAGGTCGGCGCCGCGCGCGGCGCGGCGCAGCTCCTCATAGGAAATCCCGTACAGCGCCCAATAAAGGATGAGCGCGGAGACCAGCACGGTGGCCGCGCGGAAGCCCCACCGGGCCAGAAGGGACCGCGGCGGGCGCTCAGCGGCCACGGCGGGCCTTCAATCCGGAGCCTGCGTCCATTGCCGCCCCTAGGCGAGCTCGGCCACGGTGACGGCCATGGTGTCGAGGTCGCAGATCATGGCGGTGGCGCGATTGCGCAGATAGCCGCAGCATTCGCCGGGATTGACGATCAGGGCGTCCGCCCTTCGGCGCTCGTCCAGGTCGTGGGTATGGCCGGAGACGATGAGGTCGAAGTGCCCGGAATCCGCGAGCGCGTCCAGGAACACGGGCTCGTGCATGAGCGCTATCTTCCTGGGGCCGAGCTCGAGGGCCAGCGGGCCCTTCTTGATCTCGCCCAGGCCGTGGGCCACCTTGATCAGGAACAGCCACTCGCCGTCATTGTTGCCGAAGACCGCCGTGAACGGGATCTTGAATTCCTTGAACAGCAGGAACACGAAGGGCGAGCAGACGTCGCCGGCATGGAGGACGTGGGTGACCCCGGCGACGCGGAAGCGCTCGAGGGCGGCGCGGGTCCGCGGCAGGTGGTCGTGGGTGTCCGCGATGATTCCGATTTTCATGTCGTTTCCCCGGGGATCCATGCGGCCTCTGACCAACGGCGCCCGGCCCCGGACCGCGCGCCTGATCCAAGTTTACCAACAACCCCGCCGTCCGTACAAATCTCCGATGGTTCCAGGGGAGCTCTAAACAATTTTTCGCGCCGCGAGGCGGCTTGCTTCCTTGGTGATTCCGCCGAAATATGATAACCTGTTGATAATAACGGCGGGCGAGGGTGGCGGAACTGGCAGACGCGCTGGACTTAGGATCCAGTGCCTTTCGGCGTAGGGGTTCAAGTCCCCTCCCTCGCACCAATAAATAAAATTATATGACTCCTGCCTATAATTTCCCGGGACCGGCCGCGGTCGCGCCCGTTCGGTTGCATGGACCGCTGAGACCTGAATGACGGCGGACATTTTGAGAAAAGGAAAGTAATAACATGAAGGTCGAGGTTGTGGACGTTTCCAAGGTGGAAAAGAGGGTGGAGATCGAGGTGCCCGTCGAGCGGGTGGGCGACGAGATCGAGGAGCAGTACCAGGAGTTGAAGAACACGGCGCAGGTGAAGGGGTTCCGGGCGGGCAAGGTCCCGCGCAAGATGCTGGAGCGGCTGTTCAAGGACTACGTTTACGAGGCCGTGATCAAGAAGCTGATCGAGGAGACGCTGGAGACGGCGCTGGCCCGGAAGAGCATCGAGCCGGTGGTGGAGCCGGTGCTGGACCGGGGCGAGCTCAAGCCGGGCGAGGCTTACCTGTACACGGCGCACGTTGAGGTCAAGCCCGCGGTCGAGATCGGCGAGTACAAGGGCATTGAGATCGAACACCGCGACGACGTGGTCAAGGACCAGGACGTGGATGAAACGGTCCAGCGCCTGGCCGAGGGCGTGGCCTTGATCAAGGAGCCCCCAACCCCGCGCCCCATCAAAAAGGACGACCAGGTCACCGCCGACGTGTCCATCAAGGAAGGCGACAAGGAGTTCAAACCCGGCGACAAGGAGGAGGAGATCGAGCTGTGGCGCGAGACCTGGATCCCGGGACTGCATGAACGCCTGGCCGGAAGGGGCGTGGGCGACACCGTGACGTTCACCGCCGAGATCGAGGACCATGACGGCGTGCCGGCGCCCTTCAAGGGCAAGAAGCTCGACTTCTCGTTCACCATCAAGGCGATCAAGGAGCGGATCCTGCCCGAGCTCAACGACGAGTTCGCCAAGGAGTACACCAAGAACGACACCCTCGAGGCCCTGCGCCTCTCCATCCGCGACAGCCTCGAGGAAAAGATGAATAGCGGCAACAGAAGCCGTCTTGAAGCCGCCGCCCTCGAATCCCTGATCAAGAAGAACGCCGTGGAGGTGCCGCCCAGCCTGATCAAGCGCGAGGCCATGAACATGGCCAAGCAGTTCATGACCCGCACCGTCCGCCGCATGCCCAAGGACGAGGAGGTCGAGCAGTTCTCCAGCCTGTTCCAGGAGGAAGCCAAAAAGTCATTCGAGGCCAATTACCTGCTCGAAGCCATCGCGAAAAATGAAGGCATCGAGGCCACGGACGAGGAAGTGGAGGAGCGGATCAAGAAAGACGCGGAACGGGTGAACATGCATCCGGACAAGTACCAGGCCCGCTTCGGCGACGCGCTCCAGGAAATGACCCGCCGCCAGGTGGTGCTCGACAAGGCCCTTGATTTTCTGGTGCGTAGCGCTACCATTAAAGATGAAACGGACAAGGAAAGAAAATGACGTTGGTACCAATGGTGATCGAGCAGACGCCGCGGGGCGAGCGGGCGTATGACATCTATTCGCGGCTGTTGAAGGACCGCATCATCTTTGTCGGCACGCCCATCAACGACGACGTGGCCAACCTGGTGATCGCCCAGCTCCTCTTCCTCGAATCCGAGGACCCGGACAAGGACATCAACCTGTACCTCAACTCGCCGGGCGGCATCGTGACCTCGGGGCTCGCCATCTACGACACCATGCAGTACATCAAGCCCCAGGTGACCACCCTGTGCATGGGACAGGCCGCCAGCATGGCCGCGGTGCTGCTGGCCGCCGGGGCCAAGGGCAAGCGCTTTGCCCTGCCCCACTCGCGCATCCTGCTCCACCAGCCCATGGGAGGCTTTTCCGGACAGGCCACCGAGATCGAGATCCATGCCCGCGAGATTTTAAAGCTCCGCGAGCACCTCAACGGCATCCTGGCCGAGCACACGGGTCAGGACATGGAGACCATCGCCCGGGACACCGACCGGGACTATTTTCTTTCCGGGGACGAGGCCAAGTCCTACGGGCTGATTGACGAGGTGGTGGCGGCCCGGAAAAGCGGGCCCTCCAAACAAGCGATGACTAACAGGAGAGATGGTAGTGGCCAAGAAAAATCCGAGTGAGGCGGGCGGCGGCGGCAACCTGAGCTGCTCCTTCTGCGGAAGGAGCCAGCGCGAGGTCAAGAAGCTCATCGCCGGTCCCACCGTGTACATCTGCAACGAGTGCATCGAGCTGTGCAACGACATCATCGCCGAGGAGAGGGAAAAGGAGCGCGAGTACTTCACCGGACGCGGCAAGCTCCCCGCCCCCCACGAGATCAAGACCTTCCTCGATGAGTACGTCATCGGCCAGGACCAGGGCAAGAAAATCCTGGCGGTCGCCGTGTACAACCATTACAAGCGCATCTACTCGATGGGACTCACCGGCGACGTCGAGTTGCAGAAGTCCAACATCCTGCTCATGGGCCCGACCGGCACCGGCAAAACCCTGCTCGCCCAGACCCTGGCCCGGTTCCTCGACGTGCCCTTCACCATCGCCGACGCCACCTGCCTCACCGAGGCCGGCTACGTCGGCGAGGACGTCGAGAACATCATCGTGAACCTGCTGCGCGACGCCGACGACTCCGTCGAGCGCGCCGAGCGCGGCATCGTCTATATTGACGAGGTGGACAAGCTCTCGCGCAAGTCCGAGAACCCGAGCATCACCCGCGACGTCTCCGGCGAGGGCGTGCAGCAGGCCCTGCTCAAGATCATCGAGGGCTCCGTGGCCAACGTGCCGCCCAAGGGCGGACGCAAGCATCCCCAGCAGGAATTCCTCCAGGTGGACACCCAGAACATCCTCTTCATCTGCGGCGGGGCATTCGTCGGACTCGAGAAGATCATCGAGCAGAGGATCGGACAGCACGGACTCGGCTTCGGCGCCGACGTCCGGTCCAAGGTCGAGAAGTCGGTGGGCGAGACGCTTTCCCAAGTCCAGCCCGACGACCTCATCAAGTACGGCATGATCCCGGAATTCGTCGGCCGCCTCCCGGTGGTCGCCAGCCTGCACGAGCTGGGGGAGGACGACCTGGTCCGCATCCTGGTCGAGCCCAAGAACTCGCTCACCCGCCAGTACAAGAAGCTCTTCGAGTTCGAGAACGTCAAGCTCAAGTTCTCGGAGAGCGCGCTCCGGGCCGTGGCCCGCGAGGCCCTGAAACGGAACACCGGCGCCCGCGGGCTCCGGGCCATCCTGGAGCGCTCCATGCTCGACGTGATGTATCGCCTCCCCGGCGAGCGCCAGTGCAGGGGGTGCCTGATCAGTGAAGAGGTGATATTGAAGGGAGAGGACCCGATCCTCGAACTGGAAAAAGAGGCCGAGATCGCCTGAACCAATCGCGGTGGCTTCAGCAAGAATGAATAGGGGGACCCATGTTTTTAAAGGACGGCAGTCATAGTTCGTTTCCCGACCCTCCCGGCAAGAAGATCAAGACCCTGCCCATGCTCCCGCTTCGGGACGTGATCATGTTCCCGTACATGGTCCAGCCCCTGTTCGTGGGCCGGGAAAAATCCATCAGCGCGCTCGAGGAGGCCATGAGCTCGGACAAGGGCATCCTGCTGGTCGCCCAGAAGAGCGCCAAGACCAACGACCCCAACCCCGAGGACATCAACCGGGTGGGCACGGTCGGCCACATCATCCAGTTGCTCCGCCTGCCCGACGGAACGGTCAAGGTCCTGGTCGAGGGCAAAAGGCGCGCGCGCATCCTCCGCTACCTCCCCCGCACCGACTTCTTCCAGGTCGAGGCCGAGGAAATCGAGGAGAACAACGACCTGACCGTGGAGAGCGAGGCCCTGGTCCGCTCCATCAACGCCACCTTCGAGACCTACGTCAAGCTCAATAAGAAGATCCCGCCCGACATGCTGGTGCACGTCTCGGGCATCGAGGAGCCGTCACGGCTGGCCGACACCATCGTGGCCCACCTCACCCACCTCAAGCTCGAGGACAAGCAGGAAATCCTGGAGATCGAGGACCCGGCCAAGCGCCTCGAAAAGCTCTACACCCTGATGCAGGGCGAGATCGAGATTCTCCAGGTCGAGAAGAAAATCCGCGCCCGCGTCAAGAAGCAGATGGAGAAGACGCAGAAGGAATACTACCTCAACGAGCAGATGCGGGCGATCCAGAAGGAGCTCGGCGAAAAGGACGAGTTCCGGAACGAGCTCAACGAGCTCGAGGAAAAGTTGAAGAGCAAGGACATGCCCGACGACCCGAAGGAAAAGGTCGAGCGCGAGATCAAGAAGTTCAAGATGATGTCGCCCATGTCCGCCGAAGCCACCGTGGTCAGGAACTACATTGATTGGATGCTGGCCCTGCCCTGGAACGAGGTGACCGAGGAAAAGCTCGACATCGCCGAGTGCGAAAAAATCCTGGACGAGGACCACTTCGGCCTGAAAAAGGTGAAGGAGCGGATCGTCGAGTACCTGGCCGTACAGAAGCTGGTGGGCAAGCTCAAGGGCCCGATCCTGTGCCTGGCCGGCCCGCCCGGCGTGGGCAAGACCAGCCTCGGCAAGTCCATCGCCCGCGCCACCGGCCGTAAGTTCGTGCGCATCAGCCTGGGCGGGATCCGCGACGAGGCCGAGGTCCGAGGCCACCGCCGCACCTACATCGGCGCGCTCCCCGGCAAGATCGTCCAGGGAATGCGCCGCGCCGGATCCAATAACCCCGTCTTCCTCCTCGACGAGATTGACAAGCTCTCCTCCGACTTCCGCGGAGACCCCAGCTCCGCCCTGATGGAGGTCCTGGATCCGGAGCAGAACTACATGTTCCAGGACCATTACCTCGACTGCGACTACGACCTGTCCAAGGTCATGTTCGTCTGCACCGCCAACCAGCTCTCCACCATCCCGGCGCCGTTGCAGGACCGCATGGAGATCATCCGTCTCGAAGGATACACCGAGGTGGACAAGCTCATGATCGGCAAGGGATGGCTGGTGCCCAAGCTCAAGAAGGACCACGGACTCGAAGACATCGACCTGACCTTGACCGACAACGCGATCAGCCAGATCATCCGCCAATACACCCGCGAGTCCGGAGTGCGCTCGCTCGAGCGCGAGATGGCCAGCATTTACAGAAAGGTCGCCCGCAAGGTCGCCAAGGAGGGCAAGGACCAGAAAATCCGGGTCAACACCAAGAACGTGTCCTCATACCTCGGCGTGCGCAAGTTCGACCTCAACGAGTGCGAATTCGTTAACCAGGTCGGCATCGTCCACGGCCTCACCTGGACCGGATTCGGCGGGGAGATCCAGACCGTCGAGGCCGCCGTGGTCCGGGGCAAGGGCAAGGTCAACATCACCGGCAACCTGGGCGAGGTCCTGCAAGAGTCGGCGCAGGCCGCCCTCTCCTACATCCGCTCCCGAGCCGCCGACCTGGGCCTCGAGCCGGACTTCTACCAGAAGTTCGACATCCACATCCACCTCCCGGAAGGCGCCCAGCCCAAGGAAGGGCCATCCGCCGGAATCGCGCTGGCCACCGCCATCGCCTCCGCATTCACCAAGACACCGGTCATCTGCGCCATCGCCATGACCGGAGAGATCACGCTGCGCGGCCGAGTCCTGCCCATCGGAGGGCTCAAGGAAAAGCTCCTGGCCGCCCACCGCGCCGGCATCAAGACCGTCCTGATCCCCAAGGCCAACGAGAAGGACCTGCCCGACGTCCCGGAGAAGGTGACCAAGGAGCTGGAAATCAAGCTCGTCGAGCACATGGACCAGGTCCTTAAAACCGCCCTGGTCGGAGGAGAGGCCCTCCTGGCCCGCAAAGCGCCGCCCTCCGCCGATACCAGCGTCGCCGCTGAACCGCATGAAGGGACCACGATCTCCCCGGATGCCATTACCACCCACATGCCCAATTGAGCTGCGTTCACCAGATCATCCAAGAGGGGCGCGGATTCCGTGTCCCTCTTGGTTTTGGGCGGGAAGCGGGAATGATAAGATTCAACTTGATTTCAATGGCGTGCTTTGTTAAGGTAAAATCAGGGTAAGAGGGTTTCTCATCGCCGGCGCTAAAGGCCTGTAGCCGGGAAACAAATGATAGTTCAATGCGATAAATGCGGGGCCAAGTTCCATTTGGCCGACGAGAAGGTGACCGACAAGGGCGCCAAGGTGCGCTGCTCCAAGTGCAAGGCCGTGTTCACCGTGAAGAAGTCCAAGGAGCAGCCGGACTCCGCCCCGGCGCCCGCCCCGGAGGCCCTGTCGCCCAAGACCGCACCCGCACCCTCTGCGCCGGCCCCCGCCCCGCCGGCCGCGCCCCGGAAAGCGGGCGATGACCCCTTCTCCGATTTCAATTTTTCCGACGACCTGGACTTCAGCGAAGGCGAGGACAAGCTGACGGTGGAAGCCCCCCCCAAACCCGCTCCTCCGCCCCCAGCGCCCGAGCCCGGCTTCAGCGCCGCTCCCGTTCCCGCCAAAAAGCCGGCCCCGCCCCCGCCCGCGGCCGAGGAAGCGGCCGGCTCGGACGAGGCCTTTGATTTCTCGGACGAGGACTTCTCCCTGTCTGACGAGCCCAAGGCCGCGGCCGGTCCCGAGCCAGCCGTCGAGGACTTCGGGGCCGTGGATTTGAGCAGTCAGGCCCCGCCGCCCCCCGCGCCGCCGCCGGCCAAGGGAGGGCCCGATGATTTCGGAGACTTCAAGTTCGACGATGACAGCTTTTCGGAAAAGGCCGCGCCGCCCCCCGCGCCGCCGACCAAGGGCGATGGAGAGTGGGGCAATATAAGCTTCACCGAGCAGCCGGCGGCGCCGCCCAAGGCCGACGCCCGCGGCGGCGGCGAGATCGAGGAGGCCGGCTTCGGCGATTTCCAGTTCGACCAGAACGACCATCTGCCGGCGGCCGGCGGCGGTGACGAAGGCATGCCCGCCGAGGATTTCGTGCGCTCTCCCACCTCGCGCGCCCCGGTCCGCGACGATTTCGAGGCCAGCATCGGAGACTCCGAGGCCGAGCCGGAGCGCAAAGAGGAAGTCAAGGCCGCTCCTCCGCCCCCGCCCAAGCCCGTCATTAAGACGGAGCCCCGCAAGGGGGCCAAGAAAGGGCTGGCCACGCCCATCATCATCGCCATTATCGTGCTGGCCGTTCCCCTGGGCCTCATAGGATACATGAACAGCAATGGGTGGTTCACGTTCGATGACCTGCTCCACTTCCGCATGGCCAAGCTCGGTCCCGCCATCCAGGAAATAAAAATTGCTTGGGGCCTGGCCGAGAGGCCGGACACCGGCATCGTGGAGTACCTCGAGGGCAGCGCCGAGGTCAAGCAGCCGGTCAGGCCGGACGGACAGTCCGAGATCGCGGTCAGCGGCAAGGTCATCAACAACACCAGGAAGACCGTCCTCTGGATCCAGACCGAGGTCTCCCTCAAGGACCAGAACGACCAGACGGTCGAAACCGCGCGGAGTTACTGTGACGTAAGCTTCACCGAAGATGAGCTCAAGAACTTAAGCAGCAAGGACATCTTGACCTTCACGGACTATTTTGGCGGACGCACCCAAAAATGCATAGACATCAAACCCGGCGAGACCCGGACTTTCACCGTGGTGTTCTTCCCCGAGATATCGGAAGGCGTAAAGCTCACCCTCTCCAAACCGCGAGTGGTGGACTGCAAGGTCCTGGAAGACAACACCGCCCCCTGTCCCCTGACCCCTCCCGCCGAGACCTCACCCTAGAGAAATGACCCCGACACCGCATGAAGAAATCAAGGCCATCGCGGAAAGGATCGTGCGCGAGACCTCCGGCATCCTCGACCGCCAGCAGC
This sequence comes from bacterium, assembly GCA_035527835.1. Lineage (GTDB taxonomy): Bacteria > RBG-13-61-14 > RBG-13-61-14 > RBG-13-61-14 > DATKZS01 > DATKZS01. The sequence continues at coordinate 16,346 of DATKZS010000200.1, forward strand.
GCGTCTACGCCATTGGTAAAAAACTTTCCCGATTAAACGCCGAGACCATCCTCGAAATCTTCCGCATCATCTCCCACGGCGCCCGCTTCAAGGAGCCGCTCTTCCTCGACGGCTTCCGCGACATCTCCGACGTGAAGAAGCTGGGCAAGCACGTGGGCTACGACAAGATGGCCGAGGTCTACGCGCTGGCCCGGAGCAAGGATTACAGGGACATCGTCCGCCTGATGCAGGTGATCCCGGCCGCCCGCAAGCTGGGCACGGACGAGGAGCTGGAGGAGGACCCGGTGCTCAAGGAAATGACCCTGGGCACCAAGCGCCAAAAGGCCCGCCTGCGCGACCGCGACATGATCAGCCGCCTCTGCCACGAGCAGGACCCGACGGTCATAAGGAACCTGCTGCTCAATCCCGCCGTCACCCTCCAGCACGTCGTCCGCATCGCCTCCAAGCGGCCCACCAGCGCCCAGGTCCTCTGGGTCGTCTACCGCGACCTCAAATGGATGAACCATTACGTCGTCAAAAAAACCCTCATCAACAACCCCTACACCCCCACCCAGATCTCGCTCAGCCAGCTCCATTTCCTGCTCGAGCAGGACTTGGAGGACGTCGCCGAAAACCAGATGCTCCATCCCCTGGTCCGTGAGGCCGCCGTCGAGCTCATCATGCTCAAAAGGGAATCCACCGGACAACTCCCACCCAAGGAGTGAAGACTTTTTACGCCCGCCCGCTTCTTGTGCGCTCCGGGCCGGGTGCTATAATGAGATGAAGGCGTGGGCGGAAGGCGGAAGAGAGAAGATGGAAGGTGGAAAATAGAAGGTAGAAGATAGAATATCAAAGACGTGTTCCGGATCTCGGCGCCGCCTATTATTCTATCTTCTATCTTCTATCTTCTCCTTCTCCCGCACGCCGTCGCCAGGCGATAATTAAGCGAGGTTCCCCGGAAACAATGGCCGCCAAGAAACGGATCATGATGATCAGGCCCGGCAAGCGGTTCCCCCGGATGGGTTTCACGCCGCCGCTCGGGTTCCTCAGCCTGATCGCGATGCTGCGCCGGCATTTTCCCGACCGCTTCGAGATCGAGCTCGTCGAGCAGGCCATTTACAACCTCACCGCGGGCGAGGTCAGGCAAAGGATGGAGGCGTTCCGGCCGGACCTGGTCTGCTTCTCCTGCCTGTCGGTGGAGGCCGGGGAGATGCATGAGCTGGCGGCCGTCAGCAAAAAGCTTTCCCCCGAGGTCCCGGTCTGGATCGGCGGGCCCCATGCCTCCTTCTTTTACGACTGGGAGATCGAGACCGGCATCGTGGACGCGGCGTGCATCGGCGAGGGAGAAGAGACCTTCATCGAGATGATCGCGGCGTGGCTCGAGGGCCGGCCGCTTGACGGCGTTGCCGGGCTGGCGCTCCCGCGGGAGGGCCAGGCCGTGCTCACGCCGCCGCGGGAGCCGATCGCGGACCTGGATTCCCTGCCCCTGCCCGCCTGGGACATGATTGACTTCAAGTATTACGGCAACCACATCTCCATGAACGGATTCGTCCACTCCTCGCCGTGGGCGCCGCTCTTCACCACCCGCGCCTGCCCCTACCAGTGCATCTATTGCCATTGCATCTTCGGCAAGAAGGTCAGAAAACGGGGCGTGGAGAACGTGATGGCCGAGCTGGAGCTGCTGGTCAAGCAGTATGGCGTGCGCGAAATCCAGGTCGTGGACGACATCTTCAACCTCGACCTCGACCGCGCCAAGGCCATCTGCGACCGGATCGTCGAGGAGAAGCTCAACATCAGCATTGCCTTCCCCAATGGCCTGCGCGGCGACCGCATGGACCGCGAGCTCATCCGGAAGCTTGCGAGGGCCGGCTGTTACGCCATCGCCTATGCGGTCGAGACCGCGTCGCCCCGGCTCCAGAAGCGCATCAAGAAAAACCTCGACCTGGAAAAGGTGAAGGAGGTCATCGCCTGGACCGATGAGGAGGGGATCATCTGCCAGGCCTTTTTCATGCTCGGCTTTCCCGGCGAGACCATCGAGGAGCTCCAGATGACGGTGGATTACGCCGTGAACTCGCGCCTCCTGCGCGCCTGGTTCTTCACCGTGGTGGTCTACCCGCGTACCGGGCTTTTCGACCTGGCCCAGGAGGAGTACCCGGACTTCGACCTTTCCACCCACTACAGCTTCTTCAACTTCCATTACTGGGCGGAGACGCCCTTCTACACCCGCGCCACCGGCATAGACCTCTACAAAATTCAGCGCGACGCATTCCGCGCCTTCTACCTCCGACCCTCCCGAATCGCCCGCATCTTCATCCGCTTCCCCAAGAACATCTGGCTCCTGAAAGGCATGTACTATGTCCTGCGCTCAGTCCTCCCCACCCTCTCCACCCTCGAGGTCCGCCTTAACGAGGCCATCAGGAAACGCAGGAACGCCACTGCCGTCCCGCATTCAAAAGGCTGATGCCGAATTGCGGTGAGGGCCTCCGCCCCGCGCCCGCCCGCGCCCGCCCGCTTCTTGTGCGCTCCGGGCCGGGTGCTATAATGAAAAGATGGCATGGACGCAAGGCGGAAGAAAGAAGATAGAAGATAGAACATAGAAGACAGGCCCCGCCGCCGCTCATTCTATCTTCTATCTTCTGTATTCTATATTCTCCTTCTCCCGCACGCCGTCGCCAGGCGATAATTCAGCGAGGTTCCCCGGAAACGATGGCCGACAAGAAACGGATCATGATGATCAGGCCCGGCAAGCGCTTCCCCCGGATGAGTTTCGCGCAGCCGCTCGGGTTCCTCAGCCTGATCGCCATGCTGCGCCGGCATTACCCGGACCGCTTCGAGTTCGAGCTCCTGGAACAGACCCTTCACGACCTCAGCGCGGAGCAGGTCAAGCAAAGGATGGCCGCGTTCCGGCCCGACCTGGTCTGCTTCTCCTGCCTGTCGGTGGAGGCCGGGGAGATGCACGAGCTCGCGGCCATCAGCAAAGAGCTTTTCCCGGAGGCCCCGGTCTGGATCGGCGGGCCCCACGCCTCCTTCTTTTACGACTGGGAGCTCGAGACCGGCAACGTGGACGCGGTGTGCATCGGCGAGGGCGAAGAGACCTTCATCGAGATGATCGCGGCGTGGCTGGAAGGCAGACCGTTCGACGGTATCCCCGGCCTGGCGCTCCCGCGGGACGGCAAGGCCATCCTCACTCCTCCGCGCGCGCCGATCGCGGACCTGGATACCCTGCCGCTGCCCGCCTGGGACCTCATTGACTTCAAGCTCTACGGCAGGCAGATCTCCATGAACGGCTTCATCAGCGCCGCCCCCTGGGCCGTGCTCTTCACCACCCGCGCCTGCCCCTACCAGTGCGTCTATTGCCATTCCATCTTCGGCAAGAAGGTCCGCAAGCGCGGCATCGAGAACGTGATGGCCGAGCTGGAGATCCTGGTAAGACAGTTCGGCGTGCGCGAGATCCACATCGTGGACGACATCTTCAACCTCGACCTCGACCGCGCCAAGGCCATCTGCGACCAGATCGTAGCCCGCGGGATCAAGATAAAAATCGCCTTCCCCAACGGCCTGCGCGGCGACCGCATGGACCGTGAGCTGATCCAAAAATTGAAGCGGGCCGGCTGCTACGCCATCACCTACGCGGTCGAGACCGCCAGCCCCAGACTCCAGAAACGGATTCAAAAAAACCTCGACCTGGAAAAGGTGAGAGAGGTCATCGCCTGGACCGATGCCGAGAAGATCATCTGCCAGGCCTTCTTCATGCTCGGCTTCCCCGGCGAGACCATCGAGGAAATGAAGATGACCGTGGACTACGCGGTGAACTCGCGGCTCATGCACGCCTATTTCTTCACCGTGGTGGTTTACCCGCGCACCGGGCTCTTCGACCTGGCCAGGGAGGAGTACCCGGAGATGGACCTCTCCACCCAGTACAGCTTCTTCAACCTCCGCTACTGGGCCGACAAGCCGTTCTACACCCGCGCCACCGGCGTGGACCTCAATAAAATCCAGCGCGACGCCTACCGCGCCTTCTTCGTCCGCCCCTCCCTGATCGCCCGCATCATCATCCGCTACCCCAAGAACATCTGGTTTTTAAGGGGCCTCTACTGGGGCCTGCGCGCGACCGTCAACTCGATCACCGCCCTGCAAATGCGCCTTACCGAGGCCATTAAAAAGCGCAAGCGCGCCGAGGCCGCCGGCCCGCAGTCCCGCGGCTGACGCCGGGTTGGGGAGCGGCCGGAGGCCCGCGCCACAATAAAACGGCCCGCCGGTCTTGGGCCGGCGGGCCGTGCGATCCCAAGAATGAAAGTCAACCGGTCAACGCGGTTTTTCCCGCTGCATCAATCCGCTACGGGGCCAATGCTGCAATCATCCGGGCAGGATACGGGGTCCTCCCAGGGCGGGAAGCAGGTCCCATCCATGCAATAGCAGTCGCCCGGGCAATTATGGTTGTCTTCGCCCAATGAAGGTTCGCAGCTAAGGTTGTGGTTGCAGTTCGGCGTCAGGTTGGTATAGACGTTCATGCTGCCTTCCGCATACATGAAGTCGCAGTCCTCGGCGTAAATGCTGATCACGCACACCGTCCGCCAGATCGGATAAGTCTTCCAGACGCCGGGCATGATCTCATAGCCGCCGCACGAGTCATACCCATAATTATAATCGGTGTAAGAGATGCTTCCCCATCCGCCGCGCATGTGGAAGTTGACCTGCACCGAGTCGCCCGCGTTCACGCCCTGGATCTGGGTCGGGCTGAACACGATGGAGCGGTCGGGATTGAAGCCCTGGAACAGGAGCGGCGGGACGCCGACGCTGTCGCCGGCGCCGGTGAACACCGCCATGTCGTCATAAATTCCCGCGTACTCGTTGTAGATCTCGATGAAATAGAGGCGGTCCCGGAGCAGGTTGTCAATATAGAGCGGGGCAGGCCCTTCGGGGAACAGGTTAACCTGGAAGGTGGGGAAGGTGAGCCCGAAGAAGGCGTCGTTGACCCAGGCGTAATAATAGTCCGGATCCGGGCAGGAATCGGGTAACGTCGTGTTGCCGTACAAGGGATCCACGTAGCGGTGCGGGAGCCCGCTGTAAAGATAGCCCGTGTTGAAGTCCTGGAACACTTCCACGGACACGGATGCGGACGAGCCGGTCAGGTCCAGGGTGACCGGCTCCGAGGTGATGTAGTGGATGGCCGGCACTTGTTCGTAGTATACATAGCTGTTATCAACCTCGTAGACCTCGACGTTGAGGACCCGGCCGCTTCCGGAGGCCACCATCAGGCTCACGGGCACGCCCGGGATGTAGTAATAGACGTACCAGGTCTCATCGGGGTTGGTCAGGGTGATCTTGACGTGATATGCCGGGTCGCCCGGGGCCGCGGCGAGCGGGCCGACCTCCGGCGCCGGCGCGGCCGGGGCGTCCGGGATGTTGAGGTCCAGGCTCAACGAGACCGACTTGTCCTCGTTGGGCACCTGCTGGCAGGCGATCCAGGCCAGGCTGATGCACAGGCCCATTACCGCCACCATTCCGATCCAGAGCAGATTTTTCTTTTTCATGGCCATATCTCCTTGGGTCACGCCGGCGGTGGTGTAACGTCAATAGTGATTATCAGTTCCGTTGCCTGCGGCGGCTCCTGGTAGATGAGGTCCGACGGGTTGTCGTTTCCGGACAGGTTGTCCGGGTCGTTGCCATTGCCGCCCGGCAAGAGCACGATCTCGAAGGGCACGTAGGCCCCGCCGGTTCCGCTCCCGGCCCGGCGCCTGATCTCGAAGGCCCGGTCGCCCAGGCTCAGATCGCCCACCGTGACCGAGTTGAGCAGGTCTATCAGGTCCTGCATGCTGATCTCGGACGGATCAATCGGGTTCCCGTTCTCGTCGGTCATGGAGAACATGTTGGCCCCGATGTCCACCCCGTTGCCGCCGTGGAACCCCTGGAAATTGAAGGACCCCTGGATGCCCGCCGCCATGGTGGTGTTGTAGTTGGTCTGGGGGTTGACGCCGGCCTTCAGGATGACCATGGTGCCGCGCACTCCGGCGACCGCGGTCGGGGTCTTCACCGTGTATTCGGACTTGGGGTTGCCGAACAGCGACCCGACCACGCACATGAGCGTGCCGGAGGCCAGGTCATAGGCGGCCTGGGCGATGCCCTTGTCCTCCTGGTACGACAGCTTGCTGATGCCCAGCGTGGTGGACGGGCCGAGCCGGAGCACGCTCCCGTCCTGGAACAGGATGGTCGCCTTCGTGTTCTTCGCCGTCATCACCTTGTCGCCCTGCGCCACCCTGGTCCCGAGCACGGCCTGCACCGTCTGGCCGCCCGCCTTCTGCACGCTCACCTGGCCGTTGATCTCCGTGAACTGCCCGGAGTCAGCGGCCCATGCCGGCGCCGCCAGCGCCAGCGCCGCGATCAAGCAGAATATTTTCATCAAGTCCTTCATCTCATCCTCCTTATGTCTTTGCCGGACCTTGGCCGGGAGCCTAGAAGTCCGCCATCATGCCCAGGGTGTAAATCCAGCGCTCGTATTCCAACTGCTCCAGGTTGGCGTCAACCGACATGTAAACGACGCTGGCGTAAGCGCTGAGCTGCTTGTACACGGGCACCTGCAAGCTCGCGTTCACCGTGTTCCTGACCTCGCGCCGGTCAAAGGCGCTGTCCGGGTAGTCCCGGTACTCGTACCGGTAAATCAGGGCGGCAACTGATTTCCGGGGCAGCGACGCCATCAGGCCCGCGTGGCCCAGGTTGTCAACCCGGTTGTAATTGTCGCCGGAAGCGTTCACCGCGCCGTACCCGTAACCGATCCAGGTGTTGACCTTGCCGTCGGCCAGGAAGAAATGCTGCTGGATCGAGACTATGGTCCGGGTGTTGTCGCGGTCATTGTCGTCCTCCCCCGGATCGTCGAAGGTCTCGCCGGCCTCGTCAACCGTGAGCCGCGTGCGCAGTTCGCGGCTCCAGATGAACGTGGCCTCCGGAGTCGCCTGCCAGTTGTTGCTGTAAAGGTCGCCGTCAAGGTAATTGACCATGTACCAGGCCTTGGCCCCCACCCGGATCACCGTCGGGCCCGCTTTCAGGTCGCGCGAGCCGCCCAGCTCACCACGATGATACATGATGTTCAAGGAATTTTCCCGGAACTGCCAGTTCGAGTACCCGCCGTAGCGAACGTAAGCGTTGCCCTCGGCCGTGTCCACGAACTTGTAACGCGCGTCCAGATCCAGCACCGCCCGCCCGTCCTCCTGGTGGGAAACGTCCTCCGGCAGGAAATCCTCGTTGTTGACCGGCACGATGTTCGTGTCGTACTGGTACAGCAGCCGCACCCGAACGCTCCACGGCTTGGCCTGGCCCGCGACGCCCCCGGCCTCAAGGGCCGAGACGTTGGCCGCGGCCTTTTTCCCCAGCTCCGTGTCCGGGCCCAGCGCCGCGGCCCGCTGGAAATAACCGCCGGCCTGATCCATCTGCCCCAGGTTCGCCGCGCAGATACCCTCGTAATACAGCGCGGCCTGGCCATAGGTGGCCGAGCCTTCCAGCTTCTGGAGCAGAGGCTTGGCCTCCCCGAACTTGTTTTGCCCCATCAGCGCCTGCGCCTTGTACAGAGTGGCCGGCTCGCTGGACGGGTTCACGCCCAGCGCCCGGTCCGCCGACGCGATGGCGTCATCCAACTTGCCCGACATCACCTGGGCCCACGCCAGGTCCTCCAACGCCCCCGCGTCACCGGGCTTCAGCTCCGCCGCCTTCGTGAGCAGCGGGATCGCGGCCTCCGGCTTGTCGAGCCCCAACTGGCACAGCCCCGCGTAGTGATAGGCCTCCGCGTTCTCCGGCTCTTCCGCAACCACCGCGTCGAGCAGCCCCAGCGCCTCCTGATAGTTCTGCGCCGAAAATTGCACCTTGGCCTGCTCCAGCTTGATCTGCGCCTCCGTGCCCCCCCGCGCCAGCGCCGGGAAGAGGAACGAGAGCGCCACCAGGCAAACCAAGGCCCCGATCCCTCCGCGAACATCCCTGTTACTCATCTTCACTTGGCTCCCCCCCTTCTTTATATTGCACACAATAATCCCTCTGATTGCCGACATTAAGAAAAAAACAGAAATTAACCCCTGTACGGTACTGAGACGATGCCCGAAAATCCCGTTATTACACCGCCCCTATTATTACCGATTCCGAGAATACATGTCAAGACTCCGCCGCTAAAAAAATTGACATCACCAGGATGTGATAGTAAGGTCTTGGAAACTATGGGCCGGCCAGGCCTTTTTGCCAAGGAGTCAAAACCATGAGCGCCCCCTTATTACCTTTTAATATCGCGGTGATCGCCCCCTTCAACGCCGTGCCGGAGGGACCGTTTAAGCTGAGGCTCGCCGCCGCGGATCCGGAGGACCCGGACGCGGCGCTGGCCGAGATGCGCCTGTCCCTGTCAATCTCCGTGCCCGGCCACCTCTCAGCGTCGGGATGGCTGGACCTGAACATCCGTGCGATCAAGGACTTTCACCCGGACGGCCTGATCGCGGCCACGCCGTATCTCCAGAACATCGCGGACGCGCGCGACTTCATCCGCGGCGCCCTGGAAAAGGGCGATAGCGGGGAGAGCATCGCCTCCGGCCTGCGCTCGTGGCCGGACCTTCCCATCACCGTGAGCGCCCCCGCGGCGGCGCCCGGGCGGCCGGCCCCGTCCGGCGGCAAGGTTGACGACATCCTGTCCATGGTGGCGATGCCGGGCGAGTCAGCGTCCTCCCCGGGAGGCCCCGTTTCCGGCGGCGTTCCGCGATCCTGGGCCGATGACCTTGACCGTATCCTCTCCCAGCTCATGGTGAACGTTTTCTCGAACCCGGATTTCCGGCGGTTCGAGGAATCGTGGCGGGGCCTGGACCTGCTCGTGAGAAGCGGGCTGGCCGGCGCCGGCGGCAAGGCGGGGCTCAAGCTGTGCTCGATGTCGCTCTCCGCGCTGGGCGACAACCTGGAAAAGCTGGAGGACGCGCTGGCGGCCGACCCGCCGTCGCTCATCCTCATGGACCTGCCGTTTGATAGCTCTCCCCTGTCGCTCGACCTGCTGGCCCGGGCCGCGGCGCTCGGCGAGCGGATGCTGGCGCCGGTGGCGGCGTCGGTTGACCACCGCTTCTTCAACCTGGCGCGGTGGGAGGACCTGCACCAGCTGCCCTACGTCCCGCACTACCTTGACGACGCGCAGTTCGCCAAGTGGCGCCGTCTCCGGGGCCGGCCCGAGGGCGAGTGGATGACAGTGCTGTTCAACGGCTTCCTGGGCCGGCCTTCCTACGGCGGCAAGAACCGGCCGGAGCGAGTGCAGTTCGTGGAGGGCAACCGCCTGTACCTGAGCCCGGTCTGGGCGCTCGGTTGCCTTGCCGCGCAGCGGCTGATCAAGAAGGGATGGCCCGCGGGGCTGGGCGTCGGCGGCGCGGCCCGGCTCTCCGGCCTGGCCGTGGACAACGAGGCCGGGCGATCCACCGCCGCCGGCCTCTCCGGCGACCGGCCCGATCAGTTCCTGGCCGCCGGCTTTTCGCCGCTCACGGGCACGCCGGACCAGGGCTCCGTGGCCCTGGCGGGGGCCGTGACGGTTTCGGGAAAATCGCTGGACCAACAGATGGTATTGTCGCGGATCATCGCGCTGGTGTTGTGGCTCAAGGACAACCTGGACCCGGACGCGGGACCGGCCGAGACCGAGATCAACTTCATGGCCGCCTTTGCCGAGTATTTCACCGCCACCGGCCAGGAGCCGCCGCCGGACCTGAAAATCTCGGTCCAGGAAACCGACTCCGGCCGGCCCTGGCTCGTCAGCATCTCCATGACGCCGGGACGCGACCTCTCGCCTTCCGGGCAAAAGATCGAGCTGGCCCTGAACTGGTGAGCGCCGGAGCAAAGTAAAAAGGCAAAAGGAAAAAGCAAAAATTTCGGTATCCGCATTTTTGCCTTTTTACTTTTTACTTCTTATCAGATCAGCCTGGCCGTGAAGACCTCGGCGGCGTCGCCCTCGGAAAAGGGCCCGAAGACGATGGTGTCGGGCATGTCCACGGCGCGCAGGAAATAGGATGAGTGCTCGTCAATCTCGTTCTTGACCGCCCAGGCGGTGAATTCCTTGTCGCCGAGCTTGAGCTTGAGCCCCTGCATGGGGTAGTTGAGCACCATCTTGCCGGTGGGCAGCTCTCCCTTCTTGGCCACGCCGTGGGCGTTGATGTCGCCGGGCGAGACCCCGAACATGGCCCCGCTCCATTTGCCGGCGGCGGGTCCGACCTCGAACCACAGGCCCAGGCCGGAGGGCAGGCCGTACACGTCCATGCGGTAGTCCGCCGGGGCCGGCTTGAAGGGCACGTTGGCGGTGGCCACCAGCTTGGCCCCGTAGGGCGATGACGCGGACAGGACCTGGGCGTGCTTGAGCGGCGTGGGCAGGTCGTCGGCCGCCGGCGCCTTGCCGCCGTGCAGGATGATGATGGGGAAGCCCATGCCCCGGCCGGCCTGGACCGTGATGCTGAGCAGCGACAGCCCGAAGCGGTTGGCGGGCGAGGCGAGCCCGTCCTTGCCGGCCACGATCAGCCACAGCGCGGTGTCCGGGTGCAAGAGCTCCGGCCGCGGCCCCATCCATTCCATCTTCTCGACGTTCTCGGTCCAGAAGTGCCCCTCCACCGCGAGCCCGTACTTCTTGATCTCGGGGATCAGCTTCTGGGCCGCGGCCTGGTCCTTCTCCAACATGCTCATAAATATTCTCTTCATGACGCCTCCCTTGGCCCGGCTTCACCCCTCGAAAACGATCTTGAACGCCCCGCCGTCGGCCACGTCGAGCATGACCTTTCCGGGCATTCCCTCCCCGGTCATGTGCGCCAGGATCTCCTGCGAGAGCTGGGGCAAGATGGTGCCGCGGATGATGTGGTCAATGTTGCGCGCGCCGGTCTCGACCTCGGTGCATCGCGCCGCGATCTGGTCCACCAGCTTCCCGGAATAGGTCATCTTCATCTTGTTGTTCTCGGCCAGGCGCTTCACGAGCTGCTTCATTTTCAGCTCGACGATCATTTTCATGGCGGACGGGTCGAGCGCGAAAAAGGGGACGATGGTCATGCGGGCGAGCAGGGCCGGCTTGAAGTGCTCGGAGAGGATCGGGCGGATGGCGGAGACCAGCACGTCCATGTCCGGCTTCTGGTTGTTGGCGGTCATCTCGGTGATGACGTCGGTGGCGAGGTTGCTGGTGAGGAACATGATGGTGTTGCGGAAATCAATTTCCCGGCCCTCGCCGTCGGAGAGCATGCCCTTGTCAAAGACCTGGTAGAAGAGGTTCAGGACCTGGAGGTTGGCCTTCTCGACCTCGTCGAGCAGCACCACGGTGTAGGGCCGCTGCCGGACGGCCTCGGTCAGGATGCCGCCCTCGCCGTAGCCCACGTAGCCGGGCGGCGAGCCGATCAGGCGGCTCACGGTGTGCGATTCCTGGAACTCGCTCATGTTGATGGTGACGGTGGACTGCTCGCCGCCGAACATAAGGTCCGCGAGCGCGAGCGCGGACTCGGTCTTTCCGACTCCGGAGGGGCCGACCAGGAGGAACACGCCCATGGGCTGGCGCGGGTCGCGCAGCCCGGACTTGGCGGCCTTCATGACCTCGCTGATCATGAACAGCGCGTGGTCCTGGCCCTTGATGCGCGTGCCCAGGCTGTCCTGCAGCGCGAGCGCGGTCTTGGCCTCGTCGTGGAGCACCTTGCCCAGCGGGATGCCGGTCCAGTCCGACACCACCTTGGCCACCATGTCCGGGTCCACCTCGATGTGCATGAGCTGCGTTTCGCCCTGCATCTTCTTGAAGGCCTCCAGCTCCGCGCCCACCTTTTTCTGCAGGTCGCCGGCCTTTTCCGGCTCGGCCTGCTCCAGCTCTTTTCTGAGCGCCACCACCTTTTCGCTGGCCTCCTTGATCTTCTTCCAGCTCACGGTCAGCGCCTGGGCCTCCGTGGTGAAAGAGATGATGGATTTCTCGGCGTTGGCCAGGAGCTCCTCGTCAATGGGCACGCCGTTCGACTTGTCGCGCAACAGCGCCCTTTTGGTGCGCTCCAGGGCCTGGACGCTGCGTTCCTTGTCCTCCACCTGGTCGGGCTTGGAGGACAGCTCGATCTTGACGCGGGCGGCGGCGGTGTCGAGCAGGTCCACGGCCTTGTCGGGCAGTTGCCGGCCGCTGATGTAGCGGGCGGACATCTCGGCGGCGGACACGATGGCGTCGTCGCGCACGACGACCCCGTGGGCCTGTTCGTACTTTTCCTTCAAGCCGCGCAGGATCAGGGCCGTGGTCTCGATGCTGGGCTCGTCGAGCTTGACCGGCTGGAAGCGGCGGGCCAGCGCCGGGTCCTTCTCGAAGTATTTCTTGTATTCGGCCCAGGTGGTGGCGCCGATGGTGCGCAGCTCGCCGCGGGCCAGCGCCGGCTTCAACAGGTTGGCGGCGTCGCCCTTGCCGGCGGACCCGCCGGCGCCGACCAGGGTATGGGCCTCGTCAATAAACAGGATGATGGGCTTGGGACTCGCCTTGATCTCGTTGATCACGTTCTTGAGGCGGTTCTCGAACTCGCCCTTCATGCCGGCCCCGGCCTCGAGGGCGCCCATGTCGAGCCCGATCAGCGCGGTGTCCTTGAGCAGGTCCGGCACGTCGCCCTCGACGATGCGCAGCGCCAGGCCCTCCACCACCGCGGTCTTGCCCACGCCGGCCTCCCCCACGCAGATCGGATTGTTCTTGCGGCGCCGGGCCAGGATGTCAATCATCTGGCGGATTTCCTTGTCCCGGCCGAACACCGGGTCAATCTCGCCGTTCTTCGCCTTCTCCGTGAAGTCCACGCAGAACTTGGCGAGCGCCGACTCGCCGCCCGGCTTGCCGGGGGCGGCGCCCGGCCCCTCCCCGCCGCCGGCCTCCGGCGCCCCCCGCTCGTTCGAGCCTTTGATCACGGTCCAGAAATCCTTGAGCAGCCGCTCGTGGCTGATGGTCTTAATGACCTCCACGTAGCGCCCGGAGGCGAAGAAGGTCGGCTTGGAAAGAAAGGCCACCAGCACGGCCCCGGAGCGGATGTTGCGCTCGGAAAGGTCGATCGAGGCGATCAGCCAGGCGTGCTGGAACAGCTCCAGCAGAAGCGGCGAGAACACCGGCTTGGCGGCGTTGCCCGTCTTGAAATCCTCGAGCGTGTCCTCGATCGCCTTGGCCACGCGCCCGGGATCCAGGTCGAACTGCCTCATGATGATGGGCACGTCCGAGTTCGGGTCGTCGAGCAGCTTGGCCATGAAATGCTCGACGGTGACCTCGTAATGGGTCCGGGTGACGCACATCCCCGCCGCCGACTGCAGCACGTTGGCGCAGTGGCCGTTCAAACGGGA
>DATKZS010000201.1:0-6999 GCA_035527835.1 bacterium
GCTAAAAGACGAAAGCGCGCCTCCCCTCGTCATCGAAAGCGAGGTCTTCACCTTCGGCCGGCTGCCCGACTCCGGCCTCGTCCTCACCGACGCCCTGGTCTCCCGAAAGCACGCCGAGATCAGGAGAGCCGGCGGCGCCTACCGCATCGTGGACCTCAACAGCCTGAACGGCGTTTACGTCAACAACCTCAAAATCACCGATGAGCAGCTTGCCCACGGCGACGTGATCGCCATCGGCGAGGCCCGCATCCTCTTCGAGGACCCGCCGGACCCGGTGGTGATGAAGGCGGGGCCCGCGACGCCCACCGGCCCCCAAAAAGCCAAGACCCCGGCGCCCCCGCCGGCCCCCATGATGCAGGTCAATATCCCGGGACTCTCCGAGCGCGAGATCATCAAACCCCTCCAAAAGCTCGATCCGCAATACGACCTCGAAGTCGTCTCCTTCTCCGGCGCCGGCGTCCCCGGGCGCAACATCGTGGTGCCCCCCAAGATCGAGCCCGCCCGCAGCCGCAACTTCTTCATCCTCTACCAGGTCGCCCGCGCGCTCAACTCCATCAACTCCCTCTCCGAGCTCCTCGACCTCACCATGACCCTCATCCTCCAGGTCATCAACGCCGAGCGCGGAGTCATCTTCCTCTACAACGACCAGGGCGAGCTCGAGCCCGTCCTCACCCGCAGCAAAAAAGGCGGCGACATGCCCGAGCTCACCGTGAGCAAGACCATCACCATGAAGGCCATCGAGCAGAACTCCGCCATCATCACCGCCGACGCCTGCTACGACCCCCGCTTCAACGAGGGCGTCTCCATCATCACCTACAACATCCGCTCCGCCCTGTGCGTGCCGCTGTGGGACCGCGCCAAGACCCGCGGCGCCATTTACCTCGATAACGTCCTCCAGACCTACGCCTTTTCCGAGGACGACCTTGACCTCATGACCGCCATCGCCAACCAGGTCGCCATCGCCGTCCAGCACGAGGAAATGCAGGCCAACATGCAGGAGGCCGCCGTCTTCCGCGCCAACCTCGAACGCTTCCACAGCCCCGACGTCGTCAACCACATCATGCAGCAGTCCAAGGACGAGGCCCCCTTCGGACGATTCCTCTCCGAGCGAGAGGTCACCATCCTCTTCGCCGACATCTGCGACTTCACGCCCCTGCTCGAACGCATGGCCCCGCAGGACGCCGCGTCCCTGCTCATTGATTACTTCGACGCCATGACCGAGATCATCTTCAAGTACAAGGGAACCGTGGACAAGTTCATCGGCGACGCCATCATGGCCATCTTCGGCGCCCCCATCTCCCACGGCAACGACGCCGAGCTCGCCATCTATTCCGCCATCGAGATGATAAGAGAGATGGACCGCTTCCGCGCCGCCCACTCCCGCGCCCAGGCCTTCGACATCAGGATCGGAATCAACACCGGAATCGTCGCCGCCGGATACCTCGGATCCAAAAAAAGGGTCGAGTACACCGTGCTCGGAGACCCCGTCAACGTCGCCGCCAGGCTCCAGGGGGTCGCCGCTCCCGGATCCATCATCGTCGGCGAAGCCACCTACGACAGGGTCAGCGGACGCTTCAAGTTCACCGACCGCGGACTCACCCGTCTCAAAGGGAAAAAACAGGAAACCAGGGTCTACGAAGTACAGTTCCAGTAACACTCTTGTCTAAAATAGGAGATAAAAAAACCGCCAAGGCGCCAAGAACGCCAAGAATCGCCAAGTTAATCCTGGTGTTTCTTTGCGGCGGGACTAAAAAACAGCTCCAGGGCTTTGGCCCCAATCTGCTTGGCGAACCGGCCGACAGGAGCGCCAAGAAAAAATCATTTGGCCGGAAGCTGGACGGAGATTAAAATAAAATCATGATTCTTGGCGTTCTTGGCGCCTTGGCGGTTTTCTGGTTCGTTGGTTTTGAACAGCACTGTTCCAGTAGCGCCCACGTCCACCTCCTTCCCCCGGTTGCTTTTCCCGCAAATCCTATTAAATTAATAGTGAATAAAAACTCCGGGAGCGGCCGCTCTCCGGCCGGAAACCGGAAACACTAGAAGAGAACAGCGTTGACTCAGAACGTCGCCAATAGCAGCGCGGCCGCCGGCCGCCTGGACTACAACATCATCCTGCGCCTGGTGCGGCCCGGATCGCGCGTGCTCGACCTGGGCTGCGGCAAGGGCGAGCTCCTGGCCCTGCTCGTCCGGGAAAGGTCCGTGGTCGGTCAGGGCGTCGAGATCTCGCCGGACAACATCAGCTCGTGCATGGGTCAGGGCGTGGCGGCCATCCAGGGCGACGTGGACGAGGGCCTGGCCGACTATCCGGACTTGAGCTTCGATTACGTGGTCCTGAACCAGACCCTCCAGGTGGTCAAGTCGCCCGACCGCGTGCTCGAGGAAATGGTCCGCGTCGGAAAGACCGGTATCGTCGGCTTCCCCAACTTCGGCCACTGGCGCGTCCGCCTCGACCTCTTGCTGCGCGGACGCATGCCCATGACCCGCCACCTCCCCGATCCCTGGTACTCGACGCCCAACATCCACCTCCTCACTATCAAGGACTTCGAGGAGCTATGCGAGCGGCGCGGCATCGAGATCGTCGAGCGCGTCTTCCTGGCGGAAAGCGGCGAGATCAAGCTCCCCGTCCTCGCCAACCTCCGCGCCGTCCAGGCCCTCTACCTGGTCCGCGGGAATGGGGAGAAGGCTTGAGGCTTGGGGCTTGGGGCTTGAGACGTGGGGCGTGGAGGTTGCCGGCCATCTTCCTCAAGCCCCAAGCCCCAAGCCTCAAGCCTCACTGAAAAAGGACACGTCGCATGAAAGAAGAAATCACCGCCATCGGCCTGCTCTCCGGCGGCCTGGACTCGTCCCTGGCCGTGAGCTTGATGCAGGAGCAGGGCATCAGGGTGATCGGCCTATCCTGCAAGCATCCCTTCCACTCCGCCGCGCCGGAGGGGACCGTGCCGCCGCCCGAGCGCATCGCCGCCGAGCTCGGCATCGAGCTGGTCAGGCCCGACGTGACCGATACCATGCTCGCCATGCTCAAGGACCCGCCCCACGGCTACGGCAAGCACCTGAATCCGTGCATTGACTGCCGCATCATGTACCTCAAAGAGGGCGCAAAACTCATGGCCGAGCGCGGCGCCAAATTCCTCTTCACCGGCGAGGTCCTGGGCCAGCGCCCCATGAGCCAGCGACGCGACGCCCTCGACATCATTGACCGCGACTCCGGCCTGCGCGGACTCGTGCTCCGGCCCCTCTCCGCCCGCCTCTTGCGCCCGACCATTGCCGAGGAAAAGGGATGGGTGGACCGCGCGCGCCTCATGAACATCTCCGGCCGCTCGCGCGCCCGCCAGCTCGCGCTCGCCAACGAGCTCAAGATCACCGGCTTTTCCGCGCCCGCCGGCGGCTGCCTGCTCACCATGGAGGACTTTGCCCGCAAGGTCCAGGACGTGCTCCGCCACACGGACGTACCCGCCAGGGACGACATCGAGGTCCTCAAAACCGGCCGCCATTTCCGGCTCTCCGACTCCGCCATCCTGGTCATGGGCAAGGACGACCGGGAAAATACCATGATCGAGCGTCGCGCCCGCCCCGATGACCTCATCATCGTTCCCATGGACGTGCCCGGACCGCTGGGCCTGGTGCGCGGCCCGGCCGCGGACGAGCAACTCCAGCTCGCCTGCGCCATCATCGGCCGCTACATCAAGCGCGCCGCCGGGCCGGTCGGTTATTCCATCGCCGCCGCGGGCGAGTCCAGGGGCAGCATCGAAACCACGGCCCTCGCGCCGGACGAGGTCGAATCATATAGAATCTGATCCGGAGCGCCACCCGGAAAGGCCCGCTCCACGGATCACGGCCCGGCCTCCACGAAATATTTCAGCATCACCCGTGAGTCGTCAACCGCCTTGATCCTGAACTTGCCGCCCAAGACCGCCTCGAACTCCGCCCGCGACTTGGCCACCAGCGGCATCCCAAGATACGCCTCGAACTCGAACATCGTATCCACCCGCGGATGGGCCGGGTTCGCAATGTCAACCACCAGCCGGGCCCCGTCCTTCAGCACCCGCCTAAGCTCGATCAGCGCGCGCTCCACGTAGTCAAGATCAAAATACGCCAGCACCCCCACCACCGACGCGATGTCAAAAAACCCGGCCCCGAACGGCAGCGCCCTGAGCTCCGCAACCTCCAACGCCCCCACCACGATCCGCTCCCGCGCCGCGAACGAGAGCATGGCCCCGATGATCTCCGCGCTCACGTCAACCCCGTAATACAGGCACGGCCACCGGTCAAAACGATACGCTATAAGGTTCGCCGAGCAGCCCCCGTCCAGAAACCTCATGCCCGCCCGCGGGTCCAGGAACGCGCGGTCCGCCGAGGCGTTGCTGTGGCTATGGCCCAGGGCCGCCTCCCGGAAAAATTCCCTGAACGCCGCCGACTCCCGAAACTCCTGCGGCACCGCCCCCAGCGGATCAACGCCATCCCGGTACTTCCGCGCCGCCGCGTCATACGCCCGCCGGATCAGGTCCAGCCGCTCATCCATCTTGCGCCACCCCGGAGCGCTTAAGCGCGATGAGATAAAAAACGATGGGCGCCGCGAGCCAGATGAGCTGGGGCAGGAGCGTGATGGGCTGAGAGTTGAACGTGAACAGCGCCGGGTTCCAGGACCGCGGCACGTAGTGCCAGGCACCCCCGTAAGTCGCCGTCAGCTCGACCCACAGCTCCGAGGCCTGGCCCCACAAAATGTAGATGACAAGCTCGGCCGGATTGAAGCGCGCGAGCGCCGGACGGCGCAGAATAAGGCGCGCAAGACCAACGCCCAGCAGGAACAGCCCGCCGTCCCACGACGAGTGCAGGATGATGATGACGATGAAAGGAACCGGCGGCTCCCGCACGTAGGCATGAACGGCCAGCCCCGGCCCGAGCTGGTTCAACACCTGCATCGGGACCTCCCAGCAAAGGCCGATCGCAAAACCCACCCAAAACAGCCGCCAAAAATAGCGGTCGAGCCGACCGAGACGAACGAGCCCGTAAACCAGGACCGGAGCGATGATGCCCACGCTGAAATCAATCAGGTAAAAATTCGCGCGGAACAGCCCGATAAGCGCGTCCATGATGAATGCGAATTTACCGCAAGCGGCGCGAGCGGGCAAATCGCCCGCGCCCGGTCCCGGCAACAGCCCGGAAAATGCGACCAGCGTTTTTTCGCTAATAAAACCGTTAGCCGGCCTAAAGCTCAGGCCACGGAAGCCCTTTCCGAAAAAATTTTCGCTCCCGTCCGGAACGCTTTCCATAAATAACCGTATGTTACTCGCGCGCTCTTCCATTTTGGATGCCCCAAACAGGCCCTCCGCGGCCCGGATGCTGGACCAACCGTGTCCGAACTTTAGGCCACCTATGTCCGAAATTTGGGCCACCTTTGTCCGAACTTTAGGCCAACCGCGCCCGATTTTCAGGCCACGAGAAAGGCCACGGAATTGCGGCCCAAAAGGTTGAGCGCAACTGGACAAAAAAATATTTCGCAGAACCCGGCTCACCATCTTCACCTCGATCCGCTCAGCGGAAAACAAGCCCTCCTATAATTAGTAAAAATGTCGCACGCCAAAGGAAAAAAAGTAATGTTCCAAGGGAAGGGAGTAGCCAGTAGCCAGGGGAGGAAGAGGTTTGAGGTTTGAGGTTGGAAGACGGCAACAGAGGTGGCGGGGACACTCTTGTCCCCGAATGTTGCCCGCCCGACAGGAGTGTCGGACCCACCTTTGAGCAGCCCGACAGGAGTGTCGGGCCTACCAACACTCGATGCTCGATGCGCGGGACCGGGGGAAAGATGCCGGCGGGCCGCCTGAGGCGGATCATCCGCCGGCGCTACTGAAGCTCTCGCCTCCTTCGCGCCGATTAGACCATTGACCGCCTTCGCCGCCCGGGTCCAGATGCCGTCGGCCTTATGTTGCACGTCGGAGGGGAGGAGGTAGAGGAAGGCGCCTCTGATGATGGTGCCGGTGCCGGCCTTGGGAGGTTCCAGGGTCGGATAGCCCCGGGCGATGCGGGACGCCATGCGGGGGATGTTGTCCCTGCCGCCGTAGATCCGCGCCAACCTGTCCCTGACAATCTCCTTGACCGCGATCCAGACCTCGCTCTCCTGAGCCCTGGCCGCGCCCGGCGGAATCGGGCTGATGCCTAAGGTGAAGATCACCACAAAGAACAATATGAACGTGTTCCTGCCGCGATGTCCTCTCTATGAATTTTCAAAGAACAATTAAGATGTCGGCTCTAATCGGTGCCATCTTCATCCAGCGGCAAAGCCGCCCACATAGAAATCTATGTGGGCTACCCGCTAATTAGTAACATTCTATTTTTCATCCCAATTATATAAGGCATTCCTTGGGTCTATATTTCTGTTCGGTATGTTTCGGTCAAGAAGATCTATAATAAATGAATACTTTTCCAAACCGGGTTTATTTAAATCACTGATTTGAAATTTCAAACTTATTCTCTCGTTTCCCATCTTATATAATATTTCAACAGGTGGAGCTAGAGCATTAGGTGACAAATCTTTATCCTTACTCAAATTATTTACAAATAAATCTACTAGCTTCTTAAAGTCCTGTGAGTAAATAGTGTATCTTTCACTAATGTATTTTTCTTCAAGAATACCTAGATTAGTGCCATTATATGCTGGAAGTTTTTCAACTGGTCCATAAACATGGTAAAGAGTTAAATGTTTTTTAACATCGGCTACATAAACGGAATTTTCAAAGTAGAAATGCATTTGTGTTAGTATCAAATATTCATTCCTATTATTATAATCATTATAATATATATAAAATTCAGCAGCATGGTACTGATCTTTGCCAAATTTCCTGTCTCCAGCACTCTCGGAGGGGGCATTATTAAGGGGAGCAAGGTAATTTGGACAATTTTCCCTCATTTTCATGCCGCCGCGTAGCGCACGCTGGGCGCGCGGAAAAAGGAGCGGACCACCGTGGGCTGGCGCTGGGTGCTGCGCAGATACCCATGGAGGTCAGC
>DATKZS010000202.1:0-4976 GCA_035527835.1 bacterium
TGACCGCGTCGAAGAGCTCGTCGGTCATGCCGGGCATGAGTCTGAGCTCGTCCACGGTGTCGAGCCAGCCGTTTTTGAGGGGGACGATGGCGTCGCTGTCGCGGTATTCGAAATAGGAGTAGCGGTCCTTGTCCAGCGACCCGTCCACGGTGTCGTGGTCAATGTAGTCCATGAGGTCGTTTTGGATCATGTCCCAGAGCTCGGAGTCGGAGATCTGGATGTGGCGCTTGATGGCCTGGTAGCGGAAAAGCTCGAATACGACGTATCTGAACATGGTATTGGTCTTGAGGCGGTCCTCGGCGGCGGCGGCCGGGTCTTTGGGGTCGGGCGAGAGCTTGATGAAGAGGGCGTTCAAGTTGAGGCGGGCCTGCTCGTCGTAGATTTCCAGGTCGAGGGGGGTGTCCAGGAGGGCATAGGGAATGGAGAGGCTCCACCGGCCGCAGCCGTCCATGGTGGACATGTCGGTGAGCTCTTCCTGCTGCTGTTGCTCCTGGTCCGTGGTGAGGCCGAGCCCGGTGGTGGCGGGGGCGGAGATGCAATTGTAGCGGAAGAGCTGGATGAATTCGTTGTTGAAGGTGTTCTCATTGTCGGGGGCGCTCCTGGTGATCAGTCCGCGGGCGGCGTTCTGTCCGGCGCGGGCCACGTAGAGGGCCTGGATCTTGGCCTCGTGGTTCTTGAGGAGCGCGGTCTGGATGCGCTGCTCATAGACGAACTCGGCCAAGAGCACGCTCAGGATGGCGAGGAGGAGGAGGACGATGACGAGGGCGGCGCCTCGTTCGGCCGCGGGAGCGTGATTTGGTGGGCGCGACACTCCTGTCGCGCTCTGCCGGGAATGCGCCGGCCCGACAGGAGTGTCGGGCCCACCGATATTTGCGGGGCGTTTCATGGCTCGAACACCTTGGGGTCGTCGAAGCGGCACTGGGTTCGCGCCATTTCGAGGGGGACCATGATGGATGCCTCGCGCTCTTCGAGGGTCTGGGAGCGGAGCGCGACGGTTACGCGGACGGCGCAGGGGAGGCTGGGGAAGTTGTTCACGATGTTGTCGCCTGGTATCCACTCGGGCTTCCACTCGCCGAACTGGTTAAGGTATTCGAGATGGAAGCCGGTGACGTTGTCGGCCAGGGTGTACACCTGTCCTCCCTCGACCTCGAACTGGGAGTTGATGTCTCCGCCGGCGCGGACGCGGAGGCGGCGGACGTTTATCGGGCCGTTGGGCCCCATGAGCGGCGGCGCGTCCACCGTGAACAGCGTGACCTCGATCAGGTCGGATTCCTTGGCATTGATGCGGTGCGAGGTGTTGGCCAGGGTGGTGAAGGTGAGCGAGTCGTAGGGGTCGGAGATGTTGTCGGTGTCCATGGTCTCGAACCTGGTCAGGAAGTAGTTGGGATACTTTCCGGAAAGATAGGCGGACTGGAGCAGAACGCGGATCCGCTCCATGGACTCATTCAGGGTTTGCTCGAGCTCCATGTGACGCAGGGCGTTGCCGTGGGCCCGGAAGATACTGCCGAAACTGGCGGCGACCAGGGCCAGGATGATCCCGGTGATGACGAGGGCGACCAGGACTTCGAGCAGGGTGAAGGCTGGGGCTGACCGGCGCATGCATTACTCCATGAAGAGGGTGTTGAGCTGGATCGTCTTTTCGGTCCCGCCCTCGTTCCAGAACACGCGGAGGTGGATCTCCATTCCCTGGAGTCCGAGGATGTAGTTTTCCATCAACTGGATCTCGGGGGTCTTGACTGCTTCCGTCTGCCAGGTAAAGCCGGGATGAAGGGGAAAATCGCCATCGTCCGCGCCCTCGGCGTCCGGCATCTTCATGAGCTCGAACTCGGTCATCTTGTCCTGGGCGAGCTGGAGGGCCAGGGTGCGGTTCTTGGCGGCGGCCACGGCGGTGAGTCCCTGGCTCACGGCGCCCAGGATGGGGACCAGGAAAACGGCCAGGATGGCGAGGGCGGCCACGACTTCGAGCAGGGTGAAGCCGTCCGAGCCCGCGCGGGACCGCGTTTTCTCAGTTGCTGTCGGATTTTTCCCAGTCTTCACGCGACATCTCCTCCGGGACGATCACGGCGCGTCCGGTCATGGGCCTGGTGAACACGGTGAAAACAGGGTCGTCGTTCTCGAGGCCCAGGTAAATGGCGGCGTCCTCGACGTAGCCGCCCGGGGTGAAGTAGAGGCATTCCTGGCAATAGCCCTCGCACAACCGGTCCATCACCTGGACGCGCTTGATGACGACGGGCTCGGGCAGCACGCGGGGGGTGAGCAGCGGGTCCGGGGCGTCCACGTATTCGTCGCCGGACTTTTGCTGGATGCGGTAGCTCTGCCCTTCGAGGTCAAAGCAGATGCGGTAGGGCTGGCGGTTGACCACGGCCGTGGCGTAGGTCAAGCGGATGGTGCCGGCCAGGGTGCGGGCACTGGAGCGGAGCTGGACCATGTCGAGGACCCCGAGACGCGGCACCACGATGGCGGCGATGATGCCGATCACCATGACCACGATCATCATCTCGATCAAGGTGAAGCCCGTGATCCGCTCGGAGAATTCAGGGACAGGATTAACAGGATTTACAGGATTTTCCGAAGACACCATTTGCTTTTTCTTCTTCATCCTGTAAATCCTGTTAATCCTGCTTAGAAAATACATGGTAGGACAGGCATTCCTGCCTGTCCAGCGCCGGACAGACAAGAATGTCTGTCCTACCGCTTTTTTCATTATTCCAGGGCGGCGCCCCGCGGCATGAGCGAGAGCTTATTAATTACCACCCAGGTTCCAGCTCTGGATGTCGGCGTTCTTGTCCTCTCCGCCGGCCATGCCGTCGGCGCCGTAGCTCTCGATGGTGAAGGGCTGGTTATTGGCGCCGGGGCAGAAATAGATGTACTCACCGCCCCACTTGTCGAGGGGAATGGACTGGGAGTTGAGGTATCCGTTGAGGGGATAGTTCGGGGGCTGGGGGCTGCTGCCGGGCTTCTGGACCAGGGCCTTTAGTCCCTGCTCGGTGGTCGGGTAGCGGCTGTTGTCCAGGTAATAGTTATCGAGGGCGCTCATGAAGTTGCTGATCTGGGCCTTGGCCGCCTGGCGCTTGGCCTTCTCGAAGCGGTCAATCACGGCCACCCCGACCAGGGCGGACAGCATGCCGATGATCATGACCACCACCATGATCTCGATCAGGGTGAAACCGGCCAGGGGTTTTTTCTTTTCCCTTAAGTCGCGTTTTTCGGCCTGGTCCATGAAATCGTCCTCCTCATCTCAGCGGTCGTTTTAAAAGTGCGGCGGCACGCCTCCGCCGGCATTGGGCTTAAAATCAGCTCAAGGCGCATTCAAGTCAACGGCCCTGGCATTAAGACCTGCTGGTCATGTCTCCGGTTCCCCTATCGGCGTTATAGTGCGACCCCTTCAGGGTCGAACCGGCGAGGGACGCACTTCCGGGGGTTGCACGCCCCGGCTACTCACATTTTTCCCCTCCGGGGAAACCGGGTTGGACGCGGGGGCCTCATCTATTATTTTAGCAGAACTCGCATGATAGAGCATTTCATGTCCCTTCCTCACCCGATTCCGGCGGTGAGGTCGAGGATGGGCATGAGGAAGGAGAGGATGACGACGACGACCATTCCGGCGAGGACGAGGATCATGACGGGCTCGATCAGGGCGGTCAGTCCGTTGATGGAGTTCTCGACCTCGCGGTCGAAGCTTTCGGAGGCCTTCTGGAGCATGAACTCGAGCTCGCCGGACTGCTCGCCGGATGCGATCATCTGGATGACGAACGGGGGGAAGACGCCGGAGACGCGCAGGGGGTCGGCGATGGACGCTCCCTCGGTGATGTTCTCGCGGGCGTTCTTGATGGCGTTTCCGAGGATGGTGTTTCCGACGACCTTCTCGACGATGTCGAGGGCCTTGAGCAGCGGGATGCCGGACATGAGGAGGGTGGAGAGGGTCTTGGAGAATCGGGACACGGCGATGTTCCGGGTGATGCGTCCGATGACGGGGAGCTTGAGGATGTTTCGGTCCCACAGCTCGGTTCCGGCGGGGGTGCGGATGTAGTAGCGGACCCCGAAGACGGCGGCGATAAAGGCGATCAGGGTGATGAGCCCTCCCCATCCCTTGGCGAAGTCGGAGATGGCGATCATGGCCTGGGTGAGCGGCGGCAGGGTCTGCTTGGTCTGCTCGAAGAGCATGGTGATCTTGGGGATGACGAAGGTGAACATGACCACGATCACGGCGGACATGAGGACGAGAATGATGACGGGGTAGAGCATGGCGTACATGACCTTGTTTTTAAGGTCGGCCTGCTTCTCGGTGAAGTCGGCGAGGCGTTGGAGCACGATTTCGAGGGCGCCGGACTGCTCGCCGGCGCGGATCATGTTGATGTAGAGGTCGGAGAAGATGCGGGGGTAATCGCTCATGGCGTCGGCCAGGGCCTTGCCCTCGTTCACGGCCTCGCGGATCTCGGCAAGGACGGTGCGGAGCCTGGCGTGCTCGACCTGCTCGGACAGCGCGTTGAGACATTGGACCAGGGGGAGGTTGGCGCCGACCAGGGTGGAGAGCTGGCGGGTCATGGCGGCGAGCTCCTGCGGGGGGACGGTGCCGCCGATGCGCAGCAGCTTGCCGATACGGCCGCCTTCCTTGCGCTCGACGGTCTCGTTTAGCTCCATGGCATAGATTTCCATCTTGCGGAGCTTCTGGCGGGCGGCCTTGGCGGAGTCGGCCTCAATCAGGCCCGAGACCTTCTTCTCCTTGGCGTTGACGCCTTTATATGAATACACGGGCATGGCTAAAAAGTAAAAAGGAAACACTCTTGTCCAAAATAGGCCGTAAGAAAACCGCCAAGACGCCAAGAGCGCCAAGGATCGCCAAGTAAAACCTGATGTTTCTTGGCGGCCCGGCAAAGAACAGCTCCGGAGCGTTGGCTCCAACCGGCTTGGCGAACCGGCCGACGGGAGCGCCAAGCAAGAAACATTCGCACTCAAGCCTTCTTAAAATCGTGTTA
>DATKZS010000203.1:0-9368 GCA_035527835.1 bacterium
GTAGTAGCAGCCCGGGGTGTCCGGGAAGGCGGCAAGGTTGGGGCTCGGGTCAAAGCTCCAGAGGTCGGTCCCGTTCCAGTACTCGTGGAAGTTGAAGTTGTTGTCCCTTCCCACGAGCGTCTCGAAGTTGGTGGCGCCGTCGCTCGGGTCGAGCGGGTCCAGCGGCACGGTGTCAACCATGTGCATGGCCTCGTAAAGGTCGGGGATGTAGTCGCCGTCGCTGTCCCAGCTCAGCGGATCGGTGCCGTAGGTAATCTCGCCGTCGGAGCAGACTCCGCTGACGCCCGTTTCGCCGTCGCACAGGCCGTCACCGTCGGTGTCGGGGTTGGTGGGGAGGGTGTGGTAAATCGCCACCTCGTCTCCGTCGGCGAGCCCGTCGTCATCGGTGTCCCAGTCGCCGGGATCGGTGGCTGAGGAGCTTTCCTCGGCGTCGGGGATCCCGTCGCCGTCGGTGTCGGTGACGAAGCGGATAAAGTAGATCTGTTGATTCGACTCGACCGCCATGCCGAACTCGCTGCCGGTCCAGACCATGGAGGGATAGTTCACGCTCGAGGGAAAATCGGTGACCCTGAGGTCGGAGACGAGCAGCGTCGCGGCGGCGTCGAGCCGCGCGAAATGGATCTGGTAATGGGAACTGCTGTAATCCATCCAGCACACCCCGAACTCGCTCCCGGTCCAGGCCAGGGAGGTGAGAATGGAAGTCTCGTCGGTCAGGCGCACGTTGGCCCCGACCGGATCGCCAGCGGCGGAGATGCGTCCGAAATTGGCCGTGAAGGCGCCGGAGCCGTCGGTCCAGCTCAGGCCGAACTCGCTCCCGGTCCAGGCCAACTCCGGGTTGGCGGATTGATTGGGGTCAGAGGTAAGGCGGTGGGCGGGCCCGATGGTGTCGCCGTCTCCTGCGAGGCGGGAGAAATAGAGGTCATAATTGGCGTCAAAATCGCTGAAGCACATTCCGAACTCGCTGCCTGACCAGGCCAGGGCGGGGTAGGTGGTGTTGCTGGAGGTATAGGTGATCCGGGAGCCCGTTCCGATCGGCAGTCCGTCCGGGGAAAGCCGGGCCAGGTGGATCTCGAAGTTGCCGGTATTCTCGAGCTCCGCCCAGGCCACGGCGAACTCGCTGTCGCCCCAGGCCAGGGAGGGGTAGTACGAGTTGACCGGGGTATAGCTCAGTCTCTGGTCGAGCCCGATCTTGCCGCCATCCGCGCCGATGCGGGCGAAGTAGACCTCGTAGTTGGCCGAGCGGTGGTCCTGCCAGGCGGCGGCGTACTCGCTGCCGGTCCAGACCAGGCTGACCTCGTTCGACCAATCGTTGGCGAAGGTGATGCGCTGTTCGGATCCGATGACGGCGCCGGCGGCGTCGAGCCGGGCGAAGTAGACCTCGGCGTTGCCGTCCCTGGCGTCGCGCCAGGCCAGTCCGAATTCGCTGCCGGACCAGGCCAGACTGGGCAGGCCGGAGTCGCCGGAGGTGAGACGCTCATCCAGGGCGGACTTGACGACCCGCGGGGTCACGTTCGGGTCCAGTGGGTTGGCGCCGGCGAGGAGCTCGATTCCGTCATCCACCAGGTCGCCGTCGGTGTCGGCGAGGAGGGGATCGGTCAGATAGAGATTGAGCTCGTCGGCGTCTAAGAGTCCGTCGCGGTCGGTGTCGGCGTGGCAGGCGTCGGTGGCCAGCAGAAATTCCTGGAGATTGGACAGGCTGTCGGCGTCGGCGTCAGCGGTTCCGTCCGGGACCAGGGGGTCCAGGCAGGCGTGCACGGCCTCGTAGCCGTCGCCCATGGCGTCGCCGTCGGTGTCGGGGTTATGGGGGTCGCATTGCTCTTGAAATTCCTTGAGGTTGGTGAGCCCGTCGGCGTCGGCGTCGGCGGCGGCGTCGTTGATTAGGGGGTCGAGGCTGTAGGCGACTTCCCAGGGATCGGGCATTCCGTCCTGGTCGGTGTCCTTGGCGCAGGGGTTGGTGCCGAGGGCGGCTTCCTGGGCGTTGCTCAAGCCGTCGGTGTCGCCGTCCAGGAGGCTGTCTCCGGCCAGGGGGTCGAGACAGGGGCTGGTGATCTCGTAGTAATCGTTCATGCCGTCGTGGTCCGTGTCCGGGTCGCCGGGATCGGTCCCGATGAAGTCCTCGAACTCGTCGGAGAGGCCGTCGGCGTCGGCGTCGGGGTGGTTTCCGTCGGCCCAATCAATCAGCAGCCGGGCCACGCTGGTGGTGAGAGTGGGGGCGGGATTGGTGTCTCCGGCCCAGGTCAGAGGGTCGCCGTATTCTCCGTTGGCGCGGAAGTAGGCGGTCCGGTTTCCTCCCGGCATCGCGTAAATGGAGGTGCTGGCCGGCCCGGCGACGGGGATGTTGAAGCTGTAGTCAATCATGAGGTTGTCGGCGCCGTTGTAAGGGAAGGGCGTGGAGAGCTGGAACACCCAATCCCCGGTATGGGTGATATGCAAATCGTCCTGATATACCACGGTCCAGTCGCTCTCCCACGAGGCCGGCGCGGAATAGGAGCCCAGGGCGGTGTGGCGCATCCGGATGGTGAAGTCGGTCAGGACCGGGCCGGGCAGGGTCGTGAGGGTCAGGCCGATGGCGGCGATCTGGCCGGCCCTCCCCAGCTCGGAGGCGAGGTAGATGGACTGGGTGCGGGCCTGCAGGTAGTTAGCCGCCAGGGGCAGGCTGCCGCTGCTTCGGGGGACGCCGATATAGAGCTTGTCGTCCGCGGGGTTTCTGGGGTTGCGGCCGGCGGAGACTTCCGAGCCGTCGTTTTCGTCGCCGTCATCCGTGTCCGGGTCGAGCGGATTGGTGGAGGAAACGGTGACCTCCGTGCCGTCGTCGAGGGCGTCGCCGTCGGTGTCCGGATCGCACGGGTCCAGGGATGGAGAATACTGGTACTCCTCGAGGCTGGTCAGGGAGTCGAGGTCAGGGTCGAGGTCTCCGTCGGCGGTGTCCGCCATGAGGCAGCCGTGCGCCGCTTCCCACGCATCTGGCATGCCGTCGGCGTCGGCGTCCTGGGCCAGGACCGCGCCGGGAAAAAGCATCAAGGCGGGAAGAAAGAGGGCGAGGAGAAGGGGCCAGACCTTCCGGCAATGGAATCCGCGCGCGCTCATATGCTTCATGTCCTGCTCCTTTGGCTGCATTTAAAGCCTATCAAGTCCCGGGGATTCGCACACTAATTTTGCTGCGCATTATTCTATAGATTAACCTGAAATCTGTCAAACGCTTGCTCATGCCGCGATGCGGCGCCCGGAAATCATGAAAAGGAGCGGGAATCGAGGGAACTTTCCGGACCCCCTCGATCCTCGCTGCTCGCTCCTTTTTTCTTGGCGGATCGCCTGGAACATTTTTGATATTGCGCCGAGCCCCGGGCCGGCGGGGGCCCGTTGCCCGGCGGCTTGAACCACGCGGTGATGGGTGTTAGTCTCGCGGGTAAAGAGAGGGGGAGGGACGAGATGAGAATGAAATCGCTGGCCGTGGCTGTGTTGTTGGCCGGGCTCTTGGTCGGGTCGGAGGCGCTGGGACTTTCGTGGTTTTCGAAGCCCAAGGTGATTTTCAAGCATGGGCAGGACACGTGGGTGAAGGTGGTGAAGGGCAACAAGAAGCTGGCGCCGTTCCAGCACCCCTGCGCGTTCACGGCCGGGGACATGGAGGCGGCGCTGCGGTCGCTCAAGTATTTCCGTCCGGAAATGTTTTCGCTGACGGGCAAGAAGGGCAAGGAGTTCGACGTTTTCGCGGACGACGAGATCAAGATGGTCGCGGAGCACCTGGCCCAGGCGTTCGCGGAGGCGGGTCCGGAGGAGTGGGTTGATTTTTCGGTCAACACCTTCCGGGGCCAGATGGTGCTGGGCAGCTTCCGGCAGAGCGACGGGGTGATGTTCGTGAAGGACGGGAGGCTCAACATCGCGCTGCGCAACATCGTGATGAAGACGGCGCCGGACCAGGAGCTGAACAGATTCGATCCGACCAAGGGCTACCGGGCGTTCACCAAGCTGGTGGCGGTGGAGGGCCAGCAGTTGATTGACCAGAACTGGGTCTGCATGGACGCGAAGAACATCCCGCGGGTTTCCGCCGCGGGCGAGGAGACGCAACTGATCACGATCCCGACCGCGGCCCCTGCTCCGGCGGCGCAGCCCGCGCCGGCCACGCCCGCTCCCTCGGCCCAGCCCGCGGCGCCGGCCCCGGCCAAGCCCCCGGTCAAGGACCGCCTGCTCCAGCTCCAGGAGCTCTACGACCAGGAGCTGATCACCAAGGAAGAATACGAGCAGAAGCGGCAGGAGATCCTGCGGGACCTCTAGCGCCAACGAGCCTGAAACAGGGCTTGGGGCTTGAGGCCTGAGGCTTGAGGAAGAAGCATGTAGCGCGTCTTTAACCTCAAGCCCCAAGCCCCAAGCCTCAAGCCTTCTTGCTCCCCGCCCGCGCGGGAAATATAATCCACTCATGCCCCTAGCCTCCGCCATCGCCCCTGCCCCGGCCAGGGACGCGCCGTGAAACTTTTACGCCGGCCGGTCGTTCTTATGAATATGCGGCCATTCTTGTTTTTAGTTGGCTTGGGCATCAGGGTATGGTAATATAGCTCGCGGAATGAGGGCGAGGGGGCTTAAACTTATTTCCGACATTGCCTGGCGGGGGAAGAGCCATGAGACATATCCATGGATTGTCATTGGCGGCGTTGCTGGCCGGCGTGGTCCTGGTTTCCATGTCAGCGGGACGGGGCGAGGAGGGGGAGTCCGGGGGCAAGCTTCCGAACCCGTTCGGGGCGCCGGCCGCCGAGAGCACGAGCGAGAGCACGGACCTGGGCGCGGCGGTGAACTCGGCGTCATCGGATTTCGGGCCCATCATCTCTCCCGACGGCAATGAGCTTTACTTCACCTCGGACCGGCCCGGCGGATTGGGCGGCCAGGACGTGTGGGTGAGCCGGCGGGTGGACGGCGAGTGGCAACAGGCGGAAAACCTGGGCCGCCCCATCAACACGCCGGACAGC
This sequence comes from bacterium, assembly GCA_035527835.1. Classification (GTDB taxonomy): domain Bacteria; phylum RBG-13-61-14; class RBG-13-61-14; order RBG-13-61-14; family DATKZS01; genus DATKZS01. The sequence goes on from DATKZS010000203.1 coordinate 4,959, forward strand.
GAAGGCCCGGACAGCTTCTCCATCTCCGAGAGCGCGCTCTATTTCACGGCCTGCGACCGCGAGCTCGGCCAGGGCGGGTGCGACATCTACGTGTCCTTCCGGCTGAAAAACGGCAAGTGGTCGGAGCCGGACAATCTCGGGCCTCCCGTCAACACCAGGTACAACGACTCCAACGCCTCGATCTCCTCCGACGGCTCGCTGCTCATCTTCACCTCGGACCGGCCCGGCGGCCTGGGCGGCGCGGACCTGTGGATGGCGCGGCGGGGGGAGGTGATCAGGAAGCTGCTTCCCGGCTTTTCCACGGCGGGCCGGTGGGAGGAGCCCGTGAACCTGGGGCCGAACGTGAACACGCCGGACTGGGACGGGGTCGGGTTCCTGATGCCGGACAACCAGACGCTTTATTTCAGCTCGCGGGGCCGGGGCGGCCAGGGCGCGGACGTGTTCCGGTCGGTGCTCACGGACGGGGCCTGGGAGCCGGCGCGGAGCATGGGCGGGATCATCAACACGCCGCGCGACGACATCTACTTCACGCTGCCGGGCTCGGGCGACCTGGCCTATTTCAGCTCGGACCAGTCCGGGGGCTTGGGCCAGGAAGACATTTATTCGATCCCGATCCCGCTGTTGATCCCCAAGACCTGCATGGTGGTGCTGCGGGGCAAGGTGGAGGACGCGGCGAGCGGCGCTCCGATCAAGGCGTCGGTCCAGGTGGTTGACCCGGCCACGTCCCGGGTGATCGGGCGGGCGGAGTCGAACCCGGAGTCGGGCGATTACCAGTTGGTGGTGCAGGTCGAGCGGGTGCGGCTGGAGGTCGCGAGCGAATCGCACCAGTCTTATTCGGAGCTGGTGGAGGTCGGCGGGGGCCAGGCCATGTCCATGGTCACGCGCGACATCAAGCTCCTGCCGGAGAAATAAGGGAGGCGGCCATGCCGGGAACGTCACACGGCGCGCTGATTCTGGTTTCCACGATGCCGCTCCTCGGACTCGGCGTCCTGGCGGTGGTGCTGTTGGCCATGGCCGTGAACCGCGACCGCTGGATCGTGCCCGGGTCCATCGCCGTGATCATCGCCGCTTCCGGCTGGGCCGCGGCCGTGGAGTACGGCCCGCAGGCCAGGAAGCTCCTGGCCCGGAGCGAGGCCCCCGCGCAGGTGGCGGCAACTCAGCCGTCCGAACCGCAGCCCGACGCGGATGAGTACCCCGGCGAGGCCCCGGAAGCCTCCGCGCCCGGCGAGAGCGCGGCCCCGTCCGCTCCGGCGAGAAGGTCGGGGGCGGACAGGAGGAAGCCGGCCGAGCGCGGCGCCGCGCTGGTTCCGATGGAGGACCGGCGCATGGTCCCCGACGAGCGGGAAACATCGCGGGACGGGCGCAGGACCATAGTGGTCAACCCGGCGGCCCCGCCGTTACGTCCGCCGGAACCCCGGCCAGCCGAAACACCTCGCGCCACGCCGGTTCCCACACCCACGCCCGCGCCGAAACCGATCGTCATTGCTCCCCCCGAGACCTGGCCCGCTCCGGCCCCAACACCACCGGTTGAGAACATACCACGCGTCACGCCGCCTCCAGCCCCAGCCCCCGCTCCCGCGGCCGGCTTCGGCACGCTGGTGGTCACCATCCGGGGCCCGCTGGTCGAGACCTCCCAGGCCGCGGCCCGGCAGCCGCACGTGCTGGCCATTCTTGACGGGAAGAAGGTGGACCTCGCGGCGCCCACCCGCACCACGGAAAGCCACCAGAACGATAACCCCAACGAACCGCTCCTGGCCGTCACCTACTTCTGGGAGAACATCACCTTCACTTTCTCGAACCTGGAGGCGGGCTGGCACGTGCTCATGCTCGATACCGCGCTCGACGATCCGCGCTCGCACCAGGCGCGCATGACCGGCAGCGGACAGGACCAGAACGACTACAACGGCGCGGTTGAGATCAAGGCGGGCAAGACCACTTACATGCAATTCGGGGCCAAGAACTTCATGTCCGGCAAACTACCTAATCCCGGCATCCGCTAGCACGGGGTCAGGTTAGTGTCTTCTTATCTTCGGCGTTTTTTATTTAGCCGCAGATGAACGCAGATGAACGCAGATAAGTCAATTCAATTTTTATTCATCTGCGTTAATCTGCGTTCATTAGCGGCTATTTTTTTCCTTCCGAATACGCCAGTTCTCCCCGGAGCTGGCCGCAGGCCGCGCTGATGTCGCGGCCGCGGCTTTTGCGGATGAACGCCGCCACTCCCTTGTCTTTCAATGCCTTCTGAAAAGCCAGCACCGCTTCCTCCGGCGGCGCCTTGAACCCGGAGCCGGGGCACTCGTTGAACGGGATCAGGTTCACCTTGGCCTTGAGCCCGGAGAGCCAGCGCACGAGCGCGCGGGCGTCGGCCGGAGTGTCGTTCACGCCCGCGAGCAGGACCAGCTCGATGGTAACGCGGCCGCGCGGCGGGAGCGGGAAATTTTTGAGCGCTTGCTTAAGGACGGAGAGATCAGCGGCGCGAGATGCGCGGGTGAGGGCACCCGCTCCCCCTGGGCGAGAGAGTCCTGCTGTTCCGGCGGCGGGCAGGAGGCGCTCGCGGGTGGCGGGCACGGCGCTGTGCAGGGAGAGGGCGAGCTTGACGGCGGGCGCGCGTTCGGCCAGGGTTTTGAGGCCGGGGATGAGGCCGATGGTGGAGACGGTGATCTTGCGGGGCGGAAAGGCCAGGGCGCGCCGGTCGCACAGGATGGCGAGCGCGGCCAATACGTTTTCCAGGTTGTCGAGCGGCTCGCCCATGCCCATGAACACGAGATTGGTCACTTCATGTTGGGCGCGGACGGCCAGGACCTGGCCCACGATTTCGGAGGGCCGGAGGTGGCGCGAGAACCCGCCCTGCCCGGTGCGGCAGAAGCCGCAGGCCATGCGGCAGCCGGCCTGCGATGAGAGGCACAGGGTGGCGCGGCCCGGCTCCGGCATCCACACGCTTTCGATGACGGCGCCATCGGCGAGCGAGAAGGCGTACTTGACGGCGCCGTCTTCCGAGACCCGGCGGGCAAGCTCAATGAGCGGCTGCAGCGTGAATTCGCGGGCAAGCTCGTCGCGGAGCGTCCGGGGCAGGGTTTTCATCCGGGCGAAGTCATAAACGGGCCTGCGGTACAGCCAGTCCATGACCTGACCGGCGCGAAAGGCGGGATGGCCGCGGGCAACGAGCCATGGTTCCAGCGCGGCCGGGGAGAGGTCGCGCAGATCGTTTTTCGGATGCTCGGCGGCCATCGGCTCCCGGCGGGATCAGTCCACGAACTCGAAGGCGTTGAAGAAATAACCGATCTCGAAGGCCGCGGTGTCGGGCCCGTCGGAGCCGTGCACGGCGTTGTTCTGGATGTCGGCGCCGAAGCGGGCGCGGATGGTGCCCCGGGCCGCCTGCTTCGAATCGGTGGCACCCATCAGCTTACGGTTTTTCTCGATCACGTTCTTGCCCTCCAGCGCCAGCACGATGCAGGGTCCGGAGCTCATGAATTTGCACAGCGGCTTGAAGAACGGCCGCTTCTTGTGCACCGCGTAAAATCCCGCGGCCACGGCGGGGGTCATGCGCACCATCTTCATGGCCGCGATCCGGAAGCCGGCTTTTTCGTAGCGCGCCAGGATCTCTCCGGCGACTTTTTTCCTGACCGCGTCGGGCTTGATGATCGCCAACGTCCGCTCCATCGTCACTCCTCCTTCTCGGAAAACAGGATCGAGGATCGAGGGGTTCTAAAATTTCCCTCGATTCCCGCTTCTCGCTCCTCACCCCTTTTAAATTGCTGAAGCTAGATGTTTTTATCGAGGAAAGCTTTGAGGTTTTCCTTGGGCTGCGCTCCGATGATGGTGTCCTTGACGTTGCCGGCCTTGAAGAGCATGAGGGTGGGGATGCTGCGGATGCCGTACTGGGATGCCACTTCGCGGGCCTGGTCCACGTTGAGCTTGCAGAACTTGATCTTGCCCTGGTACTCATCGGCCAACTGGGCCACGGTGGGGCCCACCGTGCGGCAGGGTCCGCACCACTCGGCCCAGAAGTCCACCAGGACCGGAATTTCGGACTTGAGAGCTTCCGCCTCGAAATTGCCCGTGTTCAGTTCCAGTACGTTACCCGCCATGTGCATACTCCTTTTCCCAGGTCTTTGATCCCGGCCCGAATGGGACCGCGGCACCCAATAGTGTTATTTCCGCAAGCGGCCCGGGTTAAGTTTATGATGCCAGAAGTCCCGCCCGGTTTCAAGGATGCGCAAAGAAAAAGCCGGACGCCGGGATGAAGAATCAGTGTTTCTTATTTTTTGACACTCTTGTCCAAAATAGGCCGCAAGAAAACCGCCAAGACGCCAAGAGCGCCAAGGATCGCCAAGTAAATCATGATGTTTCTTTGCGGCCCAGCAAAGAACAGCTCCGCAGCGTTGGCCCCAACCGGCTTGGCGAACCGGC
>DATKZS010000204.1:0-18939 GCA_035527835.1 bacterium
AGTTTTGACAGGATTGACAGGATAAACAGGATAACTGCCGGTTTCCCTTGGCGCCAATCCGACCGGAAGAGTGGTTCATTATTATTGAATCCCGTAAATCCTGTTAATCCTGTCCAATCTTCTTTGCTCCTCTTAATAATATCCTTGTTTCTTAAAGGAAGGCTGAAATGACATGGATCAAAGACCGGGTGGGGACGGCGGCGATGATGAAGGAGATGGACCGCAAGACCATTTCCGAGTACGGGGTCCCCGGGATCGTGCTGATGGAGAACGCGGGGCGGCAGGCGTTCGAGTTCATCATGGAGGAGTTCGCTCCCCGGCGGGTCACGGTTTTCGCGGGCAAGGGCAACAACGGGGGCGACGGCTACGTGATCGCCCGTCATCTGTTGAATGCGGGGATTGAGGTCAATACGCTGGTGCTCGCGAAAAAGGACGACGTCCGCGGTGACGCGCGGACGAACCTTGACATCCTGGTAAAGATGGGCGGCCGGGTGCGCTGGGTGCTGGACGAGGCGGCGCTTGAGGATTACCGGCTCGAGGTCCAGCGCTCGGACCTGATCGTGGACGCGATCCTGGGCACGGGGATCGAGAGCGAGGTGCACGGGATTTTCGCGCAGGCCATCGGGTTCATCAACGTAATGGTGCGCGAGAACCCGCGAATCCGGGTGGCGGCGGTGGACCTGCCCTCCGGTCTGAACGCGGACACGGGCCAGGTGATGGGCGAGGCGGTGGAGGCGGACGCCACGGTCACGTTCGGGATGCTGAAGAGCGGCCAGCTCTGCCACCCGGGCGCGGAGCTGGTGGGGACGCTGGCGGCGGTTGACATCGGGGTCCCGCGCGGGCTTTATGAGAACGCGCCGCACCGGGTGATCACGGCGGAGCTGGCGGCGGGACTGCTTCCCTGCCGGGATGAGGACAGCCACAAGGGCGACGTGGGCCACGGCCTGGTGCTGGCCGGGTCGCCGGGCAAGACCGGCGCGGCGGTGATGGCGGCCCAGTCCGCTCTCCGGACGGGGGCGGGTCTGATCACGCTGGCCGGGCCGGCGGGCCTGCACTCCATCCTGGAGGCGAAGACGTTGGAGGTCATGACCGAGCCGCTGCCGGAGACGGCTGACGGGACGCTGGGCGGCGTGTCGCTCGCCCGGGCGCTCGAGCTGCTTTCCGGGAAGACGGCGGCGGCGCTGGGTCCGGGGCTGGGGCGGAACGCGGAGGCAACGGAGTTCGTGCGGTCGGTGATCAAGGAATGCGCGGCGCCGCTGGTGATTGACGCGGACGGCCTGTTCGCGGTGGCGGAGGACGTGTCGGTTCTGGACAAGAAGGCTGGTCCGGTGGTGCTGACCCCGCACCCGGGCGAGATGGCGCGGCTGCTGGGTATTAAGACGGCCGAGGTGCAGGCGGACCGGCCGGGCGCGGCGCTGGGTTTCGCCAAAAAACATGGCGTGATCGTGGTATTGAAGGGCGCGCATACAATCGTGGCGGCGCCGGACGGGCGCGCGTTCTTCAACCTCACCGGCAATCCGGGGCTGGCCACGGGCGGGACCGGCGACGTGCTCACGGGCATGGTGCTGGGCCTCGTCTGCCAGGGGCTGGGGCCGCTCGACGCGGCCGTGCTCGCCGTGTTCCTGCACGGGACGGCGGGAGATTTGGCGGCGGATGAGCTCTCCGAAGAGGCCATGATCGCGTCCGACGTGATCGCCCGGATCGGCGAGGCCATCCAACTGCTGGACGAAGCCGGCGAGGAGTGCTGAGCCTGGTCATCATCACGAGCTCGACGGAGGAGACGCGGGACGCGGGCGAGCGGCTGGGCCGCGTGCTCCGGCCGGGCGACGCGGTGGCGCTTTGCGGAGAGCTGGGCACGGGCAAGACGGTTTTCGTGCAGGGCCTGGCGCGGGGACTGGGAACGGAGCCTGACGTTTTGGTAACCAGCCCTACTTTTGTTATCCTTCATGAATACCCCGGCCGGACGCCGCTGTATCATTTTGATTTTTACCGCCTTATGGAGGAGCGGGAGGCCTGGGAGCTGGGAGTCGAGGACTATCTGGAGGGCGACGGGGTGGCGGCCGCGGAATGGGCGGACAAGTTCCCCGCCCTGTTCGGGGCGCGGACAATATGGATAGAGTTCAGGAGCACGGGAGAGAATGAGCGGCGATTGGAGCTTCGCGCCGGACAAGAGTTCGGAGACGAGCGATGGGCGATGATCGAGGGAGCAGTTAAAGATTTCATTTCACGCAAAGGCGCAAAGGGCGCAAAGTAATTAGAAACGAATTAAATTCTTCTTTGCGTTCTTTGCGTCTTTGCGAGAACTATGTATTTTATTTTCGGGGGAGGTGGAATTGCCTTGGCTCTAGTGGTTCAGAAATACGGCGGCTCTTCGCTGGGTACGGTTGAGAAGATCCAGGAAGTTGCGCGGAAGGTGCTGTCGCGGCAGCGCTCCGGCGACGACGTGGTGGTGGTGGCGTCGGCGATGCAGGGGGAGACGGACCGCCTGATCGGCCTGGCGGTGGGGATCACCGACGTTCCCGAGCTTCGCGAGTACGACTCGATGATCTCGACGGGCGAGCAGGTGAGCACGGCTCTGCTGGCGATCGCGGTGCAGGCGCAGGGCGGCAAGGCGCGGTCGCTGTTGGCTCACCAGATTCCGATCCGGACGGACTGCGCGTTCAAGGACGCCCGGATCGAGGAAATCGGAACGGAGCGGATCCGTTCGCTGTTGGACCAGGGCTACGTGATTTTCGTGGCCGGGTTCCAGGGCGCGGACTGCGACGGCAACGTGACGACGCTGGGGCGCGGGGGATCGGACACCACGGCGGTGGCGGTGGCGGCGGCGCTGAAGGCGGACGTGTGCGAGATCTATTCGGACGTTGACGGCATCTACACCACGGACCCTCGGGTGGAGGAGCGGGCGCGGCGGCTGGATAAAGTGAGCTACGAGGAAGTGCTGGAGATGTCGAGCCTGGGCGCCAAGGTGCTGCAGATCCGGGCGGTGGAGATGGCGATGAAACACAATGTCCCCGTGCTGTGCCTGTCAACGTTCGGGCCGCCGACGGGGACCCTGGTGACGAAGGGGGACAAGGAAATGGAACAGATAGTGGTGTCGGGCGTGGCGCTGGACCGCAACGAGTGCAAGATCACGATCTGCCGGGTGCCGGACCGTCCGGGGGTGGCGGCGGCGATCTTCCATCCGCTGTCGGAGGCGAACATCTCGGTGGACATGATCATCCAGAACGTGAGCGAGGCGGGGTACACGGACATCTCGTTCACGGTGCGCAAGGAGGACCTGGCGCGGGCCAAGAAGATCTCGGCGCGGACGGCCAAGGAGCTGCGGTCGGACCGCATCGTCACCGACGACAAGATTTCCAAGGTGAGCGTGGTGGGGCTGGGCATGAGATCGCACGCGGGGGTGGCGGCCAAGATGTTCAACACGCTGGCCGCGGGCAACATCAACATCCAGATGATCTCGACCTCGGAGATCAAGGTGTCGTGCGTGGTTGACCAGAAATTCGGCGAGCTCGCGGTGCGGCTCCTGCACGAGGCCTTCGGGCTGGATAAGCCGCCGGAAATCTCAAGGGCGGCCGGGAAGAAGCGGGCGGCAAAAAGTAAAAAGTAAAAAGGAAAAAGGAAAAAAAGAAGGGGAAAATATGGTACTCGTGGCCGGGAAGGAAACATGACGCACAAGGTAACGATCTATGATACGACCCTGCGCGACGGCTCGCAGGGGGAGGACGTGTCGTTCAGCGTGAACGACAAGCTGCGGATCGCGCAGAAGCTCGACGAGCTCGGGGTGCATTACATCGAGGGCGGGTGGCCGGGGGCGAACCCGAAGGACACGCAGTTCTTCCAGGAGGCGCGGAAGCTCCCGCTGCATCACGCGGCGCTGGCGGCATTCGGCTCGACGCGGCGCAAGGGCTTGAGCCCGGGCCAGGACCCGCAGGTGAAGGACCTGCTCGACGCGCATACCCGGATCGTGACCATCGTCGGCAAGACCTGGGACTTCCACGTCCGCGAGGTGCTGGGCGCGAGCCTCACCGAGAACCTGGCGATGATCTCCGACACGATTGACCACCTGAAGCAGAAGGGGCGCGAGGTCTTTTTCGACGCCGAGCATTTTTTCGACGCCTGGCGCGCGAACCGGACGTACACGGAGGAGGTCATCATGGCGGCGGCGCGGGCGGGCGCGGACTCGATCTGCCTGTGCGACACCAACGGGGGAAGCCTGCCCGGCCAGATCGTGGCGGCGCTCGCGGCGACGCGGGAGCTGATCGCGCTGCCGCTCGGGATCCACTGCCATAACGACAGCGAGCTGGCGGTGGCCAACACCCTGGCCGCGGTCAAGCACGGCGCGGCCATGGTGCAGGGTACGATCAACGGGCTCGGGGAGCGGGCGGGCAACGCCAACCTTTGCTCGATCATCCCGGACCTGATCCTGAAGCTCGGGGTGAGCTGCATCCCGCGGGCCCGGCTCAAGAAGCTCCGCGAGGTGAGCCATTTCATTTACGAGCTGGCGCTGATGGCGCCGCCCACGCACCAGCCGTTCGTGGGCGACTCGGCGTTCGCGCACAAGGGCGGCCAGCACGGCGACGCGGTGCGCAAGAACCCGGAGACCTACGAGCAGATCGAGCCGGAGCTGGTGGGCAATCGGCGGCGGTTCATCGTCTCGGACCTTTCCGGGTGCGCCAGCATCGAGGCCAAGGCCGAGGAGTACGGGTGCAGCCTGCCGCGCAAGACGGACGAGGCCCGGCACCTGCTCCAGGAGGTGAAGCGCCTGGAGGAGCAGGGATACCAGTTCGAGGGCGCGGAGGCGAGCTTCGAGCTCTTGATGCACGCGGCCATGGGAAAGCGCAAGCGCTATTTTGACTTCAAGGGGTTCCGGGTGATTGACGAGCGCAAGCCGGAGGACGTGACGGCGCGGGCGGAGGCCACCATCATGCTCGAGGTGCAGGGCAAGGGCGAGGCGCACACGGCGGCGGCCGGGGTGGGCCCGGTGAACGCGCTGGACAACGCGCTGCGCAAGGCGCTGGAGCGCTTTTTCCCGAGGCTCAATGAAGTGCGGCTGATTGATTACAAGGTGCGGGTGCTGCCGGCGGGGCTGGCCACGGCCAGCAAGGTGCGCGTGCTGATCGAGTCCACCGACGGAACCGACACCTGGGGCACGGTGGGGGTGTCGGACAACATCATCGAGGCGAGCTGGCAGGCCCTGATTGACAGCATTGACTACAAGCTGTTCAAGGATGAAAAACAGGGGCGGCGAAAAAAAGGGCGGAAGAAGCTTTAGGCTTCTCGGCCCGGCGCTGGCCCTGGCCGCGGCGGCGGCGTGGGCCGCGTGGTCGCTCCATGCGTTGACGGCGGCGCCCCAGAGCCGGGCGGCGGACTACGCGTGCCAGGGCCAGGGCCGGGCGGTCACGCTGGCCGAGGTCGGGGGCCACGCGCCGCAAGGCGTTGACCAATGCCCGGACGCCGTGCGCTACATCGTGGGCCGCCGCATGGACCTGAACCGGGCCACGGAAGCGGAGCTTGACCTGCTCCCCGGCATCGGGGCGGAGTCGGCGCGGCGCATCATCGAATTCCGTGAGCAGCACGGCGGGTTCCGGGGCCGCGCGGATTTTTCCCGGATCCCCGGCCTGGGCCGAGAGGCGCGCGTTAGCTTGGAAACCTGGGCGGATGTAAAATAAAACGGGCGTAAGTTGATGGAAGCGTTAAAGCAAAAGTACGGGATGGAAGGCGACCTGGTGGAGCTGCCGTTCCCGGCGCTGCTCGAGTTCCTGCACGAGCGCAACGTGACGGGGCGGCTGGTGCTCCGGCGGGGCGAGCTGACCAAGATGGTGTTCCTGGTGGAGGGCAAGCCGGTGAACGTGGACAGCACGCTGCGCGACGAGACGCTGGGGCGCTACCTGATCAAGAAGGAGAAGATCAGCGAGGAACAGTTCGAGCAGAGCATCCTGATGATGATCGAGCAGAACATCCAGCAGGGGGCGGCGCTGGTGAAGATGGGGGTGCTCTCGGCCAAGGAGCTTTATTTCGAGGTCAAGTCGCAGACGCGGGAGAAGCTCTTGTCGTGCTTTGCGTGGACGCAGGGGACGTTCGGGTTCTACCCGGACGTGGATTTCGTGGAGGACATGTACCGGTTCGAGATGGCGGTGCCCCGCGCCATGCATGAAGGCATCAACCGCTTTTTCCCGAAGGGGGCCGTCGAGCGGGAGCTGGCACGGGTCAGCCCCGGCCCCATCGTCCCGGCCCCGGATATCATGGAGCGGATCGGCGAGTATGAGCTGAGCGAGGAGGAATCCGAGTTCGTGCTCCATATTAACGGTGTTGATGACCTCCTGACGCTGAAGAAAAAGGAAAAGTCGTACCCGTTCGCCTCCCGGCTTCTCTACCTGTTCCTGGTGTGCGACCTGGTCGGTCCGAAAGGAAAGCCGGAGCAGGCGCTCCGGCAGCCGGCCAAGTATCAGCTCGATCTTCCGCCGATCGAGGAGTTCATGATTCCCTCGGGGCACGACACCTCTCCGGAGGTGGTGGAGGAGGACGAGGGGCCGGTGGAGGCGGATGAGGGCGCGGGGCCGAAGGAGGGAGAAGAGGCGGAGCTGGACGTGGAAGAAGATGTTTTCTGCGACGACGAGGTCATGGATGAGCGCGACTTCCGCTCCGCGTCCGGGAAAAGCGCGGCCGAGGTGGATGAGGAAGCGATCATGGATGACGGCGGGCCGATGGAAGAACCGCCATTGTCGGACGAGGCCGAGGCCCAAGCCGGCGAGGTCCCGCCGCTGGCCCGGGTCAAGATGGTGAAAGGCCATGAGAAGGAAGAGTCCGACATTCTCGAATTCTATATGGGCCTCAAGAGCGCGGACTTTTTCTCGCTGCTGCGCATCGGGCAGGACGCGGACTCGGTCCAGGTCACGGAGGCCTACCGGCGGCTCCGGCGCGAGTATGACAAGAGCAATTTCCCGCCGGGCCTGTCCGGCGAGGCCCTGGCCAAGCTGGAGGAGATTCACGCGCAGATCATCCGGGCCTACGAGACGCTTCGCACCTTGATCGGCCGCCGGGAATACCTGTCCCGGATCCAGGCGGAGGCCGAAGGAAAGACCACCGCGGCCGCGCTCAAGGCCGAACAATACCTGCAGCAGGGAGTGCAGTTCGTGCGCAAGCGCGACTGGCCCCGCGCCCAGGCCATGTTCGAGAAAGCGGTGGAGGCCAGGCCGGAGGAGCCGGAGTACCTGGGCTACCTCGGCTGGACCATTTACTCGAACCCGGAAGAGCAAGCGGCCGAACGCACGGAACGGGCCAAGACCCTGATCCGAAAAGCCATTGACATAAACCCGCAGATGGACTCCTCGCGCGTTTTCCTCGGTAAAATACTGAAGGAAGAAGGCAAGATCCAGGAAGCGGTCGAGCAGCTCGAGACCGCGCTCTTGTGCAACGCCAAGTGCCGGGAAGCGGAGCGCGAGCTCAAAAGTCACGAAGCCGGCGAGTGGTAAGGCGGGCGCCGTGTCGGTCCGGACCATCGAGGTGAAATTCAAGTCCGCGCTCGAGCTGGAAAGCGCGTATAAAGAACACATCCGCAAGGGCGGGATCTTCATCCCCTCCGATGACCCGGCGCCCCGCACCACTCCGGTGGAAATCAAATTCCTTCTCCCCGGCGTAAGCGATCCGATCGTGGTGGCCGGCGAGGTCGCCTACGCCGCCACCAAGAGCGCGCCCATGCCCGGAATGGGAACGGGCATGGCCATCCAGTTCAACAAGATCACGCCGCAGACCATGAAGATTTTCGAGGCCTCCATCACCATCGCCCGCGCGGAAGGCCTGGAAGCCGCTCCCGCCGCGGCCGCGCCGCAACCGGCGGCGCCGGACCAGGGGGCGGCGCCGGACCAGGAAGCGGTGGCCCTGGGCGGCGATGACGAGGAGCTCGAATGGGACGGCGACGGCGAGAACGAGGAGGCCCTGGAAAAAGAGGCCGAGCCGGACGAGGCCTCGATCCAGAAACTGCTCGCCCGCATGAGCCAGATGTCCGCCGAAAACCTGTACGCCCTGATCCGCAAACTGCCCCTTCATGAAAAGGTGACCGCGGCCAAGCGCGGCAACCGCACCGTGCGCAACATCCTGCTCCAGGAAGGCAACAAGAAAATCATGGGCTTTTTGCTCCAGAACCCGCAGATGAGCACGGGCGAGGTCATCCAGATGCTCAAGCTCACCAACCTGAGCCAGGAGGTGGTGCAGGCCATCGCCAAGAATTCGAGCTGGAGCCAGAGCGAGGAGGTGAAGTTCGGCCTGGTCACGCACCCCAAGACCCCGCTGCCCCTCGCGCTCTCGCTCCTGACCTTGCTTAACCAGAACTCGCTGGCCAAGCTGGCCAAGTCCGCCAACACCAAGCACCAGATGAAATCCAAGGCGCTCCAGCTCCTGGAGCAGCGGCGCAAGAGCGGGTGAGCATTTTAAACAGCCACGAATGCCGCGAGACGGCGCCCTGAAATAATGAAAAGATTTTTGACAGGATTAACAGGATGTGCAGAATTTTCCGGAGCGAGCAGATGCTTCTTTTCTTTCATCCTGTTAATCCTGTCAAAAATTATCTTCTAAGCAGAAGGAGAAAAAGCAATGGAAAAGTCGCTCCGATTGATCGCCATCTTCGTGCTGATTTGCGGCGCGCTCGCGGGCGCGGCCCGGGCCGAGGACTTGTGCGCGGAACCTGCGAAGACCACGGAAGGGCCGGTGCGCGGTATGACCGTGCACCAATCAGCGGCCTGCGCCTTCCTCGGCATCCCGTACGCCGCGCCGCCGGTCGGCGACCTGCGCTTCAAAGCGCCCGCTCCGCCCGCGGTCCGGGAAGGCACGCTTACTGCCTCCGCCTTCGGGCCCGCCTGCATGCAGGTGCAGAGCGTCGCCAGCGGCGGCAAGGCCAAGAAGCTCTCCGAGGACTGCCTCTACCTCAACGTCTGGCGGCCGGCCAAGTCGGGCGTGTTCCCGGTCATGTTCTGGATCCACGGCGGCGGCTATACCATCGGCGCCGGCTTCTATGATATGTATGACGGCGCGAACCTGGCCGCACAGCGCGACGTGGTGGTGGTCACGATCAATTACCGGCTGGGCGCGCTCGGGTTCCTGGCGCTCCCCGAGCTCAGCGCCGAGGACCCGGACCACGGCGCGGGCAACTACGGCCTGCTCGACACCATTGCCGCGCTCCAGTGGACGCGCGCCAACATCGCCGGGTTCGGCGGCGACCCCGATAACCTCACCATCTTCGGCGAGTCGGCCGGCGGCGTGTCCGTGTGCTCGCTCCTGGCCTCGCCCCCGGCCTCCGGCCTGTTCCAGCGCGCCATCATCGAGAGCGGAGGATGCGACCTGGCCATCGTGAAGGACAAGATGTACGCGGGCAGCCGTAAGTTGGCGGTGTCCATGGGCTGCACGGGGGACGACGCGAGCGGGTGCCTGCGCTCAAAGCCCGCGTCCGCGTTCCTCGCCATGAAAGACTCCGGCTTCAGCGCCTCCGCCTGCGTGGACGGCTACGTGCTCCCTGAGATGCCGATTGACGCCATCAAGCACGGCAAGTTCAACCAGGTCCCGATCATGGTCGGCAGCAACAAGGACGAGGGCAACCTGTTCGTTGCCTTTGCCGGCGGGACCATGGTTCCAGGCTTCGTGCTCGAGAAGATGATGCGGCAAGGACTTGGCTCTCGTGCCGACGAGATTATGGCCATGTATCCGAAGTCGGAGTACGGCAAGCCCCTCAAGGCCCTGGAGGCCCTGGTGACGGAGGGCTTCGGATCGCGCGCCTTTGCCGCGGCCGAGGCCCTGGCCGCGCAGACCCCGACCTATATGTACCGCTTCGACTGGGACCAGGAGGTCTGGGGAAAGAGCCTGGGCGCGTTCCATGGCCTCGAAATATCGCTGGTCTTCGGCAACGTGATCCACCCGGCCACCGACACCCCCCTCGGGACGCTCTTCAGCAAAAAGGCCGTCCGCACCGCGGGCCCGCTCTCCGAGCGGATGATGAGCTACTGGACCAACTTCGCCAAGACCGGCGACCCCAACAGCCCCGGCCTCACCCCGTGGCCGCTATACGACACCACCGAACGGAAGCGCATCATCCTCGATTCCATTGTCAGCGCCGCCCCGATCAGCGCGGTCCAGCTCGCCCATTACCAGTATTTCGCGTCGCTCACCATGGAGGACCTGTCGCTCAGCGCGCTCACCAACAAGGGAAAATGATCCGCTGAATTTGTTTTCTTTTTTAAAAACCACGGATGAACACAGATGAACACGGATTAATGCCGGCACTTCCCGAATCATAAATTCTTAATCGGTGTTCATCTGTGTTCATCCGTGGTTATCTTTTTACAGGCTTGACCCCATCTCCCCATTTTTTCTTGCGCCCTGCCCTGCCCTCTGTTAATTTAATTTCAGGGACCCATCCAGTGAAATCGTCATTCCAGCGCCCGGCCTTAAAGTCATGAATCCTCTCCACCATGACCTCGCCCGCCTCACCCGCGGCGAGGTGTTCACCGACCCGGTAACCAGGGAGGCTTATGCCACCGCGGCCTGCATCTATCGGATCGTGCCGCGGGCGGTGGTGTGCCCGAAGGAGGCCGGCGAGGTCGCGGCGGTCGTGAGCTACGCGGCCGAGCGCGGCATCCCGGTCACGGCGCGGGGCGCGGGCTCGGCGGTGGCGGGACAGGCGCTGGGCGCCGGCATCATCATTGATTTTTCGGCGCACCTTGGCCGCGTGATTAATATTGACGCCGAGCGGCGGGAGGCCACGGTGGAGCCGGGCATCATCCTGGCCCGCCTCAACCGCGAGCTCAGGCCCGCCGGGCTAATGTTCCCGCCCGACCCGTCCTCCGGCGAATACGCCACCATCGGCGGCATGATCGCAAATAACTCGTCGGGCGCGCATTCACTCAAATACGGCGATACCCGCAAATGGACCCGGAGACTGAAGAGCGTGCTCAGCGACGGATCGGTCACGTGGCTTACCCCAAAGCCGTCCCTGCCGCCGAGCCTCACCGAATCCGGAGTGCTCGAAAACCGGATCTACGCCGGAATGCCCCGGCTCCTCGCAAAATACGCCGCCGCCATCGAGCGCTCGCGGCCGCGCGTACCCAAAAACAGCTCCGGCTACCACGTCTGGGACCTGATGAGCGGCATGAACGTGGACCCCGCCCCCCTCATCGTCGGATCGGAAGGCACCCTGGCGCTCGTGATCAAGGCCGGGCTCGGGCTCGCGCCCATCCCGGCCGCGCGCTCCGCGGCCCTTTTCGGGTTCAGCTCCCTCGACCACGCCGGAGAGGCCGTGGCGAAATTGATCGAGCTCAAGCCGGCGGCCCTGGAGATCATGGACCATCTGTTCATCGCGATTGTCCGCGAGCACCGGCCCGACCTCCGGCCGCTCCTGCCCGAAGCAGCGCGGGCCGTTCTCCTGATCGAGTTCGAGGCCGACACCGCGTGGGGGCGCCCTTCCGGGCGCGATTCCGCGGGCGAGGCGCACTCGAGGATCGAGAGCGCTGGCCGCGTATGCCGTGATCTTGATCCCAGCGGATTCTCCATGACCGTGGCCCGGGACGACGCGGAGATCGAGCAGCTCTTCGCGGTGCGCAAGGCCGCGTCTCCCATCCTCTACCGGCTGCCGGGGAAAAGGCTCACGCGGTTCGTGGAGGACGTGGTGATCCCGCCGGAGCGGCTGGCCGAGGGCGTGAAAATGATCCAGGACATTTTACGCGGCCACGGCACTGACGCGCCGGTGCTGGGCCACGCCGGTTCCGGAAACCTGCACCTCAACCCGCGGCTCGACCTGGAACGCCCCGACGACCAGGCGCGGATGCAGGCGATTGCCGAGGACATCTACACGGCGGTGATCAAGATGGGCGGCTCGATCACCGGCGAGCATGGCGACGGCCTGCTCCGCGCGCCCTACGTGAAGCGCCAGTTCCCGGAGCTGTACCCGCTGTTTAAGGAGATCAAGGCGCTGTTCGATCCCGCCGACATATTAAACCCGGGGAAGATTCTGGCCGACGGCGAGCGCGTGGCCGCCGAGACGCTGCGCTTCGGCGCCCCGGGCGGCGGTGTTTTCCGCGGCCGGCTCGGAAACATGGCCGCGCTCAGCGACATGCTGCTGCGCTGCCACGGCTGCGGCCTGTGCCGCACCTATTGCCCGGTGTTCAGCGTGACCGAGGATGAGCTCAGCCTGCCGCGCTCCAAGGTGTCGCTCCTCCGCGCGGCCATGATGGGCGACATTGATCCCGACGCTCCCGAGGCCCGGGAGGAGTTCATGCGCCTCATCTCGCAGTGCACCGGCTGCCAGCGCTGCGTGACCGGCTGTCCGACCGGCATCGAGCCGTACCTGTTGATCAGCGCCTATCTCGATGAATATTACCGGCGCCACGGCCGGCCGCTGCGCGAAAAAATATTTTGCCGCGCGCCGGAACTCCTGGCGCTGGGCTCGCGCCTGCCCCGGCCGCTCACGTCAATAATCCTGAGCGCGGCCGCGCGCGCCGTGCTGGGGACCGCGCTGGGCATCAGGCGCGACGCTCCCCTGCCCTCGCCCGTAGCGTGGGAGCGCCCTTCCGGGCGCGATTCTTCAGGCAGCGCGCGGCCGGGAATCAAGAGTGCCGGCCGCGTGCTCTATTACCCGGGCTGCCTGGGCCGGTACGCGGACACGGAGCGGGAAACGCGCGCGGCCATCGCGGTGCTTAAACTGCTCGGTCATGACGTCATCACGCCGGAGCTGCCCTGCTGCGGCATGTTGAAGCTCTCCGCCGCTGACGTGGCCGGCGCCAAAGAGGACGCGGTCCGCCTCTTGTCCGCGCTGCGCGAATACATTGACGCGGGCGTGCCGATCATCACCGCGTGCCCGTCATGCGCGCTTGCTTTCCGCCACGAGTACCGCGCGCTGGTAGGTGAAGAGTCATCCCGGCTGGCCGCGCTCGCCCATGAGTTCTTTGAATTCACCGCCCGGAAAATGGCGGGAAAGAGTGATACCATGTTATCAAGGGCCGCGTCGCTTTCCGGAAACGTCCTGCTCCACCGACCCTGCCATCATGCGGCGCTCTCGAGCGTGGACCACGTATACGGCGTGCTCGCGCGCATTCCCGGGCTCGCGCTGACCAAGGTTGACGCCTGCTGCGGCCTGGCCGGGTTCCACGGGATGAGGGCAAGCAACGCTCCGCTTACGCGCGCGCTATCGAGTGTCTTGATGGAGGCCGCGAAGGAAATTGACGCCACCACGGTAATCAGCTCGTGCCCCGGCTGCCGCCTGCAGCTCCGGGCGCTCGGGCTTAAGCCAGTAAGCGCGGTAGTTCTGCTGCGCGATTGCCTTCGGTAGGACAGGCATTCCTGCCTGTCCAGATGCGACCGGCAATCAGAGCGGACAGACAGGAATGTCTGTCCTACCCCCGCATCGAGGAGTGAAGCGATGAAGGATTTTATGCCGGAGAAATACCAGGGGATATCGGAGGCGGAGCTGACGAGGCGGATCAAGGAGATCAAGAAGGAGCTGGGGCCGAAGCTGCTGGTGCTGACCCACCATTACCAGCGGGAGGAGGTCGAGGAGCTGGGCGATTTCTCGGGCGACTCGTATGGGCTCTCCAAGCGGGCGGCCCAGGACGGGCGGGCGCGCTACATAGTTTTTTGCGGCGTGCATTTCATGGCGGAGAGCGCGGCGGTGCTGGCGCGCGACGACCAGGCGGTGTTCATCCCGGCCAAGGCCGCGGGCTGTCCCATGGCGGCGATGGCGCGGGTGGAGCAAGTGGAGGATGCGTGGAATCAGCTCACGGCCGTGGCCGGTCCGGAGGCCGCGACTCCCGTTACCTACGTGAACTCGGTGGCCGCGGTGAAGGCGTTCTGCGGAAAAAACGGCGGGGCGACCTGCACCAGCTCCAACGCGGACAAGCTGTTCCGGTGGGCGCTCGGGCGGCGCGGAAAAATATTCTTTCTGCCGGACGAGCACCTGGGCCGCAACACCGCGGCCAAGCTGGGGCTCGCTCCGGTCGCGCTGTGGGACCCGTACCAGGAGCGCGGCGGGCTAAGTGAAGACGAGATAAAAAAGGCCCGCGTGATCGTCTGGAAAGGCTTCTGCCACGTGCACACGGCGTTTACGGTTGAGCAGATCAGGGAGATGCGCGCGGCGCATCCGGGTTGCAAGGTGGTGGTGCATCCGGAATGCCGGCGCGAGGTAGTGGAAGCCGCGGACGCCTCCGGCAGCACGGAAGGCATCATCCGCTACGTGAGCGGGCAGGCGGCGGGCTCGGTGATCGCGGTAGGCACGGAGATCAACCTGGTCGAGCGGCTGGCGCGGAAACACGCGGGCACCAGGACGGTGCTTCCGCTCGCGCGCTCGCTGTGCCCGAACATGTACAAGATCAATTTAAATAACCTGTGCTGGACCCTGGAGAGCATTCCGCGGGGGCCCGAGGGCTGGGTGAACCGGATCACGATCCCCCCCGAGGTCAAGCGCGACGCGGCGCTGGCGCTTAGGCGGATGCTGGAGAACGCGGGATGAGCGGACCCGGCCGCGCGGACCTGCACACGCACACCTGGCACTCGGACGGAAGGCACTCTCCGCAAGAGGTGGTGGAGCGGGCGCGCAACGCCGGGGTCGGGACGTTGGCGGTCACGGACCACGAGACGGTGGCGGGGATCGGCGAGGCGCTGGAGGCGGGCCGGGCCGCGGGGATCGAGATCATTCCCGGCATCGAGCTGGCGACCCGGATCAAGGCGGTGGAAGCGCACATCGTGGGGCTGTGGATAGATGTTGCCGCGCCATCGCTTCGTGATACAATCGAGCTGCTCCAGGCGGAGCGGGGGGAGCGCGCAAAGGGCATGGTGGCCAGGCTCCAGGGCCTGGGCGTCAGGATCGGGATGGAGGACGTGATCAAGGCCACGGGCAAGGGCAGCATCGGCCGGCCGCACGTGGCGCAGGCCCTGGTGAACGTGGGCGCCGTAGCATCGTTCCAGAAAGCGTTCGAGCGCTACCTGGGGAACCGTGGCCCGGCCTACATCCCGCGCAAGCACCTGACGCCGGCGCGCGCCATCGAGATCATTCACGGCGCGGGCGGAGTGGCCACGCTGGCCCACGGCCTGATCGGCGGGCCGGCGCGCGAGCACGTCATGGAGATCGCGGCGATGGGGCTGGACGCGGTGGAGGTCGTGCATCCGAAGCTTAACGCCGGCCAGTCCGCGTGGCTCCGGGAATTCGCGCGGGCCCGGGGCTTGGGCGTGACCGGCGGATCGGACTGGCATGGCGAGGGCTGGAGCGAGGGCGAGATCGGAGAGTTCACCGTGTCCCTGGATGAGGTCAGGGAGTTAATGAAGAAGAAGAAACAAGGATATTAAGGATAATCAGGATAAGAAAATTCCTATATTCATCCTTAACATCCTTGACATCCTTGTTTCTGTTCTTCTGGCCGAAGATCATGTTAGAGGTTATGGGAGCAAACAGAGGTATCGAGAGCAAGGAGGGAGAAAATGTTTGACGTATTGTTATCGCCGGAGGAGAAGGCGCTGCGCGATAAGACGCGGGCGTTCGTGAAGAACGAGATAGACCCTCAGCTTCTGAAGGACATGGACCAGGACAAGGTGGTTTTCCCGTACGGGTTCCACCAGAAGGTGGCGCAGGCGGGTCTTTACGGGATCCGGTTTCCGAAGGAGTACGGCGGCCTGGGTCTGGGGTGGACGGCGGAGGTGGCGGCGATCATGGAGATCGGTCCGCTCGGCATGGTGCTGGGGTGCCAGTACTCGATGCCTTCGATCGTGGGGGAGGCGCTGAACAAGTTCGGGACCGAGGCGCAGAAGAAAAAGTTCCTGGCGCCGATGCTCAAGGGCGAGCTGGTGAGCGCGGAGGCCCTGACCGAGCCGCGCGGCGGGTCCGACTTTTTCGGGGCGACCACGGTGGCGAAGAAGGACGGGAACGAGTGGGTGCTGACCGGGGCCAAGCGCTTCATCGTGGGCGCGGAGGGCGCGGACTTTTTCCTGGTTTACGCCAAGACGGCTCCGGAGAACCCGCCGCACGAGTCGCTGTCGGTGTTCATCGTGGAGCGTGACCGGGGGGTGAAGGTGGAGCACATCTTCGGGCTGATGGGGACTCGCGGCGGGGGCACGGGCCGGATCGGGTTCCACGAGCTCCGGGTGCCCAAAGAGAACATGGTGGGTCCGGAGAACGGCGGCGCGATCATCTTCAACCAGATGATGATCCCGGAGCGGATGACGTCGGCGGCCGGCTGCGTGGGCGGGGCGCAGGCTACCCTGGACGTGGCGGCGTCGTACTCGATGAAGCGCAAGGCGTTCGGCCGTCCCATCCGGAAGTTCCAGGCGGTGAATTTCATGGTGGCGGACTCGATCACCAAGCTGGACGCGGCGCGCGGGCTGGCTTACGCGGCGGCGCGGACCGTGGACGCCGGCCTTCCCCACCGGCGCATGGTGAGCGAGGCCAAGAAATTCTGCACCGAGACGGCGTGGGAAGTGGTGAACAACGCCATGCAGATCATGGGCGGGATCGGCTACACCGACGTGTACCCGATCGAGCGCGCGCTCCGCGACATCAGGCTGAGCATGATCTGGACCGGGACCTCCGAAATCATGAGCAGCCTGATCCAGCACGAGTATTACCAGGAGCTCGGAGAGATCATGAAGGACCGGCGCGACACCGAGGCCGACGCCCTGCACGGGGACCTGGAATCGGAGAAGGTGTTCGAGTAGTTCTATTGGCAAGAAATTGCCGGGGGCATGTCCTTATGATAAATTCGAGAGAAAAGGAACCGGGAGCGGTCTGATGCCCGTCATTGCCAGGTTTTACGGAATCGTGATCAAGATGTATTTCAAGGAGCATGGCGTGCCCCATTTCCATGCCATTTACGGAGAATACAACGGGGTTTACGAGATCCAGAGCCTGGAGATGATGGAGGGTGATTTGCCTTTGCGGGCGAGGCGGTTGGTGGAAGAGTGGGCCAAGTCATATCAGACCGAGCTCCTGGAAATGTGGCGGACCCAGACCTACAAGAGTCTTCCCGGCCTGGAGTAAGTCCGGTGATGAGAAGGTGCCCGAAAATTAAAAAGGTGGCCCCATTGCGGGGCAAACGCCTGCTCGTAACTTTTAATGACGGGACCATGAAGGTCTATGATTGCAGGCCCCTGCTCGAAACCAGAGAGTTTGAGGCCCTGAAAGAGGAATGGCTTTTCAGGACGGTCCAGGCTGATGGCGGAGGTTATGGGGTCAGTTGGGGAGAAGATATTGACCTCAGCGAGTCCGAGCTATGGGAGAAGGGAGTGGCCGTGGAATCCGATGAAGCGGCCCCAGCCTCGCCGGATGGTCAGCACGGCTCTCCCATCGAATGACATCCGGCGGCATTGCCCTGCTATTGTCATGAAACTTCTCAATCGGTTTTTTACCAACACTTCAGAGGAGAAAATAATAATGAAAAAGACCTCATGGAACGGCACCGCCGCGTTGGTGCTCTGTGCTATCGCTCTATCCTTGTCCGGCTGTTACGTTGACGCGAGCCTGTTCAAGAAGCCGGTCGCGCTGGAGGCCGGGGCGGGCGCGCCGGAGCGGACGCCGAAGTACGAGCACGCGGGCTGGACGATCGCGCGGGCGTCTTTGCACAACCACACTATTTACAGCGACGGGAAAAGGACGCCGGAGGACCTCCTGGAGCTGGCGCGGCGGCAGGGCATGGCCATCCTGGCGATCACCGACCACCGGGAGGGCGAGATCAAAATGGACGGGGTGCTGCGCGCGCAGGCGGGTGGGGTGGAGAAGGTCGGATACGAGGCCTACTACCAGCGCCTTGGCCAGGTGCAGGCCGCGGCGCGCGGCGAGGACATGATCGTCATCAAGGGGGTCGAGGTCAGCCCGCCTTATCTCTACAATGCCGGCAAATTTCCCGCGCTGGTGATCGCCGGCCAGTACAATCATTTCACGGTGTACGATGTCCCCGACCCGGCCGTGCTCGCGGCAATGCCGGTGAGTCACGAGATCAACTTCAGGCCCGAGCCGTCGCCCGGCGACACGCCCTACCAGCAATTCGTGGACTACATCGCGGACCACGGCGGCATCGTGCACGCGGTGCACGCGGAATCGGCGCAGGATGAATGGATCGGGACCACGCACGTCCTTACGCCCGCGCCCGTCAAGAACCTGCACCTCAAACACCTCACCGGCTTCTCGATCACGCCGGAGGGATGGCACCAGAAGGCGGGAGGCCCGGGCGGGCTGTGGGACACCGACTTGATCGAGTACCTGGCCGGGATGCGCGAGCGGCCGGTGTGGGCGAACGGCGACGCCGACTATCACGGGCCGCACGGCAGCCTGGCGACCTCGACCACCCTGTTTTACATGCGCGAGTTTTCCGAGGACGAGATTTACCGGTGCATGAGGCAAGGCCGGATGGTGGCCTTGCAGGGCGACGCCTTCCAGGACACGTATGTGGCCGAGTGGTGGGTGAGCGGCGGCGGCCGGCCAGGGAACCCGGTGATGCTGGGAGAGGAGATCGAGGTGAAGGCCGCGCCGGTGGTGCGCTTCGCGCTGGACCACCCGGTGGCGGGGACCAGGACCCGGCTCGTCAGGAACGGAGTGGTGATCCACGAAGAGCAAGGATCGGAGCTGTCGTACACCGATATCGAGCAAGGCGAAAAAAAGGCGCCGGCCTATTACCGCGTTGAAGTTATAGGGCCGAGGAACGAGAGCGAAAAATCTTATGAGAGCGCGACCGAGCCGGACAGCGTGCTGTTCGTGAACCCGATTTTTGTGAGGTTCAGGGATTGAGCGCAGCGCTTTTATTTTCGCACAGAGGCACAGAGCACACATAGTAATAAAATCATACTTGTCCAAAATAGACATCAAGAAAAACGCCAAGACGCGAAGAGCGCCAAGGTTCGCCAAGTAAAACCGGATGTTTCTTGGCGGCAAGTCTCGGAAAAAGACGCATCGCCTTGACTCCAACCTGCTTGGCGAACCCG
>DATKZS010000205.1:0-12855 GCA_035527835.1 bacterium
CCAAGACGCCAAGAACGCCAAGGGTCGCCAAGTAAATCATGATGTTTCTTTGCGGCCCGGCAAAGAACAGCTCCGGAGCGTTGGCTCCAACCAGCTTGGCGAACCGGCCGACAGGAGCGCCAAGCAAGAAACATTCGCACCCAAGCCCTCTTAAAATCGTGTTTAAAAATAATCCTTGGCGCTCTTGGCGTCTTGGCGGTTCTCCGGTCCGTTTATTTTGGACAGCACTGACAGGATTAACAGGATTTACAGGATGTTCAGAATAGGCCTCTTGTTTTTTCACCCGTAAATCCTGTTAATCCTGTCTGAAAGAATTTTCATGATTTCAGGGCGGCAGCCTCGCGGTATGATTGACTGCGGGCGTGGTCGCCCGGCGGAGCCGGCCTCCCACGTTATTTTCTGAACAGTCCCGGCTCATGCCCGCGGATGAACGACTCCAGCGCCCGGCCCGTGAGCTCGTGGGCAAAGGCCGACGGGTGCGGGTCGTCCGCGGAAATGGTGAGGACCGCGCGCGGATGGGCCGCGAAGACCGGGTATAGGTCCAGCGCCGCGAAGCCGTCCGCCCGGGCCGCATGGGCCACCTGCTCATGCACGTCCGCGTAAGGGTAGGCGGGCCCATCGGAGACGGACAACTCGGGAAAGATCATGACGGCCACCGGCACGCCGCGCGGCCCGGCCCATTGAGCCAGCTCCCGGAACGAATCAATCACCGAGCCCCGGCAAGCCGGGTCGCGGTGCAGGTAGCGCACGTAATCTCCGCCCCCGTACTTCCAGATGTCGTATTTCCAGAGGAGCTTGCGCGCGAGGCGCAGCAGGGATGAATGCTGCCACCAGGCGGGACGCAGATATGCCAGGCGCAGGGGCTGGGTGGGGTAAATGTCGGGATCGTTGAGCACGTATCCGATGACGATGAGGTCCGGATTGAGCGGCGCGCCGCGGGCCAGGAACAGTGTTGCCTCGTCGCGGGAGTTGTATCCGCTCACCGCCATGTCAATGACCTGGAAGCGGGGGCCGTCCGCGTTGAGGCGGCGCTCCAGGACCCGCGGCCAGGTCTGGTCCTGCCTGACGCCCCAGCCGAAGGTGACGGAGTCGCCCAGGGCCGCGATGCGCCGGACGCCGTCCGGCTTTTCGATGGTGATCTCGGGCGAGCGCATGCCGAGGCGGTTGGTCCTCACCTCTACTCCGAAGACCGTGGCGTCGAGGTTAGGCTTCAGCTCGTAATCCAGTCCGGGGACGGAGGAGCGCTGGTGGAGGCCCCGGCTCCAGCCGCGGCCCAGCACGTCATACCCCGGCTCCCAGTCGAGGGGCCGGTGAACGGCGCGCAGGAAACCCTCGCCGGCCGCCAGACCGAGCAGGAGCGCGGCGAGGGCCAGGAGGACCTTGTGTGTCTTTGCGCCGCTGGATCGGCGCGGCGGTCCGGGCGGCTCTGTCGGATTTGTGCTCATCCGGAAAATATTGAAAACTATTATAGCACCGGGCAGTGACAGGGTTGAAGTGGACATGGATGGGGCGCGGGACAAGAGTGTCCCGCCTGCCATTGAAGTGGAGGGAACTTGAGCGGGTTTTTGAAGGAATTTTTCGAGCCGCGGGGCGTGGCGCTGGTGGGGGCGACGCGGACGCCGGGGTTCGGCTACGGCATTCCGCTGATGCTGAAGGGGCAGGGCTGGGGCGAGAGGCTTTACCTGGTGAATCCGTCGGCCACCGAGCTGCACGGGATGAAGGTGTATCCGCGGGTGGCGGACGTGCCGGACCCGGTGGACCTGGCGGTGGTGATCGTGGGAGCGGCCGCGGTCCCGGGGGCGCTGAACGAGATCGGCGCTCGCGGCATCCGGAGCGTGGTCATCGAGAGCGCGGGTTTTGCCGAGGCGGGGGACGAGGGCCGGGCGCTGCAGGAAAAGGCGCTGGCCGTCGCCCGGGAGCACGGCATCCGCGTGATCGGGCCGAACTGCGTGGGCGTGGTCAACACCAAAAACCGCTTCACCACCGTGGAGATCATCGAGGAGGCGCTTCAGCCCGGCAACGTCGGCATCATCGCCCAGAGCGGCGTGTTCGGCAACGTCCTGCTCGACGGGCTCCACGAGCGCGGGCTCCACGTGGCCAAGGCCGTGACGCTCGGCAACAGGATGGACGTGAACGAGTGCGACGTGCTCGACTACCTGCGCCACGATCCCGACACCCGGGTCATCATGATGTACCTGGAGGGAGCGGCGGACGGAAGGCGGCTCATCGAGACGCTCGGCCGCGTCACCCGCGATAAGCCGGTGCTGGTCCTGAAGAGCGGGCGCACCGGCGCGGGCCGGGCCGCCGCCGCGTCCCACACCGGGAGCATGTCCGGGGAGGACGCGCTTTATGACGCCGCGTTCGCGCAGTCCGGCGCCATCCGGGCGCAAAGTCTCGAAGAGCTCCTGGGCTTCGCGCGCGTGTTCGCCACCCAGCCCCTGCCCGCGGGACCGCGCCTCGGGGTGGTGACCTCCAGCGGCAGCCTGGGCGCGCTCGCCGCGGACGCCGCCGTATCCGCCGGACTCGAGCTGCCCGCGCTCTCGGCCGCCACCGCTCAAAAAATGCGGGAGGGAGCGCCCGGCTGGATGAACGTGAAGAACCCGCTCGACGTGGGCCCGTCCGGGCTCTACCAGAAGGCCGTCGCCGCCATGCTCCAGGACCCCGCCGTTGACATGGTGCTCGCCGTGGCCATCATCCCCTTCGCCGTGGTGCGCCAGTTCAAGCCGTTCGGGCTCACGCCCAAGACCTGGTTCGGCGACCTCGCATCCATCCGAGCCCTAGCGCCGCACAAGCCCTTTGCGCTGTGCGCCGTGGGCCACTCCGAGTTCATCGCCGACATGGCCTCCCTCTCCGGCCCCTCCATCCCCCTCTTTACCTCGCCCGAGCCTGCCGCCCGGGCCCTGGCCGCGCTGTGGAAACATCAGCGGCGATAATGCATTAAGCGAGGCGCGGTCAGGCTTTTAGACCCGCCCGGCACGGAGGGAGGGCATGGACGCGCAGGCCCGGCGGGAGCGGCGGGGTTACCTTGCGGCCAGGTCGCCCATCTGGGTTATCATGCGGCTTTCCAGCTCGTCCTTGAAGAATGTCGTCGGGGTGAGGTCGAGGATGGCGCGCTCGGCCCAGGCCAGGTCCTTGACGGTGAGATGCGGGTGGTTCACGGGCGCGCGGTTGTAGAGGTAGTCGAAGTCCTCGGGGTTCACGGCGGTCAGCATCCCCGACTCCTTCATCCGGGTATAGAGGTCGGAGCCGGGCGCGGGCGTGGTGAGCGAGACGGAGACGCTCTCGGTCTTGATGCGCTCGACCAGGCGGACGGTGGCTTCGAGGTCGTCGCGGGTCTCGACGGGCGCGCCCAGCATGATGAAGGCGTGGGTGCCGATCGCCATCTCGTGGCAGAGGTCAAAGGCCCTGATGGTCTCTTCGACCTTGATGCTCTTGCGGTAGAAATCGAGGACCTTCTGGGAGCCGGACTCGACGCCGAAGGCGATGCCTTCGAGGCCGCAGCGCTTCATCTGTGCGAGGAGCGGCTTGGTGATCTGGTCCACCCGAGACTGGCAGGAGAATGAAATGCCGATCATGCCCGCATCCTTGAGCTCGCGCTCGAACTCGATGAACCAGTCCGTGCCGGCCAGCACCAGGGTGTCGTCCTTGAAGACGTAGGGCCTGGGCGCGACGTGATCACGGATCCATTTCATCTCGGCCACGATGCGCCTGAGTCCCCTCCTCCTGACCTTCCTTCCGAAGAGCTTGTCCTGCATGGGCTTGCAGAAGAGGCAGTTCCAGGGGCAGCCGCGGGTGGCCATCATTCCGACGTGGGTCAATTTCTTGTCGAAATATTTTTGATAGTCCACCAGCGTCCGGTCGGGGTCGGGGAAGGAATCCAGGTCCGGCTCGAAGGGCCGGTCCGGTCCGCGCACGAAGCCGTCGTCAAAGCGGGTGACCACGCCGGGGACGTGGTGGAGGGACTCGCCCCGCGAGATGGCGGCCGCGAGCTCGACGGCGGTATGCTCGCCCTCTCCGATCACGGCGGCGTCAAAGCCGCGGGCCACGGCGTCCTCCGGGAGCACCGTGGCGTGGGGACCGCCGAGTATGACCGGCAGGTCCGGCCGCTTTTCCTTGATGCGGTCGAGCACCAGGCAGGCGCGGCCGTAGAGCGCGGTTGACGAGCTCAGGCCCACGAGGTCGGCGCGCTCAAGGGCGGCGTCCAGCAGTGCGATGTCGTCAACGGCAAGGTCGGTCATGGTCACGCGATGGCCCTGGGCCTTGAGCATGGCCCCGATATACAACAGCCCCAGCGGCTCCTGCAGCTCGCCGAAGGTCGGATAGTTCCAGCGCGGGTAAACCAACACTGCTTCCATGGTGTCTCCTCTTCCTGCTCCGAAGCAGGGATCATACTCCCAAACAGGTTGAATTAAAAATTATGAATGATGAATGATGAAATGCAGCCGCGTCCAGCGATCCATTCATAATTCATCATTCGTAATTTTGAGTTTCCTCCTTACCCCCATTCCTTGAGCACGGCCATGGACACCCCGTCGCCGCCTTCGGTGCGCTCTCCGGGTCGGAAGGACTCGACGTAGGGGGAGAGGGCGAGGATTTCGCGGACGAGCTGCTTCAAGGCGCCGGTGCCGTGGCCGTGGATGATGTAGACGTTGGGGAGGTGTTTGCGGCAGGCGTCGTCGAGGAATTTCTCGACCTCGCCTTCGGCCTCGTACACGCGTTGGCCGCGGAGGTCGAGGGTGTTTTGCGAGGTCTGGGGGAGCAGGCCGCCGGGTCCGGCGGGTGCCGGTGTTTCGGGGACGGTGACGCGCGGCTCTTTTTTGCGGAGCAGCGGTTTCTTTTGGGGCGCGGGCTTGAGGATGCTTGTTTCCCGGGGCTTGGCGCGGTGCAGGGCCCTGATCCTGGCGGCGGGCACGCTGATCTGGAGCTTGCCGATCCTGACCTTGACCTCGGTGTCAGGGCGCACGTCCGGGCCGGGCCTGGCCACGACCTCGGCCTCGACCCCGAGCGGCAGGATCTTGACCTTGTCGCCGATGTCAATCTTTTTCCAGTCGGGCGCGGCGCCATCCTCGCCGGCGACCTGGTTCTCCTCTTCGGCGCGCTCGCGGATGGCGCGGAGCTTCTGGCGCGCTTCCTCCGCGGCGTCGCGCCCGATCAGTCCCTTGTTTTTAACGGGGGCCATGACGCCGGCAACCTCGGCCTCGGCCTTTTTCACGGCCTCGCGCACGGCGGTCTTGACGTTGCGCTTAATCTCCTTTTCGCGGGTCTCGGCGCGGTCTTTGAGCTCGGCATAGGCGGCGGCGCTCTCCTCGGCCTCGGCGCGGGCCGTATGCAGCGCGTCGAACTCGGCGTCGAGGCGGACGGACTTTTGCGCCAGGTCCGCGATCAGCGATTCCATGCGGACGGAGGCCTGGCCCATTTCGGCGCGGGCCTCTCTGATCAGCTCGGGCGGCATTGCGAGGCGCGCGGCCATCTCGATGCCCAGGCTGCGGCCGGGTACGCCGATCATGAGGCGGTAGGTGGGGCTCAAGGTTTGCTGGTCAAAGGTGTAGCTCGCGTTCATGAAGCCCTTTCTGCCGTGGGCGTATGACTTGAGTGCGGGCAGATGGGTGGTGGCGGCGATAAGGGCGCCGCGGCCGGAGAGGGCGGAGAGGAGGGCGGATGCGAGGGCGGCGCCTTCCTCGGGGTCGGTGGAGCTCATGAGCTCGTCGAGCAGCACGAGGGACGCCGGCCCGGCGGCGGCCAGGATGGCGGCGATGTCCATGATGTGGGCGGAGAAGCTGGAGAGGTCGCGGGAGAGGTCCTGCTCGTCGCCGATCACGGCGTAGACGTTCTTGAAGACGGCCATCTCGGATCCGGGGGCGGCGGGGATGAACATTCCGGCGCGGGCCATCATGGCGAGGAGGCCCAGCGAGGCGAGTCCCACGGTCTTGCCTCCGGCGTTCGGGCCGGAGACCAGGAGCACGGAGAATCCGTCGCCGAGGTCAATGTCGTTGGGTACGACGGCGAGTCCGCGCAGGACGAGGAGGGGATGGCGGACGGCGCGGAGGCGGATGCGTCCGCGGTCGTTGACTTCGGGTCGGCCGGCTTTGAGGTCCATGGCCAGGCGGGCGCGGGCGCGGACGACGTCGAGATGGGAGAGGACGCGCTGGTCGGTGATGACGGCGTCGGCGTTCTCCCCGACGCGGCCGGAGAGGTCGCGGAGGATGCGCATGACCTCGGCCTCGATGCCGGCCTCGATGAGCTTCAAGCGGTTGTTGGGCTCGACCATCTCGGCGGGCTCGATGAAGACGGTGAGTCCGCTGCCGGAGGCGTCGTGGACGATGCCGTCGAACTGGGATTGGGCGGAGGCCTTGACGGGCACGACGTAGCGCTGGCCGCGCTGGGTGTAGAAGTTGTCCTGCAGCACGGTGTCGGGGTTCCTGGCCACGATCTCGGAGAGGCGCTTATGGATGCGCTCTTTGAGGACGCGGTGTCGGGAGCGGAGGGAGTCAAGCTCGGGAGAGGCGCTATCGAGGATGGAGCCGTCGCGGTCAATGCTCTTTTGGAGGACACGGCGGAGCTGGGCCTGCTCGTCGAGGCGGGCGGCCCACTCGCCGAGCCGCGCGGCCTGGGGATGGGCGGCGAAGTAGGCAACGGCGTCCGCGGCAAAGGCCAGGGTGTCGGTGATCTTGACGAGGTCCATGGGATCGAGCGCGCCCCCGGCGCGGGCCTTTTCCACGAGGGGGATGACGTCGCTGATGGGCGCCGGGGCCGGGGGATCGCCCAGGTCGAAGAGCAGGGCCATGTCGTCGGTCTCGACCAGGGCCAGGTCGGCGGCGGCGGCGGTGTCGGCGAGGAAGGGGTCCCGGCACTCGCGTTTTCCGGGCTCGGAGGCGGCGCGGGCGGCGAGGGCGTCGAGAATCTCGGGCCAGCCGATGGCGGCCAGGGAGCGGGAGACGATGTCCGCGGTATCGGGAGAGCGCGAATTTTGCTGGTCCGGCATGGGATTGATTCTATCACGGAAGGGCGGAATATTTGAGGGCGGGCTAGGCGTCCTTGGGCGTCAGGTCATCGGGTACGTTGAAGGCGCATTCGAGGTACTGTGAGGTCGCGGTCGAGACGCGCTCGGAGAGCATCGAGGTGATGTTGTGGTAGATCTGGGAGCTGATGCGCGGATAGCGCTTCTGGATGCGGGCCAGGGTCTGCTCGTCGAGCACGAGGATTTTGACGTTGCCCTCGGCCTCGGCCCTTGCCGAGGCGGAGCGGGTGGTATGGCGCAACAGTCCCATCTCTCCGAAGGCGTCGCCGGGCTGGATGGTGAAGACGGTGATGTCTCGTCCTTCCTCCCTCTTGATGATGTGGACGTAGCCTTTGAGGACGACGTACATCTCGTTTCCCATCTCTCCCTCCTTGATGATCCAGTCGTCGTTCTTGAACTCCTTGATGTATCCCATGAGGACGGCGAGGCGGGCCTGGTGGTTGGTGAGTCCGTTGAAGATTTTGATGTAGCGGGCGGGGCTGTCGCCCAGGGATAGGCCGAGCAGGTCCCAGAGGGTGATGATGCGGACGCTGAGCATGAGGGTTGGGAGGAGGACGATGTTGGAGACGTTGGCGACGATCATCGAAACGCCGGCGAGGACCCCGAACTGTCGGATGGGCACGAAGTCGGAGGCGGCCAGGATGATGAAGCCGAAGAAGAGGGCGACGGTGGTGAAGATCATGGGCTTGCCCATGGCCTTGAGGGCGGCGATCATGGCCTGGTTCTGGTCGTGGGTCCGCTGGACCTCGGCGTTGTAGCGGCTGATGTAGTGGATGGTGTCGTCAATGCCGATGCCGATGGCGATGCCGGCGATGAGACTGGTGGCGAAGTTGAGGCTGATCCCGGTGATCCCCATGATTCCGAAGAGGATGGAGACGGTGAAGATGCTGGGGAGCATGGAGAGCAGGCCCACTTTGAAGGAGAGGAAGAGGATGGCCATGATGAGGAAGACGGCGGCGATGGCGAAGACCAGGCTCGAGATCTGTCCCTTGGCCACGGCGTCGGCGCTTTTGTTCATGAGGAAGATGGTTCCGGTGACGTGGACCTGGACGATGGGCCAGTCGTAGCGCGGTGCGCTGGGCTCGCTCGCGGCCGGCTCGATGGGCTCCGGCGCGGCCCGCGGAAGAGTGGCCGGCGCTTCTTTGCCGGCCGCGGTCTCATCGCCCCAGTCAATCACTTCCTCGCCTCCATCTGTTTTCGGCGGCGGCGGCGGCTCGGGAGGGGGCGCGGGTTGGTGGGGGAGCATGGCCGGGACCTGGGCGAGGGCCTTGCCTCCCGGCGCCGGCTTGAGGGGAGGCGGCTGGAAGATCCCGGCGGCCCTCTCCTCGATCTGATTGATGGCGCGCATGGTCTCGGTGCTGCCGACCAGGCGGGAGCGGATCAGGATGTTGGCGGCGGAATAATTGGAGGTCATGTATGGCGCGAAATCGTCGGGCGATCCGGAGTTGGCGTAGAAGAGGAGGAGCTGGCTCACCTCCTTTCTGGTGTCGGGGATCTTGAAATAGGCGGGGTCGTTCTGATGGAAGGCCTGGTTCAGGAGCTTGACGTAATCGGCCATGCTGACGGTGGTGTCAATGCCCTCGACCCTGGTCTCGGCGTAGCGCTGCAACTTTTCGAGGCGCTTGAGTGCGCCGGGGTCTTTGAAGGCGTCGGGCCGGTCGGCCTCGAGCACGATGTTGAAGGGGGCGGGTCCGGCGAGGTGCTCAGTCTGGATGTTGACGGCCTTGACCACGGGGTCGGCGGCGGCGAAGAAGCTCAGGAAATCGGTGTCAATCCTGATGCGGGAGATGCCATAAATGGAGATGATGACGAGGAGGACGGCGGCCACGAAGATGGCCCGTCCGTGCATGAGGTTGAGTCGGGCGAGGCGTTCGAGGAATCGGTCCACCGCTCCCGGCCTGGTTCTGCGGACGGCCTGGGGTTTGGGCGGGCTGAGCATGACGAGGATGGAGGGCATGGCGAAGATGGCGATGAGCATGGCGAAGAAGATGCCGGCCACGGAGGCCAGCCCCAGGTCCTTGATGGCGGGGATCTTATTGGGGATGAAGGACGCGAAGCCGATGATGGTGGTGATGCCGCAGATGAAGATGGGCAGGGTGACCCTGCCCAGGACGTTCGCTATGAGGACGCGGTTGGAGATTCCGGGGTCGGCCTCGGCCTGGTACTCGCTCATCAGGTGCATGGAATAGGAGCTTGCCAGGGCGAGCATGAGGGGCGGCAGGATCATGGTGACCATGGTGATGGAGATGCCCACGGCCTTCATAAAGCCCACGGCCCAGACGGTGGTGGTGATGATGATGAGCAGGGGGAGCAGGACGCCGCGGAAGGTCCTGAAGCCCAAGACCAGGGTGATGACGATGAGGAGGAAGCTCAAGGGCAGCAGGCGCTTGATGTCCTGGGTCATGCGCTGGACCATGGCGACGCGGGTGACGGGCACGCCGGCCAGATAGATCCCCTTGCCGCCGTCCTCCTTCATGACGATGGAGTTGATGTCGGCCACCACTTGGTCATAGCGCTCGCTCTGCTGGTCAAAGTCCCGGATGAAGACGGCGATGGCCGCGGCGCGACCGTCCTCGGATACGAAGTTTTTCCGGTAAAGCGGGTTGCGCGCTATCTCCGCGCGCAGGGCCTGCCATTGTTCCCCGGTCCGCGGAATGGCGGAGATGAGCTTCTTGACCTCGATGGTTTTCTTAAAGCCACCGGTCACGGGGTCGCGGGGGGCGCGGATGTCGGAGATGTTGGCCAGGCTGACCACGGTCTTGACCCCGTCCACCTTGGCCAGCGCCTGGGTGAGGCGGTCGAGCTTTTCGAGCGCGGGCGCATTGTAGATGGTCTGTCCCTCCGGCGCGATATAGGCCGCCATCACCACCTGGTCGTTGCCGAAGAGTTCCTTGGCCTTCTCGTAATAGGCCTTGTCCGGGTCGCCCGCGATGAAGAACTCGTCGGAGGAGCTGGAGAAGCGGATCTCGGGGATGAGGCGGGCGAAATAGAGGGTGATAATGAGCCCGACCAGCAGGACCAGGAAGGGGTAATCAATGATCACCTTCTCGATCTTGGAAAACAATGGATTTCTGGATGTTGCCATTGACTGCCGCCCCTGATCGGATCATGGCCCCGCAAAGCCGCATGTGCTGCCCGCGTCCCGGTGAAGAGGCCGGTGATAAGAATCCGCGATGGATGCGGCCCGGGACAGATTATAACTAATCCGGGCGCGACATTACAAGCTGGAGCCGGTAAAGGATGAGGCCTTATGCCGCTTCGCCGGCGAAGCGGTCGCGGAGGTAGTCGCCCAGGAAGTTGAGCGCCATTACGGTGGCCATGATGGCGATGCCGGGAAAGACCGCGAGGTGGGGCGCGGATCGGAGGAACCCGGCGCCGTCGCTGAGCATGGCGCCCCAGGTGGGCAGGTTCTGCGGTCCGAGGCCCAGGAAGGAAAGCGAGGCCTCGGCCAGAATGGCCCCGGCCATGCCGAAGGTGGCCTCGATGATGATCGGCGTCATGGTATTAGGCAGAAGATGTCTGAAGATCAGACGCGGATACCCCGCGCCCATGGCCCGCGCCGCCTCCACGTACCCCTTCTCCCGCTCCACCAGCACCTGCGCCCGCGTCAGCCGCGCGTAGCCCACCCAGCCCCGGACCGACAGCGCGATGATCACGTTCATAATCGAGGGACCGGTGACGGCCGTGAGCGCGATGGCCAGCAGGATGCCGGGGAAGGCCAGCAGCACGTCCACGACCCGCATGATGAGCTGGTCCCAAAGCCCGCGGCTCATGCCCGCCATAGCGCCCAGCACGAACCCCACCGCCGCCGAGAGCAGCACCGTCCCCGCCCCCACCAGCACCGACACCCGCGATCCGTAAATGATCAGCGACAGCACGTCGCGGCCGTGCTTGTCCTGGCCCAGCCAATGCGCGGCCGACGGCCCGCCAAGACCGCCGCACAGGTCCATGACCCGGGGCGAATAGGGCGCGAGCCACGGCGAGAAGGCCGCGCAGGCCACGAGCGCCACCGTGATGGCGGCCCCCGCCGCGAGCGCGGCGCGGCTGGGCCAGCTCCTATCGCTCACGGCCCGCACCCTCGAAGCGCACCCGCGGGTCTATGAGCGCGTACGCCACGTCCGTCGCCAGGTTGATGAGCACGTAGCTGAGCGCGATCACGATCACCGCGCCCTGCACCAGCGGGAAGTCCCTGGCCTGGATAGCCTCGATCAGCAGCCTCCCGATGCCGGGCCAGGCGAAGATGGTCTCGGTGATGATGGCCCCGGAGAGCAGCGCGCCCGCCTGCAGGCCCACGATGGTCACCGCCGGGATCAGCGCGTTCCGCAGCGCGTGGCGCAGGATCACGGACCGCTCAGCAAGGCCCTTGGCCCGCGCCGTGCGCAGGTAGTCCGCCTTCATCACGTCGAGCAGGCTGCCCCGCACCATGCGCGACACGATCGCCGCCATGCCCAGCCCCAGCGTGAGCGCCGGCAGCGCGAGGTGCGAGAGCCCGCCCTGGCCCGACACCGGGGCCCAGCCCAGCTTGATGGAAAAAAGCAGGATCAGCATCGGGCCCAGCCAGAAATTGGGCATGGACACCCCGACCAGCGAAAACCCCATGGCCGCCGCGTCCAGACCCGAGCCTTTCTTGACCGCCGCCGCCACCCCCAGCGGGACCGAGACCAGCAAAGAGATCACCAGCGCGGCCAGCGCCAGCTCCGCCGTGGCCCCCAACCGCGTCATCACCTCGCCCAGCACCGGCCGGTGGTAGAAGATGGATTCCAGCTTGCCCGTGAACAGGTCCGCCACGAAATATCCGAACTGCTCGTAAAGCGGGTCGTCCAGCTTCAGCGCCTCCCGCAGCGCCGCCCGGTCAGCCGCCTGCGCGCTCTCCCCCAGCATCACGTCAACCGGGTCGCCCGGGATCAAATGAATCAGAGCGAACACCAGCACCAGCACCCCCACCGCCACCGGAACGCTCAGCAACACCCGCTTGATCAGGTACGACCTCATCGCCTCCATTATAACGACCACACCCCGATAAAATCCAGCGGCCCGGACCCGCCAGCCGCTCGCTCCCGCAAATGCTCGAAGCCGGGCAGCCGGCATTGGGGAACATGGAACGGGGAACGCGGAACGGGGAAGAAGGAATGGCGCGCGCGAAAAATTTTTGAGCAGTGACCACCGGTCGCAAATATAGGCCACGGAAGCCTTTCCCCCGAAAAATTTTTGCCCGGCTCAACACGGCCCATAATGAAATCCGAGACTTGGCAAAACGTGGCCCAATTTTTGAGGCCCAGCGTCCAGGCCGCGAAGCCCCTTTCGTGGCCCAATACCCGGCCTCCCGTGGCCCAATGTCCAGGCCACCCGCGGCCCAGAAATAAGGCCGCGAAAAGGCCTCCGTGACCCAGCGTCCAGGCCACGGAATGACGCGCCAAAATCCCCGATTTTTTCCCCGTTGTTGAGTGAGCCTATACACTTTTTTTCTTACCCCGCAAACAAGATATTTTTTGAGACAGGATCAACAGAACCCGCCACCATCCCTGAAAAAGATTTTCAACAAGGATGTCAAGGATTTTAAGGATAAATTCCAAAATCCTCTTATCCTGTTCATCCTGTATATCCCTGTTAACCCTCTTCAACCCCAAACCCCAAACCTTTCTTCCCCTCCCCTTTTCAACCTCAAACCTCAAACCTCAAACCTTTTAAAAGCCCCCCCTACTATTCGCAAAATGGTCGCACCAAAATGGAAAAAAAGTAATGCTGGGGGAGAGAATTGAACCACAAAGACTCAAAGGTTTTAAAGGAAAACAAGAAGTTCTTTTATTCTTCGTGTTCTTTGTGACTTAGTGGTAAAA
>DATKZS010000206.1:0-28477 GCA_035527835.1 bacterium
CTTGAGGTTGGAAGGCTTGTCTCGCGGCTTTAGCCTCAAGCCTCAAGCCCCACGCCTCAAGCCTCAAGCCCCACGCCTCAAGCCCCAAGCCTCAAGCCTCAAGCCCCACGCCTCTCACGCCTCGAAGCACCTGGCCCAGTGGCCGGGCTCTTTTTCCTCGAGTGGAGGCATGGCCTCGCGGCAGTGGGGCTTCATGAGATGGCATCGCTCCTGGAAGGGGCAGCCGGGAGGCAGGTCGAGCGGACTGGGGACCAGTCCCGGGATGGCATGGAGGCGGGCCCGTCCGGCGGCGGCTTCCGGGCCGGGGAGAGCTTTTCCGGGCAGGCTGGCCATGAGGCCCCTGGTATAGGGGTGCATGGGGTTATCGAAGATGACCCTGACCGCTGCCTCCTCCACCACCTTGCCCGTGTACATGACGTACACGTGGTCCACGGTCTCGGCGACCACGCCGAGGTCATGGGTGATGAGCATGAGGCTCATTCCCATCTCGGTGACCAGTCCCTGGATCAGCTCGAGGATCTGGGCCTGGATGGTGACGTCGAGGGCGGTGGTGGGCTCGTCGGCGATGAGCAGGTCGGGGTGGCAGGACAGGGCCATGGCGATCATGACGCGCTGGCACATGCCGCCGGACATCTGTCCCGGGTAGTCCTTGACCCGCTGCTCCGCGTCCGGGATGCCGACCTTGCCGAGCAGCTCGATGGCCTTGGCCCACGCCTCTTTGCGCGAGGCCCCCTGGTGCAGCCGGATCACCTCGCCGATCTGGTCGCCCACCGTGAACACCGGGTTCAGCGAGCTCATCGGCTCCTGGAAGATCATCGAGATGCGGTTGCCCCGGATCTTGCGCATGGCCGAGAGCGGCAGCCGAAGCAGGTCCTGGCCGTCGAACACGATGCGGCCCGAGGCAATGCGGCCGGGAGGGTCCGGGATCAGGCGCAGCACCGACAGCGCGGTCACGCTCTTGCCGCAGCCGGACTCGCCGATCAATCCGATCTTGCCGCCCGCGGCAATGGAGAGCGACACCCCGTCCACCGCGCGCAGCACGCCCTCCTCGGTCCGGAACTCGGTGACCAGGTCCGTGATCGCAAGGAGCCGGCCCGCGGGCGCGGCCTCTTGGCGCGCGGGCTCGGCCATCACTTGTTCCCCTTGGCCTTGGCGAGCTCGCCCAGCTTCAACTCGATGCGTTCGATCCGCTCCGCGGCCTCCTGGGCCCAATCGGTCAGGATGCTCACGTTGCTGAAGAGCTTCTTCAGTTCATCCACGCTCATGAAATCATCGCCGATGGGGGCAAGGCCGGAGAGCGCCAGCGCGGTCTTTTGCAGGGCGTCGCCTTTCTTGGCCGCCGGGGCCATGGTCATCTCGCCCACCTTGGCCCGCGTCTCGATCTGCTCGATCACGTCCTCGTCAGAGACGTCCGGGGCGGGCGCTTGAGCGGCGGGCACGACCGCCTCACCGACGCTTTCCACGTCGAGCTCCTCCACGTCCTCCGAAAATATTTCGGCCCCCGGCAGGACCTCGTCCACCGGGGCCGCCGCGGCCGGCGGCACGGGAGTTTTTTCTTTCTGGGGAGGGGCCGGCTTCGGGGCCGGCGGCATCTTTTCGGCGGCCTTGGCTGACTTGGGCTCAACGGGTTCCGGGGCCAGTCCCATGTCGGCGGGGCTCAGCCCGGGCGAGCTCTGGTCAAACAGCGCGCGCAGGTCATCGTCGGTGACGATCTTGATGGCGTCGGCCTTCTTCTCGGCTTCGGGCTCGTCTACGGGCTCGGCGGGGGCCGGGGCAGGGGCCTTTTTCCCCGGCGCCGGCGGCGGGAGCGGCGTCTTGGCCGGCGGCCCTTTGGCGGGCTCCTGCCTGGGCGGAACGGCCTTGCCTGGAGGCGACTTTTCCGGAGTATAGATGCCGGGCCTGGATTGGATCAGCGGCGCCGTGGGCGCGGGCGCGGAGAAAAGGTCCTGGCTGAAGACCTGGTCGCCGGCGGCGGGCGCGGCCGCGTCCGTTCCGAACACGTCCTTGATGATCTCCATCTCGGTGGTGCTCTCGTCGGGGTTGTCCCAGGTGGACTCGCCGATTTTGTCTTTGTCCTTGTCCGGCATGGCAAAGCCTCCGCTTAGGGGTTTGTGGTTTGTGGTTTGTGGTTTATGGTTTTCGAGTTGCAGGCGCATCCATGCTCGCAACCAAAAACCACAAACCTCAAACCACAAACCTGCCGATTCATCTCGTATCCTTGAGCCTCGGGTCCACGGCGTCTCGGAAGCCTTCTCCCACCAGGTTGAGGGCGGTCACCGTTAAGAATATGGCCAGGCCCGGAAACACGGTGAGCCACCAGGCGATGTCGTAATATGACCGCGCCTTGCTCAAAATGTCGCCCCAGCTCGCGGTGGGCGGCTGCACGCCGAAGCCCAGGAAGCTGAGCGACGACTCGATCAGGATGGCGTCGGCCACCCCGAAAGTCGCCACCACCAACACCGGCGTCAGGGCGTTGGGCAGGATGTGGCGGAAGATCACCCGCGGGTCGCGCGCGCCCAGCGCCCGGGTCGCGTCCACGAACTGCATGTTCCGGAGCTTCAAAAACTCGCCGCGGGTGAGCCGCGCCGTTCCGGTCCATCCCACCAGGCCGATGGCCGCCATCACATTATAGATGCTGGGCTCAAGGAAGGCAACGACGGAGATGATGAGGAAGAAAGTAGGGATGGAGAGCATGACCTCGATCAGCCGCGAGATCGTGATGTCCACCCATCCGCCGTAGTATCCGGCGAGCGCTCCCAGGATGACTCCGATCCAGACGTAAATGCCGACGGCCACGAAGCCGACCGAGAGGGCGATGCGCGAGCCGTGGACGATCCTGGCCATCACGTCGCGGCCGGTGTCATCGGTGCCCAGCAGGTGGCGCGCGGTGGGCCGCTCCAGGAAATGGCCGAGGTCGTATTGATACGGGTCCCACGGCACCGGCGGCATCACCGCCCAGTCGGAGGCGCCCAGGTTTTGCGCGAGCTCGGCCGCCCGGCCCTTGAGCTCGCGGTAGGCCCGCATCCGCTCGGGCAGATAGTCCCGGAACGCCGGGAAGTAGAGGCCGCCCTGGTAACGCATGGCGAGCGGCTTGCTGTTGGCGATGAGGGGGGAGGCCGCGGCCACGATAAACAAAATGCCCACTCCGGCCAGCGCGGCCACCGCGACGTGGTCGCGGCCGAACTGCTTCGCCACGGACCACCAGTAGGCCTTCTCGCCGGCCATGGTGTACAGCCCGTAGAGCACGGTCATGGCGAGGATGGCGATGGCGGCGTCGGGCCCGTACTTGATGAGCTCGGTGCCGAGCCCGGCCTCCAGTTGAGGCATGGCCAGGGCGCCGGCGATCACGAGCGCGATGATGGCGAAGAAGATCAGGAAGCGGCGCGGGTTAAAGGTGAGCGGCGCGGACTCGAAGGTGATGCGCGGGTCCACCAGGGTATAGGTGAGGTCGGCGATCAGGATGCCGACGAGCGTGAGCAGGGCCGCGACCGTGGTGATGCCCATGATGGTCGGATAGTCGCGGGCCAGGATGGACTCGAACGAGAGCTGGCCCATGCCGGGGATGGAGAAGATGCTCTCGATGATGACCGAGCCGCCCAGGATGGCCGGAAAGAGCATGGCGAGCAGGGTGACGATGGGGATCAGCGAGTTCCGGAAGGCGTGCTTGAAGACGACCACTTTCTCGGCGAGGCCCTTGGCCCGCGCCGTGCGCACGTAGTCGAGCCGGATTTGCTCGAGCATGGCGCCGCGCATCTGGCGCGAGATGTAGGCGAGGCCCTCGTAGGTGAGACAGAACACGGGCAGCGCCAGGTGATGGATGCGGTCAATGAGCCACGGCAGCGCGGCCATCTTGTCGGCTCCGTCGGACGACAGCCCGAAGATCGGGAACAGGTCCAGGAACTCGCCGCCGCCGAGGAAGGTGATCAGCATCATGGCCACCCAGAAGTTGGGCAGCGAGTAGAGGATGAACAGGATGACGGTCAGGATGCGGTCGGAGAACGACTTCTGCTTGACCGCGGAGAACACGCCGATGGGCACGGCGAAGAGGTAGACCATGAAGATGCTGATGATGCTGAGCTGGAGCGACACGGGCACGCGCTCGATAATTTTCTCGCGCACCGGGCGGTGGTCCTTGTACGACTCGCCGAAGTTGAAGGTCACGACCTGCTTGACCCAGATCCAGTAGCGGACCGGGAGCGGCTTGTCGAGCCCGTAGAGCTTCTTGGTCTGCTCGATGATCTGCGCGGTGTACTGGGGGTCGAGGTTCCCGGCGGATGACATGCGCACCTTGAACTCGGCGGGGTTGCCCGGCGCGAGCTGGATGATCAGGAAGGTGATCACGGTGATCCCCAGGATGGTGGGGATCATGGCCAGTAACCTCTTGGCGATGTAAACGCGCATGGTCAGGATATTATGACACAATCTGGAACAAGGAAAGGTTTGTGGTTTGAGGTTTGGGGTTTGGGGTTAAAGCAAACGACGGGGAACCACAAACCCCAAACCTCAAACCACAAACCTTCTTCTTCACGGCCCCGGAAGGTCCTTGTACTTCTGAAGCGATTTAGGCGCGTACCAGTCGTTGAACATGAGGCACGGCCGGATGGGGTAGGTAAGCACGTTATGGATGCGCTTGTTCAGGACGGAGAGGCGCTCGCCGGTGAGGAAGAAGGTGTAGGGCTGCTGGTCGTGGATGATGCGGTGGATTTGGCGGCAGTACTCGATCCGTTTGTCGCGGTCGAACTCGGCGCGGTTCAATTCGATCAGGCGGTCCACCTCGGCGTTCTTGAAGCCGACGTGGTTGGACGACGCGGAGATGTCGGCCTGGCTCCCGTGGAAGAGCTGGTAGGGGTCGGGGTTCGCGTCGAGGGCCCAGGCCATGGCGCAGGCGTCGAACTTCCACCGCTGCACGTTCTCCAGGAACACGGCCCACTCCAGCTTGCGGATCACCATGTCAATCCCGGCCTTTTTCAGGTCCTGCCTGTACATCACCGCCATCTGCTCCCACTCCGGCACGTCCGCCGTGAACGAGAGCTCGAACCGGAACGGCGCGCCGTCCCTGTCCAGCACCCCGTCGCCGTCCGTGTCCTTCCAGCCGGCCTCCGCCAGCAGTTGCCTGGCCCGCTCCGGGTCGTAGGCGAACGGCTTGATGTCCGGGTCCGCGTAAGGCGTGGTGTAGTAGAACGGGCCGTTGGCGACGTGGCCCAGGCAGTAGAAAATCTCCTTGAGCATGGCCTCGCGGTTTAAAAGCATGGTGAGCGCCTGGCGCACCCGCTGGTCCGAGAAGAGGGGCTTGCGCATGTTCCAGCCGAGGTAGGAATAGGACGGGTAATTGTAGTGGAGCTTGTTGAAGCGGTGGGTGAAGTCCTTGCCGCCGGTCTGCTTGAGCCACTGCACCCTTTTTACCCGCTCGATGAAATCCAGCTCGCCCTTTTTCAGGACCTGCAGCGCCACGTCATCGTTGGTCAGGATCTTGAACTCCACGCGCTCAAAGTGCGGCCGCTTGCCCCAGTAGCCCGGGTAGCGCTCGAGCACGATCTTCTGGCCCGTGTCCCACTCCACGAACCGGTACGGCCCGGTGCCCACGGGCTTTCTGCCGTAGGGGTGCTGGTTGAAGTCCGTGCCGTCGTCCAGGACGTGCCTGGGCACGATGGGGACGCCACCGACCATTTCCAGGGCCTTGAAGTACGGCTTCTTCCATTTGATCTGGACGGTGTAGTCATCCAGTTTTTTGTACGACTCGCAATCGCTGAAATAGCTGCGGAGGCCGGCGGCGTCCACCTTGGGGTCCATGATGCGGTCAATGGAGTAGATCACGTCGGCGGCGGTCATGGGCTTGCCGTCGTGGAAGGTCACGTCGTGGCGCAGGTGGAAGGTGAAGGTGACCTTGTCGTCGGCGACCTCCCACCTCTCGGCGAGGAGAGGCTTGAGCTCGCCGGTGGCGAGGTCTATGTCCAGCAGGCCCTCCATGATGAAGAGGTTGATGTCCTGCTCGCTCACGTCGGTGCCGGTGATGGGGTTGAGCGTCGGCGGCTCGGCCTCGAGCCGGCGCACCAGCTTGCCGCCGTCGTCGGGCTGCTCGCCGGCCGGCGCGGGCAGGCTGGTCACGCCGCCGGTGGTTTTCCCGCCGGCGCACGACTCATTCGCGGGCTCCGGAGCCGGCCCGCCGCCAGGAGTGTTCTGTGTCTCGGCTTTTTTACAGCCGCTGATCGCGGCGAGACAGAGCATAACGGCCAGCGCCGCTGTAGCCTTCTTCATTCCAGCTCCTCCAGCTTTTTCCGGACCCGCTCCTTGATCCGCAGGGCGGTGGCGTTGTCCAGGGCCTTCTGATAATTGTCCTTTGCTTGTTTCAAGTCGCCCTGCGCGCGAAAGCAGTCGCCCACGTGCTCCAGGACCTCGGGGTCCGGCCCGATGGCGGCGAGTGCCTTTTGCAGCCACTCCATGGCGCTCTGATAATCGCCGCGCTGGAAATAGACCCAGCCCAGGCTGTCCATGACGGCGCCGGAGTCGGGGTTTATTTCGAGGGCGCGGCGGATGTG
Organism: bacterium; assembly: GCA_035527835.1. Lineage (GTDB taxonomy): Bacteria > RBG-13-61-14 > RBG-13-61-14 > RBG-13-61-14 > DATKZS01 > DATKZS01. The sequence goes on from DATKZS010000206.1 coordinate 6,537, forward strand.
GGACTCGGCCTGGTCCAGGTTCACGCCCTGCTCCGCCCAGGTGTAGCCGATGAAGTTGAGCGCGTCCGCATTGGCCGGGTCCTGGTCCAGCACTTTCCGCATCACCGCGATGGACGCCTCGACCCGGCCCTGCGCATAATAGGTGAGCGCCAGCTCGGCGCGCAGGGCGTTGTCGTCCGGGTGCTTGGACAGCGCGGCGTTGACCACTTCCTCCGCCTTGCCGTAATCGCCCACGTCGCGCAGCACCGCGGAGTAGGACATCGCCATGTTGGCGTCGTCCGGGTTGGCCGCGTACAGCTCTTCCATCAGCTCGACCGCGCGCCGGGTCTCGCCCTGCTTCAAGGCAAGCAGGGCCAACTGCCGCCGCGCGTCGCCGTATAGTTTGTTGTCTTTGGGCACGGCCTCGAAATAAGAGGCCGCGTCAAGGTAATGGCCGAGCACGGTCTCGGCCAGCCCCAGCGCCATGGTGGCCTCCACGCTCGTGGGGTCAAGGGCCAGGGCCGCATCGAATTCCGCCTTCGCCGCCTCGGCCTGGCTCCGCCGAAGCAGGATGTAACCCTTCTGCAGCCACCAGTCCGGGACCACCGCGCCCGACTTCTTGCCGCCGTCCAGCACCGCGATCGCCTCGTCCTGGCGGCCCCGTCTGAGCAGCAGGCCCACCAGTTGCATCCGAGTGTTCGCGTCGCCCGGATAATAGGAGAGCAGGAGGTAGCCCGCCTTGATCGCCGCGTCATAACGGCCGAGCGCCTGCTCCATCCTGAAGAGGTCGGCCTGCGCCGGGTAATAACCCGGCTCGCGCGACAAGATCATGTGGTAGCGCGCCCGCGCCTTGTCCACCTGGCCGACCTGCAGCAGAATGGCCGCCATGTAGTACTGGACGTCGAGGTCCTCGGGATGGGTGTTGGCGTACGCGGCCAGGACCGCGAACGCGTCCTCCGGCTTCTTCTGGGCCATGCGGGCGTCGGCCACGTTGATCACGTACTCCGGATCGTCCGGGTCGAGCCGCGCCGCGTTGAGAAAGGACTGCTCGGCGTCGGCCGGCCGTTCAATCGCCATCAGCACCATGCCCCGGACCTGGTGCGCCGCGGCCTCGGCAGGATCGAGCTTGATGGATTCATCAATCAGCTTGAGCGCCTCGTCATTGTTGCCCTGCCGGTACAGGCCGTCGGCCAGGGTGGTCCGCAAAAACGCCGAGCCCGGATCGTCCTTCAACGCCGCCCGCAGCTCCTTTAGAGCCTCGTCGTTCTTGCCCCGGACCGCGAGCTGTTGGGCATAGCTGAAATGAGTCATGGCCCGGACGTTGCGGTCGAGCTCCACCGGGTCCTGCCAAATCCGCTGCGAATGCGCCTTCATCTTCTCGATGAACGCGGGCTTTTTCGACGAGCAGCACGCCCCCGCGCCCACCAGGACCAGCATGAGCGCGACCAGGCGCCATCCCGCCGCGCCCGCGCCGCTATTGTGTTTCACCTGGGTTCTCATCTTGCCAAGGAATGTAACACACCCGCCCCAGGGCCGCAAAAATTTTGCCCATCGGCTTGCATCGGCGAGGTCGGGCGTGGGATATTGAATGAGTTGGCCCTGGTATCAATGTCTCAGCCTGGGAGGATGATGATGAATAGGCGTGCGAGCGTGTTGATTGTTTTATTAACGGCCGCGGCGGCGGCCATGGGCCTGGTGCTGCCCGGGTGCGCGGCCGTGATGGGCCTTAAAAAGAAGCCGGCGGCGTTCGAGAACAGCGGCGCCGCGCCCGCGCGCACTCCGGTGTATCACCTGGGCGGCTGGACCATTGCCCGGGCCACGCTCCATAACCATACCATTTATTCTGACGGGTGCTACTCTACCGAGGACCTGCTCGAATTCGCCCGCCAGGAGGGCATGGCGGTGCTGTCATTCAACGACCACCGGGAGGGCAAGATCTGCGCCGAAGGCGCCGGGTTGTGCTTCAAAATCGGCGGCGTTGAGAGCGTCGGCTATGACGTGTACTTCGACCACCTGCGCCGGATCCAGGAGACGGCCCGGGACCAGGGCATGATCGCGCTCAAGGGGATCGAGGTGATTCCGTACATGTATAACTACGGCAAGCTCCCGGCCCTGGTCATTGACGGCGCGCAGGAGCACTTCACGGTTTACGGGATCGAGGACGCGGCGGTCTTCAATGACATGCCGGTGCGCAACAGCGTGGCGGTGAGGCCGGAGGCCATCCCCGATGAGAAGCCGTGGCAGGACTTCGTGGATTACATCGTGGAGCACGGCGGGATCGTGGACGCGGTGCACTTGGAGGACGGCGCGGACATGTGGTACGGCCCGGCGCACGGGGCCTGCCCGCCGCCGGCGGACAATCTGCACCGCATCAAGCGCCTGACCGGGTTCTCGGCAATGCCCTCGGGCTGGCGCGAGAAGACGGGCGGCCCGGGCGGATGGTGGGACACGGACCTTGCCGAGTACATGGCCGCACTGCGCCAGGCCCCGGTCTGGGCCATAGCCGACACGGACTATCACTGCGACCAAAGCATGGCCATCGCCAACACGCTGCTCTACATGAGGGAGTTCACGGAGCAGGAGGTCTTGCGTTGCATGAGGGAGGGCCGCATGGTCGCGCTCATGGGCGACGCCTTCCAGGACTCGTACGTCTCCGAGTGGTGGGTGAGCGACGGCGGGATGCCGGAGGATCCGATCATGCTCGGCGCCACGGCCACCGTCAAGACGGCCCCCACCGTCCGCTTCGCGCTCGACCATGACGTGGCCGGGACCCGGGCGCGGCTCATCCGGAACGGGGTCGTGGTCATGGAACAGGACGGGAGCGAGCTCACCTTCATTGACCAGGACCAGGGCAAGAACAAGGAGCCCGCGTTCTACCGCGTCGAGGTGATCGGGCCGCGCCAGAGCGATCCGCCCTATAACCCCTCCGACATGCGGGTGAGCGAGCTGTTCGTGAACCCGATCTTCGTAAAGTTCGCGCGGTGACGGCGGCGATACAAGATCTCGCACAGAGGCACAGAGAACACAGAGATTAATTATTTTCTATTCTTTGTGTACTCTGTGCCTCTGTGCGAAATCAAGCGCCTATAAATTATCACTCCCTCTCAACCCCTCTCTTCCTCCCGGCCTTGTGCACCGCCATGCCCCTGGCGTCGGCCACGGCCTCCAGCACGATCTCGGAAAGCGTCGGGTGCGCGTGGATGATCTCGATAAAATCTTCCACCTTGATCTTCCGCTTCACGGCGATGGCCAGCTCATGGATAAGGTCGCCCGCGTGCGCGCCCATGACCGTGCCGCCCAGGATCAGCCCGCTGTGCTTGTCCACCACCGCCTTGGCAAAGCCCTCGCTCTCTCCCATGCACAGGGCCTTGCCCGAAGCGGCATAGGCGAACCGGCCGACCTCCACCGCGATCCCGCGCTCCCTGGCCGCGTCCTCCAACAGACCCACGCTCGCCACCTCCGGCCGCACGAACACCACCGCCGGCACCGCCGCCCGGTCAAAGAAGCGGCCGCGGCCCAGGATGTTGTCAATCACCACCTCCATCTCGTGCGACGCCGCGTGCGCCAGCATGGGCGGACCGATCACGTCGCCCGCGGCCCACACGCCCGCGACACCGGTCCGGCCGCCCTCGTCAACCTTGATTGCGCCGCGCTCGATGGCCACTCCCGCCTCGCTCAGCCCCAGGCCCTCCGTCACCGGACGCCGGCCCACGCTCACGATCACGCGGTCCGCATCTAGCTTCCCGCCGCCAGCCAGCACGCACCTCACCCCGCCCTCCGCCGCCGTGAGCTCCGCGACCGTGGCGCCCAGGTGGAAATTCACCCCGCGGGCCTCCAGGTTCTTCTGCACCGCCCGCGCGGTGGCCCGGTCCTCCGTGAGCAGGATGCGCGGCAGGGCCTCGACCACCGTGACCTCGCTCCCCAGGCAGCTCATCAGGTCCGCCCACTCGCACCCGATTACACCGCCGCCGATCACGATCAGCTTTTCCGGAACGTGGCCCAGCTTGAGCGCGCCCTCCGACGACAGCACCATCTCCTCGTCAATCCTGATCCCGGGCAGGTCCGCCGGACGCGACCCGGTCGCGATCACCACGTGGCCGCACTTGATCTCCACGGCGCCATCCCCGGCCAGCACCGCCACCCGGCCCGGGCCATCCACCCTGCCCTCTCCGCTCACCAGCTCGATCCGGCGCGCCTTGAGCAGCGACGCCACCCCCGCCACCAGCTTCTCCGTGACCTCGTCCCGGTAAGCCGCGGCCCGGGTGTAATCAAAGGAAGGCTCGCCCGGCAGCTTGACGCCAAAGCGCGCCGCGCCCGCGGCCTCCAGGAAGGCGTCCGCGCACCTCCGTAGCGCCTTGCTCGGGATGCAGCCGCGGTTCAGGCACGTCCCGCCCACCCGGTCGCGCTCGATCAGCGCCACCCTCTTCCCTTCACGCGCCGCCCTGAGCGCACCCGTATAACCCGCCGGACCCGCACCCAATATGCAGATGTCACATTCCATGACCTTTCCTTTCTAACATGCGCCAATGCCTGAAGCATAATTAAAACGCCAAGCCGCCGAGAACGCAAAGAAGAAACCAGAATATTAATTACAGAACAGTTCTTCTCTGCGTGCTTGGCTTGGCGTTTTAATCGGAGCGACAGCTTCATTTTCCCCTTGGCAAAAACCGCGCGCCCGCATATAATCAGTTACAGGCGACCCGGCAGCCAACCCGAAACCAAACGACTCGGCCTCGGACCCGGAGGAGCAGAAGAAGTGGCGGAAAACGACCGGCAAAGCCCGCCTCCCGTGTGTCCCGGATGCGGCAAACAGGTCCCGGTGGCAAAAGCCCTGGGAGTCTGCGGGGCCTGCATCCGCGAGCGGCCCGATCAATACCTGCCTCCCATCCTGGAAGGACACGCCCGGCTCCGCGCCCAATTCGGACTCCAGCCCGCGCCGCCCCAAACGCCCGGCGGCGCGCTGTGCGATTATTGCCCGCACGAATGCCGCTTGGCCGATGGAGAACTCGGTTACTGCATGGCCCGCGATGGCAAGGGCGGACACGTGGTCGGCGGCGTGAGCGGCGCGCGGGTGAGCTGGTATCACGATCCTCTTCCCACCAACTGCGTTGCCGACTGGGTGTGTCCCGGCGGCACCGGCGCGGGGTATCCGGAATTCACGCACAACAGAGGCCCGGAAACCGGCTACGCCAACCTGGCGGTGTTCTACGAGTCGTGCAACTTCCACTGCCTGGAATGCCAGAACCACAACTTCCGCGAATGGCCCCACGGTCCCCGCGACATCACACCCGCCCGCGTGGCCCGCTCCATCAATCCCGCGACCTCATGCATCTGCTTCTTCGGCGGCGACCCCGTGCCCAACCTCCCCCACTCCATAAAAACCGCGCGCATCGCCCGCCGCCTGGCCGGCGGCCGCATCCTCCGCGTCTGCTGGGAAACCAACGGCAGCATGAAACCCGCCTTCCTCAAGGGCATGCTCGCCATCGCGCTCCAGTCCGGCGGGCTCATCAAGCTCGACCTCAAAGCCTGGTCCGAGCCGCTCCATATCGCCATGACCGGCGCCTCCAACCGCCGCACCCTCGACAACTTCGCCTGGCTCGCCGCCCGCTACGATCTCCGCGACCAATACCCGCTGCTCGTCGCCTCCACCCTCATGGTCCCCGGAATCATTGACGAGCAGGAGGTCAGCGCCATCGCCGGCTTCATCGCCTCATTCTCCGTCCACATCCCCTACAACCTCCTCGCGTTCCACCCCGACTGCAACCTCCTCGACCTCCCCGTCACCCCCCGCGACCAGGCCAAATCCCTGATCGCCGCCGCCCGCTCCGCCGGCCTCCAAAACGTCCGCCTCGGAAACATCCACCTCCTGGTCTGAACCTTCCCGCAAAATATCAGTCCCCTCCCGCCCCCGCCTAATTGATCCCGGCCGGTCTCTTTCTCTTGCTACCCCATTCCAATACTCTTGACAGATGAAATGGAAGTGCCATAATAAATCATGAACCGGGGGATTACCCGGTTTGCCGGGAGGCGTCATGGAAAACGTTATGGTTGAGACTGACGATTACAACGGCCGCTACGTGGCCCTGAAGAGTTTCGAGGACCATACCGTGATGGGATCTGGCCTGGATCCGGCCGCCGCCTTCGATGAGGCCAGGGCCAAAGGATGCGATGATCCCATCATCGTCTATATTGATGATCCGAACACGGTGAACATCTACTAATGCCTGTTCGCAACGTTCCTTTTACCGCGCCCAGGAAAGGATCCACCGCTAGGCCTTACCTCCCCGTGATAATAATCAACCCTGAAACGGGGAAAAGAATAAAGGTCCTGGCCCTGATTGACACCGGCGCCGATGAGTGCGCCATACCTGCCGTCTTTGCACCGATTCTCGGCCACGACCTCGAAGCCGGCGCGAAAAAGAAAATAGACACCGTAAACGGTATAACCACCGCCTATGGCCATGTCACTAAAATTGAAATCGAAGGCTTTGCCACCCAACAAGTGCTTATTGATTTCCTGCCCAATCTCTCCACCCCGCTGCTCGGAGTCAGAAGCTTCCTCAGTAATTTCCTGCTTATCATAGACTACCCTAATCAAACATTTTCACTGCGAAAGTGAATATCATGCCCGTAAAGAACAAAATGCTTGGAGTCAAGACCCGGGGCTTCTCCGACGTGGTTGACATCACCGCCCTGGTGGCCGAGGCGGTGGCGGGGTCCGGGCTTCAAGACGGGATCGCGCTGGTGTTCGTGGCGGGCTCCACCGCCGGCGTCACCACCATCGAGTACGAGAGCGGCGCCGTGGCCGACCTCCAGCGCGCCGTCCGCGAGCTGGCGCCGGAGGACCGGGAATACGAGCACAACAGGAAATGGCACGACGGCAACGGCTTTGCCCACGTCCGCGCCGCATTGATGGGCCCGGGCCTTTCCGTGCCCTTCAGCAAAGGCCGCCTGCTGCTCGGCACCTGGCAGCAGATCGTGCTCGTGGACCACGACAACCGCCGCCGCGACCGCGAGATCGTGGTGCAGATGGTGGGGGAATAAAAATGTTTGTTTTAATAGCCCGCATACCATTGCCGGAGCATGGTTTCCGCGGGTTTATTATAGATATCGTAGCCGTTATCATCCGTGCTCGGGTCCCAGGACCACGCCCACCAGTACATGCCCTTGAACCAAGGCTCGGCATATAGACTTTCCAGGGCCGCCTGATAGCAGTCCGCTTGTTCCTGCAAATCAGCGGGGGTGGTAAGGTCATAGGCATAGGGGGTGATATTGGTGCCGTCACGGCTCACGTAACCGATTTCCGTAAAGACAATGTCTTTATTATAAATTGCCGCCAGGAGGCGCAGGAACGGGATTTTTTCGGCCCAAGCGCTTTTCAGCTCATCAATGGTGGGAGAATAACCGTGCGTCAGCGGGAAATAAGCGCTGATGCCGATAAAATCAAGAGCATCCCACCAACTGACTAAAAGGTAAGAGCTATGGTTCGCGTCATAAGTCAAGAGGCCGTCAAACCTGGCCCGGGCCAGCGCAATGGTATTGCGCCAGTCCGCTTGCCTTGGTTCCGTACTCATCAATTCCGTGCCGATGATGACGGCTTGAACATTATGGGCTTGCGCCAGGTCCAGATAGTGGCCGAGGAACTGGTTGTAATTGTCGAACCAGGCCGACCAGTCCGCTTCATCGGTAAAACTGATGTAGCCCCGCCAATCGCCGGTAATGGGATCAATATGAGGCTTTAAGACCACATTCATGCCCAGGGAATGGGCGGTATTAATGGCCTGGATAATCGCCTCATCCGTGGGGGTGCTTTGATCGGAAGGATACATCGCGGTTGCGTGGATGTCGTCCTGATACCAGGTGACCAAAATGGATACCCATTCACAACCGTCCATTTTCATTTGCCGAAGAGATTCCGCGGTCTGAGGCTGAAGGTAAGAATCATGCCACCAGGAAACCAGGGTAAAACCGCGTTGAAAAGGCACGCCGTTATCAAGCGGGCTGACCCGGATGGCAAATGCCTGGCTATTGCCGGCGGAGCCGTCGGTTACTATTACTTCGATCAGATGATTGCCCACCTGCCGCAACGTCGGCAGCCAGCTGATCTTGCCGGTCGCCGAATTTATGGTCATGCCCTCGGGATGAGCTTTCAGGGAATAGGTCAAGACATCACCGTCCGCATCCCGGGCCTTCACGACATAAGTATAGAGCTCAGCGGCAAAAGCCGAGGTGTTGGGCAAGGAGGTTATGACCGGAGGATGATTATTCCCTTGGGGTCCCTCGAACTCGCAGCCAAACAAAATAGCGATCAAGATTACAGATGACATGAGGCCGTTTGCCAATATTCTTTTCATTTTTTTCCTCCCTGGATGTTTCCGGCGATGAAAAAAATAAATTTTCAAGACCCCCAAGCCTAGTTCACGGTGATTTCGGCCTTCCGGGTGATGTTGCCGATGGGCGATGCTACGGAGCCGGTCACGGTTATGTTTTGGCCGGCGGGCCTGCCGGGGGGCAGGGTGAGGGTGACCTGGTAGGTCCCGTTGACCGTGGTTACGGAGCATGAGGCTCCGCCGCAGGAAAGGGTCCCGTAGTCGGTGGAGAGCGTGACCAGGTGGCTACCCGACGGATCTTCGTTCACGATGAATTCAACGGTGACAATGACGCTGCCTCCGGCCGATCCGGTGATGGCCGCGGGCGCGGGGCTTAAAGAGAGGTCATAGAGGTCTTCGATCTGGGGCTCGTAATTTCCGGCCAGGTTTTCGGCACGGAAGGCGAGATGTCCGTCGGGGTCGCAGGAATCGGGCAGGGTGATGCAGGCGTCGAAGGGAATGGTGGCGGGCGCAAACTGGTTGAAGGCGTCGTTCACTTCCTGCGAATCAATATAGCCGGTGACAATGGCGTCCTCGAACCTGGTGCCGTCAGGGTTGTAATGTCCGCTGAGGGTGAAGTCATAGACGTTGATGGCAAAGTCGTAGAGCCCTCCGGTGAGGGCTCCCAGGTCAATATTGAGGATGGTTGGTCCCATGGAGAAATAGGGATTATCGAGGATGGCGGTCTGGCCGGGGAAACTCATCAGGGGCATGAGCGGGTCCTGTCCGAGGGGGTTGCCGGTGCCCAGGGCCGCGACGCTGCCGATGGCGCCTGCCGCCGGGTCGAATTCTGTAACCTTGACCAGGATCGGCGGGATCGGAAGAACGGCGAAAAGTATCTCCGCGCCGGTGGGCTCGATGATGGCGCCGGCGGCAAGGTCTATTGAATAGACCCTGCCGGTGATGTCGGGCGCGGGGATGGCGCCGGCGGTGGTGAAGGCGTGGACCTCCTGGCGCACGATCCCGCTGTTGAGGTCGCCCACGGTGAGGGTGGCCACGTACTCGGTGAGCGGCAGCAGGAACTCAGCCGGGACCAGGGTAATGCCCTTGATGCTGGGCAGGAGCCGGATGGATGAGGGGACCGCAATATTGTTCCGAGTGAGCGTCAAGGTCGGAGGGACGCCGACCACGGGGTTGGAAAACAGTCCGCGCACCGACGCGTTGAGCACAACGGCGGTGGCCCCGTCCTCCGGGACCAACGCCAGGATCTCCGGCGTCGCATACGGGATCACGGTCAGGAGCGCGCTGAAAATGTTGCCCACGTTCCCGGCGTCATCCATGAGCGCGAGCCGGAGAACATATGAATCCGGCTCAAAGTATCGGTCAACCTCGACCTGCACCGTGGCCACGTTTCCGAGGATTCCGCCGAACTGGTCCGGGCCGAAGGTCCAGCACTCCGGCTGGCCCCGGAGTTGCAGGAAGAGCGTTGGCGAGGCGAGGTCGTTCTCCAGGTCGTTGAAAGTTATGTTGAGCAGCAGCGTCTGCGCCTGGATCACCATGCTGCCCGGAACCATGTTCACTTTGGTGATCACGGGCCCGGAGCCGCTCATCTGCCCCGGCATCTGGCCGCCGGAAGCGCCGTTTATAAAGCTGTGGTTGAGGCGGGGGGCCGCCGGCAGGGCCGCTCCGTCGTCATCATCGGCGTTTGGGCCGCATCCGGCCAGGGAGAAGCCGGTCAGGAGGGCCAGGATCAAGAAGAGCCGTCTCGAGTTGACGCGCAACACTGCGACCACCCCCGCCAGCGCCGCCAGCATGATGAGGAATCCGGCCGCTCCCCTGCCCTCTCCGGGGCCGGCCACGGCGCATCCGCCTCCGCCTCCGCCGTCGTCATTCCCTCCGGCGAACGCCCCCGAGATGAACAGCGCCAGCGCGTGCCGGGCGTCATATACCTGGGTCTCGTCATAGGTCCAGGGCTGGTTGTCAGGGTCATAATCCTTCACGGCCATGCCGAACTGGGTGTACATGCCCTGCATGAGGTTCTTGGCGAAGGCCTTCCCGCCCCGGTCCTGGCAAAGCAGCAGGTAGTCCCAGTCCTCCATGCCCTCCCGGATCATCATCAGCCGGTAGCTGATGACCGGGCCGTCCAGGCTGAGCCAGTCCGGCGAGCCTTTCCCCACGGCCGTGCCGTTATGATCGCCCGGATAGACCAGGAAGCCGTCGCCGGTCCGCGCCGCCGAGGGCCAGGTGTCAAGGTCCAGGAGCGTGCCCCACGGGTCCGACCACATCCAGTAGTTGGTGGACCAGTACAAGAAGCCGGTCGCGCCCTCGTACCAGGACTGCCACTGCAAAAAGCGCGGCTCATGGCCGTAGATGGTGTCAATGTCGTAGCCGGCATAGGGCGGGTGCGTGCCGTTGCACACATAGAACCACACCACCTTTCCGCCCGCGATCAGCCGCTGGTAATCCTCGCGGGTGTACTCGGGCACGCTCCAGTTCCACTTGTCGTAGCTGCTGGTCAGCGGGCACCAGATGCCGATGGAGTATTGCAGCTCCTTGACCCAGTGGTTGGTCGCCATCATCCGGGAGACCCAGTCCGGGTCGCCCAGCCTGGTCAGCGCCACGTCATAGGCCACGGCCTGCATCGCGCCCGGGTAGAGGCCGGGCTCGTCATGCACGTAAACATAGATGCGGTCCCACCAGCCCTTTTCCTTCAAGTGGCGCGCGAACTCCGCCGCGGCCTGGATGTACTCGTCGTCCGTAAGCGAGGTCTCGAGCGTGGAGGCGTTGCCCGGGGCGAAGAGCTGCTGGTTGACCATGGTCATGCCCACGCCGTCGTCGTAATAAGCGCCGGAAAACCGGTCTTCCAGGTGCGCGTCAAAGGCCGAGTAATCGGGCGGGAGGATCTTGTCGTCCGCGTCAAAGCTGAAAAAGGGCGAGGGCAGGTAGGGCGGGGTCTGGATCACGTTGGTTATGTCAATGCGGAAGCGGTGCAGGACCTCCTCGTAGTTCCTGATGATCCGGAGCGATTCATCGTCGTACTGGCCGTCGGAGCCGCCGTGGTACCACAGGATTTTCCCGAAGCTGAGGCCGTAGGAGGTGGCGACACGCCTCTCAAAAGGCAGCGTGAAGTTCCAGACCCGGAGCGTTACCGGCACTTGGGCCGCGGCCGTGAAGTTGACGGTCACGGTGAGAGTGCCATGGTAATCCCCGGCGGGGACGCCAGTGGGCACGTACACGTCCCCGAAGATCGGCTGGAGCCGGTTTTGCGGAATGTCGAACGGCGTGCCCACCGCGTAGTGGGTCGGATGGTACGGGTCGTAAAAGGGGATCAGGGGATCAACGTATTCGCCCGGCTCGCGCGGGTCGCCGGGGACACCGTCGCCGTCGACGGAATTGCCCGAGGTCTGGGTCACACTCACGTAATAGGCGCGGTAGAGGATGACGTTCAGGGCCGGGATCCTGGCGCCGGCCGGGCCGGCCAGGTCGCTCATCCAGGCGTGGACGTTGTCCAGGTCTCCGCCGTCGGCCCTGAGCACCACCTGGAACGGCTCGTACTCGTTGCGCGCCGCCTCGATGGCCACGGCCCGGGTGGGCTGGGGCGGGCGGTCCTGCATCACCTTGTGCGTCGCCGGCTCGGTCCACCAGGTGAGGCTCTGACCAAGGCCCGGGACCGGGAGGCACAGCAGGAAAAGTCCGCCCGCCACCATGACCGCCGCCAACCGTGTTTTCATTTCCGTCTCCTTCTTACCTATTGCGCCAGCACCTTCGCGCTCCGGTTCAGGTCTCCGATGTAAGATGGGCTGGAGGCGCTGATGGTAACCTGAGTGCCCGCGGGCAATCCTCCGGGAACCGTGAGAACAACGGAATAGGCCCCGCCCACGGTGTCCACGGCGCAGGAAGCGGTCCCGGCGCAGGTCCCGCCGCCGGAGAGCGTGCCATGGGTGGTGGAGAGGCTGATGGTGTGGGTCCCGGAGGGAATGCCGTTTACCAGGTACTCGCCGGAGATAGCGGCCGCGCCGCCGGTGGCCTGGGGAACGCTGCCGGGATTGGCCGCGATGGAGAGGTCGTAAAGATCGCTGATGGAGAGTTCATAGTAGCCGACAAGCTCTTCCGCGCGGAAAGACAAGCGTCCGTCGGCGTCGCAGGCATCGGGCAGGGTGAAGCATACGTTGAATGAGAGGCCGGTGAAGTTCTGGATGGCCTGGTTCAATTCCTGCGAGTCAATGTATCCGGTCTCGATGCCGTGCTCGAATTGATCGCCGCCCGCGGTGAACTCGCCGGAGATGCGCACGTCGCGGATGTTGATGGCCACGTTGATCAGTCCGCCGGTCAGGGCGTTGAGGTCAACGTTGAGGAGCGAGGGTCCGATCGCGAAATAGGGGTTCCGGAGGTTGGAGTCCGGCACGGGGAAAATCATGTTGGACAGGTCCGGGCTCTGGCGCAGCGGGCCTTCCAGGGCCAGCGCGCCCACGGCCTCGATGGCGTTGCCGGGCTCATCGAGGTTGTTGATCCGGATCAGGTGGCGCGGGAACGGGATCACGGTAAAGAGCATCTCGGCCCCTGGCGGCTCCACGACGTTGGTGGCCCCCAGCGCCATGGAATAGACCCTGCCCGACGGGTCGGGAACGGGGTCCAGGGCCCCGGTGGTGAAGGTATGGACCTCGGTCTTCACGCCGCCGGTCGTGGGAGTGCCCAGGGTCAGGGTGGCCACGCACTCGGACGCCGGCTCCAGGAAGTCGTCCGGGATGAGGGTGATGCCCCTGAGGTTGGGCAGGACCCGGATGAAACCAGGCACCGGCTGGCCGCCCGCGGTGAGGGTCAGGCTCGGCGTGTCGCCGGCCATGGGGTCGGAGAACACCGCGCGAAGCGCCGAGTTGAGCGGGACGTCCGCCGCCCCGTCCTCCGGGGTGAAGATCACGACGTCGGGCGTGAAGGCGGGCGTGACAATGAAAACGCGCTCGAACAGGTTGCCCACGTGGCCCGCGTCATCGCGCAGGCCCACCCGGATGTCATAGGCGCCCGGCTCGAAATTCCCGGAGACCTCCACCCGCACCATGGCCACGCCGCCGAGCACGGCCCCGAACTGGCTGAAGTCGAAGGTCCAGTACTCATCCTGGCCCAGGACCTCGATCAGCAGGCTCGGCGCGGTCACGTCGCCGTCCGGGGCGGTGAAGTTCACGGTGATGATGAGCGCCTGTCCCTGGATCACGATGCTCCGGCCCGATGAGCTGAGCTGTACCCCGCTCACCACCGGCCCGCTCGCGTCCAGGTCGGCCGGGGCATTTCCCGGGGCCGCGGCCGCATTCATAAAGGCATGGTCCGCGGGCGCGGCCGGCAAAAAGTTCGCTCCATCATCCCCCCCGCTCCCGGAACCGCAAGCCGCGGCCAGCAGAATCCCGGAGCCGAGCACGGCAAGAAAAAACGCCTTGAACACGTTCCTCATCTCAACACCTCCTCCGGGCCGCCCTTTTTGGTGTCAGATGGACCATTGCCCGGGCCGGGCCCGGAAAATAAACCGGACGCGCCTCCCGGTTTCCAGGTCCGGCCGGCCAGCCAGACCAGGGCCACGAAAGCCCCGGCCAGGGCGAAAGACCAGGGGCCGTGAGCCACCGGGGCCGCGCCCAGCGCGCAGCCTCCATTGCCGTCGTCCCCGTCTCCCCGGCCCGGGCCTTGAGCGATCCAGGCGGCCAGCTCGTGGCGCGCCGCGTAGAGCTCGTCCTCATCCTGGCTCCAGGGCGGGTCCTCCTGGTCATACCACGAGGGGTTCATCCCAAACTGGGTATAGACCTTGGCCACGATCCGTTTGGCGACCGCTTTGCCCCCCTTGTCCGATGCGAGCAGAAAATAGTCCATGTCCTCCATGCCCTCCCGGATCATCATCAGCCGGTGCGTGATCACCGGGCCGTCAAGCTCGAGCCACCCGGGCGAGCCCACGCCCAAACCCGCTTTGCCGTCGTGGTCCCCCGGGTACATAAGAAAACCGTCGCCGACCCGGGCCATGGTGGGAAAGGCGTCGAGGTCGCTGAGCGTGCCCCACGGATCGCTGTCGTTCCAGAAAGTGGTGGACCAGAAGAGGATGCCGGTGGCCCCTTCATACCAGGCCCCCCAGTGCAGGATGCGCGGCTCCTGGCCGAGAACGGTGTCTATGTCATAGCCGGCGTAGGGCGGCTTGGTGCCGTTGCACACGTAGAACCACAGCTTATCGCCCCGCTTGAGCAGCCCCTGGTAGTCCTCCCGGGTGTACTCGGGCAGCGACGAGAACCACCGGTCATAGTTGGTGGTGAGCGGGCACCAGATGCCGATCACGTAGTCCAGCTCTTTCACCCAGTGGTTGGTGGCCATCATCCGGGTCTTCCACTCCGGGTCGCCCATGTCCATCAGCACCACGTCAAAGGCAATGGCGTCCAACGCCCCCTCATACAGGTAAGGCTCGTCATGAACATAGACATAAATGCGGTCCCACCACCCCTTTTCCTTCAGGTGACGGGCCACGTCCGCCGCCACCTGGATGTACTCCTGGTTGTTGGCAAAGCCCCCGCGCCGCCCGTGGCCGGGGCCGAAGAGCCCGCTGTTATACATGACCGCGTTGGACCCGTCCCTCCAATAACTCCCGTCCAGGCGCGGCGCAAGATAGGCGTCGTAGGCCGTATAGTCCGGGGGAATAAGGTTGTCGTCCGCGTCAAAGGTGAAGAACGGGGAAGGCAGCCCCGGAGGGCCTTGTATCGCGTGGGTGATGTCCAGCCGGAACTCGTGCAGCGTCTCCTCGTAGTTCTTGATGATCCGCAGGGCGTCATCGTCATAGGCCCCGTGCAGGCCGCCGTGATAGTCCAGGATCGCGCCGAACGACATCCCATACGCGGTCGCGATCCGCCGCACCTTGGGGATGGCGAAGTTCCAGACCTTGAGCGACACCGGGACCTCGGCCACCGGAATCAGGCCCACCGTGATCTCCACCGTGCCCTCGTAAACCCCCGCCGGAACGTCCGGCGGAATGTAGATGTCTCCGAAGATCGGCTGCAGCCGGTCCTGCGCGATGGAAAAGGGTATGCCCACCGCGTAGTGCGTGGCATGGTACGGGTCGTAAAACGGGATCAGCGGATCAACGTATTCGTCGGCCTCGCGCGGGTCCCCGGGGAGACCGTCACCCAAGCCGGAATTGCCCGAGGGCTGGGTCACCGTCACGTAATAGGCGCGGTAGAAGGTGACGTTCTCCCGCGGGATCACGGCCCCGCCCGGGCCGATGAGGTCGCTGATCCGGGCGTGGACGTTATTAAGATCGCCGCCGTCCGCCCGCAACACCACCTGGAACGGCTCATACTCATTATGCGCCGCCTCCAGCCAGACCTCTTTCACCGCCTGCGGAGCCCGGTCCTGCATCACCTTGTGCGTGGCCGGCTCCACCCACCAGCTAAGCGCCTGCGCCCCGGCCCGCTCCCCGTGAAAAAAAATGCCCAAGACCAGGACCAACAACGGCCAGATAACCCTTTTTCCCATCTTCGCCCCCCCCTTGGCAGCATATACAATGGCTTCCACGCCCACTATATCACTCCCGGAAAATTTTTCAATGACTTTTTGCATGTAATGCGCAAGCTCGATCGCGCTTTCCATGAATCATATTTTAACAGTGCTGTCCAAAATAAACGGACCGGAGAACCGCCAAGACGCCAAGAGCGCCAAGGATTATTTTTAAACAAGATTTTGAGAGGGCTTGGGTGCGAATGTTTCTGGCTTGGCGCTCCCGTCGGCCGGTCCGCCAAGCCGGTTGGGGCCAACGCTACGGAGCTGTTCTTTGCCGGGCCGCAAAGAAACATCATGATTTACTTGGTGATCCTTGGCGCTCTTGGCGTCATGGCGGTTTTCTTACGGCCTATTTTGGACAAGAGTGATATTTTAAGCTGAACTTGGGGGACTGCGGCGCCGCTTCAGCACCCAAGTTGAGGGCCTGGCCTTCAACTTTCCTGAAAAGCGGATCTACAACAAGAATGTCAAGGAGGTTCAGCATAAGGAAAAAATCTGATTCCTCCGGCTTAAGAATACCTATCGCGGACTCGAGGAGAGTTACACGGATGACACGGATTCCTCATCTCTATTTCGATCCGTGAAATCCGTCTCATCCGTTTCATCCGTGTAGGGGGCCGGCAGCCCTGAAATCTATTTTTTTAATTAACTCACAAATCTGCTTGACAAAAACGGAAACCATGCTAAAATAAGCTTTGGTTATTGGCTCGACTTATTTTTTTAACATATTGTAATTCAATGACTTTTACCCCTAAAGGCTTGGGAGCGGCGGGGGTTTAGGTATAGTTTTGTGCTGTTTGGGGAGGGGGTGAATCTTTGTGCCGGGTATCACGGTAAAAGACAACGAATCGTTCGAGAGTGCATTACGCAGGTTTAAGAAACAGTGTGAAAAATCAGGGATTTTGTCGGACATCCGCAAGAGGGAGTATTACGAAAAGCCCTCCATCAAGCGCAAAAAGAAGGCGCTGGCGGCGAGAAAGAGGCTGATGAAGAAGCTTCGCAAGGCTCAGAGATACATGAATGACCGCTGATAAGGACCGTTTGCATTCATGACCCTCAAAGACAGGATCGCAGCGGAAATGGTGGCCGCCATGAAGGACCGCAACAAGGTCCGAGTGGCGGCCATTCGTTTGATCCGGGACGGCATCCAGAAGACCGAGATCGCCGAAAAGACCGAGCTTGACGATCCCGGGGTTGCCCGGGTGCTGGCGCGCCTCACCAGGCAGCGGGAGGAATCCATCCGGGCTTTCGAGGCCGGGAGACGCGAGGACCTGGCCGGACGCGAGAAGGAAGAGCTCGCCATTGTGCGCGAGTTCATGCCCCCGGCCATGGGCGGGGAAGAATTGAGCGCATTAGTGGCCGCCGCCATCAGCGAAGCGGCCGCCCTTGCCCCGGCCGACCTGGGCAAGGTGATGAAAGCCCTCAAAGGCAGGTACGAGGGACGGGCCGGAGGCAAAGAGGTGAGCGAAGAGGCCAAGCGCCAGCTCGCCAAGCTCTCCGGCTCTTGATCAGACTGGCCCGCGGGGCATTTCCCCGGGCCGGTCGAATATGATATGGGCCTTGTGAATTTATACGGGCGTGCTCCATTTAAGCGCCGTCGGCGTTAAAATAGGGGTGCGCCTTTTTTACGTTGTTTTTTTAACGCAGATGAACGCGGATCAACGCAGATAAGAAATTTTTTTGATTTATCCGCGTTCATCCGCGTTCATCTGCGGCAAATATTCAGACCAGTCCTGCTTGGCGAGCGAATCGCTCATCAGGGACCGGCCTTGGGGAAGCGGCGGCGGACCATGGCGGGAAAAATTCCGGAACATATCATCCAGGAGATCAAGGACCGGGTGAGCATCATCGAGGTGGTGGGCGACTACGTGCGTCTCACCAAGGACGGGGCCAACTACAAGGGCCTGTGCCCGTTCCACCAGGAGAAGACGCCGTCGTTCAAGGTGCACGAGGGCAAGGGCATTTACAAGTGCTTCGGCTGCGGGGAGGCCGGCAACATCTTCAACTTCCTGATGAAGCAGGAGGGCATGAGCTTTATCGAGGCCGCCCAGAGGCTGGCCGCCCGCGCCGGCATCAGCCTGCCCCGCGAGGAGCCCAAGCCGGAGGACCTCGAGCGCGAGCAGAACCAGGGCCGGCTGTTCCGGGTCAACGAGGCCGCCGCCAAATTTTTTCATGACTCGCTGAAGAATTCCGCGGAGGCCCGGATCGCGCGCGACTACCTCAACTCCCGCGGCTACGGCGACGACGTGATTGCGCGTTATCTCCTGGGCTATTCGCCTGAGAGCTGGGACGCAACCCTGAACGCGCTCAAGGCCCAGGGCATCTCCCTGGCCGACATCCACGCCGCCGGGCTCTCCCTCGAGCGCGACCGCGGCGGCTTCTACGACCGCTTCCGCGGCCGGCTCATGTTCCCGATCCACGACGTGCAGGGCCGCGTCCGCGGCTTCGGCGCGCGCATCATGAAGGATGATGATGCCGGCCAGCCCAAGTACATCAACTCGCCCGAGACCCTGATCTTCAAGAAGGGCCAGGGCTTTTACGGGCTGTATCAGGCCAAGGACGAGATCAGGAAGCAAGGCCGCGTCATCGTGGTGGAGGGCTACTTCGACCAGATCGCGCTCGACCACGCCGGGATCAAGGACGCGGTGGCCACCCTCGGCACCGCGCTCACCCCCGACCACGCCCGCATGATCCGGCGCTACACCCAGGACGTGTACCTGGTCTTCGACGCCGACGAGGCCGGGAAAAAGGCCGCGTTGCGCTCCATCGAGCCTTTCCTCGAATCCGGGCTCTCGCCCCGCATCGTCCTCATCCCCGACGGCAAGGACCCGGACGACTTCCTCCGCGCCCACTCCGCGGCCGAATTCGAGAAGCTCCTCGATATTGCGCCGCCGCTCATCAGCCATTACCTGGACCAGTTGGTCGCCGCCGCCGGGTCCACGCCTTCAGCCCTGTCCAAGGCCGTATGGGAGGCCGCCGAGCTGCTGGCCAAGGTCCGCGACCCCATCGAAAGAAACGCCTTTGCCGAGCGCCTCGCCCGCCGCACCGGCGTCCCGCTGCCCCAGGTTCAGGCGCGGCTCCGCAGGCCCACCCGCAAAACCGATGCGCCGGGGCCGGAGGGGCCGGAGGGCGCCCTGGCCGCCGCCGTCTCTTATCCGCGGGCCGAGGCCGAGCTGGTGTCGCTGGTGGTGCACCATCCGGAGACAGCGGCCCGCGTGCGGGAGTCCGGCGTGGCCGGCAAATTCCAGGACCCCGAAATCGCCGCTCTCCTGTCCGCGCTCCTTGACCAGGACCGGGAGGGCCGCATGGACCCCGGGGCCCTGCTCCCGGAAATTTCCGACCCGGCCCTTTCAGATTTGGTTTCTCATGCTATCTTCGATAAGGACCCGTTTGGCGACAAAGCCCTCCAGGTGGTGGACGAGATCATCGCCAGGGTGCACAAGGCCGAGATCGAATCGCGCCTCATCAGCCTCCGCGCCGCCATCGAGGACGCCCAGCAAAAGGGCGACGAGGGACAGTGGCGCACGCTTCTTGAAAAGCAGCAGGACCTGCTCGAGGAGAAAAAGGGCATCGCCACGGGCAGGGCCGGATGAAGCCGCCGCGCATGAATCGGGGGAGAGAAGGAAGAACAATGAACAAGGATACCAAGAATGCAAAGGATAAGATTAAGAACTCTTCATTCTTATCCCCGCCATCCTTGACATCCTTGTTCCTCTTCTCATTTCGATTGCGATACCAAGAAATACGCGGTCCATGGACGCGATAGTCAGGTCGGTCAAGGAAGGAAAGATCATGCCGAAGAAGAAAGAAATCGAAGAGATCAACAAGCTGATTGATCGGGGCAAATCCAAGGGGTTCCTCACCTACGACGAGGTCAACGACGGACTGCCCGAGAACATGATCAACTCTGACCAGCTCGACGACCTGATGTCGCTTTTCGGGGAGATGGACATCAAGATCGTGGATTCGACCGCCGAAGCCCCCGTAAAATCGCTGTCCACCGAGGCCGCCGAGGAGGAGACCGTGGACGAGGACACGCCCTCCGCCGGGAGAGGCGAGCTTGACGCCGTCGAGGAAATCGAACCCGGCATCCGCGCCATTGACCCCGTCCGCATGTACCTCCGCGAAATGGGAAGCTACCAACTGCTCACCCGCGAGGGCGAGGTGGACATAGCAAAGCGTATCGAGGACGCCAAGGAAGAAGTCCTGCGCACCATCCTCTCCTGCCCCGTCACCATCCAGGAAGTCATCAATATGAGCGAGCGATTCCTCCAGGAGCAGGAGCGGCAAGCCATGGCCCTCGAATCCAAGAACCAGGGAACCGAACCCGAAGCCTCCGACGACCCGCGCGACCCCGAAGCCGACGAAGCCCCGGACGAGGAAGACATCCTTGAAGAGGACGAGTTCGATCAGGACCTCGAAGAGCAGCAAAACCTCTCGCCCGAGCTCCTCAAAGACATCAAGAAACTCTCCGAGGAGGTCCGCAAGGCCCAAGAAATCAGGGCCAAGGTCAAGACCTCCAAAAAATTGAAAAACAAGCTCGCCAACGACATCAAGAAAAACCAGGACGTCCTCCTCCAGAAAATGCGCGAGATGAACCTCACCGACCGCCAGCGCGAGCGCATCATCTCACGCATCCAGGAGCTCGTGGACAAGATCGCCCAGGCCGAAAACGAGATCAGGGGCGTCGAGTCCAGGAGCAAGCTGTCCTCCGCCGACCTCAAAGAGGCCATGAGGCTCGTCAAGAAAGGCTCGCGCGAGCGCAGGAAAGTCGAGAACAACTTCAACGTCCTCCCCGAAAAGGTCCTCGCCTGGGAGCGCAAGATCAAGAACTGCCAGCGCAAGCTCCGCCGCGCCGAGCAGGAGGCCGGAATGAACGCCAAGGACGTAAAGGAGGCCTTAAAGGTCATCCTCCGCGGCGAGTCCCGCGTCCGCGCCGCCAAGGCCGAGCTGGTCGAGGCCAACCTACGCCTCGTCGTCAACATCGCCAAAAAATACACCAACCGCGGACTCCAGTTCCTCGACCTCATCCAGGAAGGGAACATCGGACTCATGAAGGCCGTGGACAAGTTCGAGTACCAGCGCGGCTACAAGTTCTCGACCTACGCCACCTGGTGGATCCGCCAGGCCATCACCCGGGCCATCGCCGACCAGGCGCGGACCATCCGCATCCCCGTGCACATGATCGAGACCATCAACAAGCTGATCCGCACCTCACGCTACCTGGTGCAGAAGCTCGGACGCGAGCCGACCCCCGAGGAGATCGCCGAGAAAATGGAGCTGCCCACCGACAAGGTGCGCAAGGTCCTGAAGATCGCCAAGGAACCCATTTCCCTGGAAATCCCCATCGGCGAGGAGGATGACTCGAGGCTCGGCGACTTCATCGAGGACAAGACCATCCCCAGTCCCATGGACTCCGTGGTCAACAAGAGCCTCTCCGACCAGACCAAGGACGTGCTTCAGACCTTGACCCCCCGCGAGGAAAAGGTACTGCGCATGAGGTTCGGAATCGGCGAAAAAGCCGACCACACCCTCGAAGAAGTAGGCCAGGACTTCGACGTCACCCGCGAGCGCATCCGCCAAATCGAGGCCAAGGCCCTCAGAAAGCTCCGCCACGTGTCCCGCTCCAAGAAGCTCAAGATCTTTATCGAGGGCTGAGCGGGGAGGCGCGGGGCTCGGGGCGTGAGGCCTGAGGCTTGAGGCCTGGGGCTTGAGGAGCGGGGGAAGGTTGCAGGCCGGCTCCCACTGGCAACTCCTTACAACAAGACGTGCCACCGGTTTGTAACCGGCGGTCTGCTGTACGGGCCACTCCAGTCGCGACCGTTCACCTCATCCGCTTGCCAGGCCCTATCAATAATCGCGCCCGGAAGGGTGCTCCCACGCCGGGTATGGAACTTCTGAAAATAGCCCCTCTATACTACTAACATCAAGGATGCATAAGTTCGTTTGCATTTTTTTTACCGCAGATGAACGCAGATGAACACAGATTAAAAAAATTATTCCACAACAGTGCTGTCCAAAATAAACGGACCGGAGAACCGCCAAGACGCCAAGAGCGCCAAGGATTATTTTTTAACAAGATTTTAAGAGGGCTTGGGTGCGAATGTTTCTGGCTTGGCGCTCCCGTCGGCCGGT
>DATKZS010000207.1:0-9101 GCA_035527835.1 bacterium
CGGCCGTGGCGGGCCATGAAGTTGATGATCTCGGGCGTGACCTTCTCCGCGGCGCAGCACAGGTCGCCCTCGTTCTCGCGGTCCTCGTCGTCAACCAGGATGACCATCCTGCCTTCATGGACGTCGTCAATGGCCTGCTCGATGGTGATCTTTCTACTGCCGGACATTTTATTACTCCTTTATGCGAACGAACCTCTTAAGAGGTTTGTGGTTTTTGGTTTTTGGTTTGTAGTTAACCACAAACCACAAACCATAAACCGCAAACTATTCATCGGGCGGCACGAAGCGGCTCCTGGCGAGATAGGTGGTCCAGACGTGGCGGAGGTTGTAATGGATCACTTCCCACGCGCTGAGCCGGTGCGTGCCTTTGTAATTTATGGCGAAACTGCCCAGGAACAGGATATCAAAAAGGGGATTCGGGGGCAAGGCGCACAACCTGGCGATGAGCGGGATGAGCCGGGGGAACCAGAGGCCGAAGAGGAAGAGCTTCTGGAGATTGTGGAAGCGGGCGGTGTCTTTTTGCTGGAACGGCGAGAAGGCGAAGTATGACATTTTCTCGCGGCCGCCGAGCTTATCGGGTTCCTTGATCAGCCCCTGTTGCACCAGCCGGTCGGTCATGGCGGTGCCTGGAAAGGGCTGGAACAGGGCGGTGACGGCATGCCGGTTCTTGACCCGGATGTTGAGGCGCAGGGTGGCGAGTCCCTGCTCGAAGGTCTCGCCGGGGATGTTCAAGATGTTATAGCTCTGGGCGGTGATGCCGTGGCGGTGGAGAATCTCGGTCCCGCGGGCGATGTCGTCATTGGACATGTTGCGGCCGAGGACCTGCTCGCGGGTCTCCGGGTCCGCGGTCTCGAGTCCGTACCATGAGGTGTAGCAGCCGGCGTCGGCGAGCAGGGCGGCCTTGTCGTCGCTCATGGCGTCAATGCGGCAGGTGCAGAAGAAGGGGATGCCGATCTCTTGCTGGTACCGGGGCAGGAACTCCTGGAGCCAGGAGAGCTTCAGGGTGAACAGGTCGTCGTTAAAGCCCAGGATGCGGGCCGGATAGGTCTGGAGAACGGCCTTGATCTCGGCGAGCAGATAGGCGGGCGACTTGAAGCGGACGTAATGGCCGGGGTTGTCGTAGAGGGCGCGCAGCCCGCGGTTGGCGCAATAGCCGCAGTCGTAGGGGCAGCCGCGGCCGGCCATGAAGAGCTTGATGGGGAAGTCGCGGAAGTATTGGTAGCGTCCGAGGTAGAGGTCCTTGTCCGGGAAGGGCAGGGTGTCCAGGTCCTGGATCAGGCCGCCGACCGGGTTCTGGCTGAGCTCGCCGCCCTGGTTATAGGCGAGCGCGGGCACGGAGTGGATGTCCTCACCCCGCGTCACGCGGTCCATGAGCTCGAGCGTGGAGTACTCGGCCTCCCCCCGGATGACGCCGTCCACGCCCGGCTCCAGGGCCAGGCGGGGATGGAAGGTGGGGTCAATGCCGCCCAGGATGACGAGCGCGCGGGTCCTTTTTTTGAGGGCCTGGGCCCAGAGCAGGGCCTCCGCCCGCTCGACGGTGGTGAGCCCGATGCCGATGACGTCGGGGTCGGCGCGGAGGATGGCGGCCATGGGGTCCTGCTCGAACCCGGGCACGGCCAGGGCCGAGGAGTGGCCGTGGGCGCGGAGCACCGCGGCGATGGACTGGGTCCCGTGCAGCTCGTATTCGTTGAGTTGTAAAAAAACTATTTTTGCCATGGGAGGTTTTAAAACCGCAGAGACGCAGAGAACGCAGAGAAGAATTTATTTTTTAAAAAACAGAATTGATTTACTCTGCGTTCTCTTAAGTCTCTGCGGTTAGTTAATTGCATCACTCTATTGAAGGAACTGGTCCAGCTCTTCGCGGGTGAGGAAGTTGATTTCGGGGTCATCGAGGTCGAGTCCGACCCTTTGCTCCATTCCCTGGTCGTCCTTGATGGTGAAGATCCAGACGCGGGAGTCGTCGTCCTTGATCAGCTTGGTCCAGACCTCGTCGCCGCAGCGCTTCACCGTCTCCCGGACCAGGTAGATTTTCGAGGGCTTCACATTGAGCGAGCTGGCGTGGGATGCCGGGAACTGGATGGCCACCACGCCCTCCGCCGAGAGCTCGCGCCGGGCGGGCTCCGGCTCGTCCTCCAGCGAGCTGTAGTAGTCCAGGGCGAAGCGCTCGAACCATTCGTCGTCCTCCAGATACACCACCATGCCGTAGGTCTCGCCGGCGAGGGGGGCCTCGTCCCAGAACATCTGGGCGTGCTCGGTCGGGCCGGGCGACTCGGCCAGGACGCGGAAGAGCTCGGAGAGGTACTTGAGTCCCTCCCGGTTGGCGGTGATCACCGGGCCCTCCTGCGGGTCGGTGGCGATGTGAATGGCGGCGGCCTCGGAGATGGGCACGATCTCGCGGACCACGTCGCGGCTGACCTGGGCGGCGCCCAGCTTGTCGGCGGCGTGGGCCAGGAAGGCGTTGCACCACCGGTCGCGGGCCAGGTGGGTCTCCGCGTAGGCGATGCACCTCTGGTAGGCCGTCTCCCGCCCCTCGGTATGGGTCAGGTCAATGCCGGAAGCCAGCTCCTCGATCACCTTGTCCCAGTTCTTTTGCTTTTGTTCCATTTGTCTCGCTCACTGTCAATGATAATAACAGATTTCTCCTCGCCGGCCTCGGGATCGAGCCCGATTCATCGGGCTTTCCTTCTGACGTACAGGCCCGCCATTTATGGCGGGTATCTAGGGGCGACAACAACTGGGGAAGGGCGTTTTAACGTCCTTCTCCGGCCCCGGGCTTTAAGCCCCAGGATAAATCCTTTATTTCGAGAACCCCGTTGAAACGGGGTCCGAAGCCAGGCTGCGCTGCCCCTTCAACCCGCGCTAAAGCACGGGCCTACACTTGAATTCAAGGCCGGTAAACCGGCCTCCCCACGTCCGCAGCCGCCCACCTCGTTACGAATGACCTAAATAAACCCTTCCTCCATGAGTTTTTTCATGAGCTCGGCGTCATCGGAGCCGGGCCTGGATTTTCCGAGCAGCCGCGCGACGTACTTTCCGATGAGGTCGGTTTCCAGGTTAACCTCATCTCCGGTTTTTTTCCAGCCCAGGGTGGTGCGGGCCAGGGTCTCGGGGATGATCATCATGGAGAAGCGGTCATTGGTGAAGGTATTCACGGTGAGGCTCACGCCGTCCACGGCGATGGAGCCTTTCTCGATGACGAGCGCCATGACCTCGCGGGGGGCGGCGATGGTGACGATGGCGAACTCGCCCCGCGGCCGGCGCTCGGCGATCTTTCCGACGGCGTCCACGTGGCCGGAGACCAGGTGTCCGCCGAGGCGGCCGCCCAATCTGAGCGCTCGCTCCAGGTTGACGCGGGTCCCGGCGCGGGCTGCTTTAAGGGTCGAGCGCGAAAGCGACTCGCCGCTCACGTCCACCTTGAAGCCGTCGGCGGTGACGGCGGTGGCGGTGAGGCACAGTCCGTCCACGGCCACCGAGTCGCCCTTAGCGAGCTCGTAAGGCCCGGGCGCGGTCGAGACCTCCAGCACCACGCCAGGACCCTTCTGGACTTGGGCTTTGATGATGCCAGTGCGCTCGATCAGACCGGTGAACATTTTACTTGTTGGCCCTCCAGTGGTGGGCCCGACACTCCGGTCGGGCCGTCCGCGCGGGGCAGGAGTGCCCCGGCCGCCTATCCGCGGGGCAGGAGTGCCCCGCCTACCGATTATCATTAACGACTTTTGCGGTAATCATCAAGTCGGCGCCGATCCTGCGCGCCTTGACGCCGGCGAGGGCGATGGCGTCGGCGATCCTGGGCGGCCCAATGCCTCCGGTCACGGAGATGCCGCCGCCCATGATTTTCGGGGCGATGAACAGCACGAGCTCGTCCACCACTCCAGCCCGGAGCGCCGCGCCGAACAGGCCGGATCCGCCTTCCAGGAGCACGCTCGCGATCTTGCGCGCTCCGAGCTCGCGCATGACGGCCCTGATGTCCGCGCGGCCTCCACGGTCCTTTTTCACGATGACCACCTCGGCGCCGGCCCTTAGGAAGGCCTCGACCTTTTTTACGGGCGCGAGCGCGGTGCAGAAGATGAGCGGTCCCCCGCCGGCGGGCGTCTTCATGAATTTGCTCGAGATTGGAATGTCGAGGGCGCTGGTCACGACCACGGGCCGGGGCTGGCGGGCCCGGCTCCGGGCATGGCCTTCAGGCCGAGCGGTGAGGCGGGGATCGTCTCGCCGGACCGTGCCCGCTCCGACCATGACGGCTTGCGTCACGGCGCGGAGCTTGTGGACCTCCTCGCGCGCGGGCTTGCCGCTCACCCATTTGGAGTCGCCGGAGGCCGCGGCGATCTTTCCGTCCATGGTCATGGCGGCCTTCATGGTGACGAACGGCGCGCGGGCGGTGATGAACTTGATGAAGACGCGGTTTAATTCGCGGCACTCGTCTTCGAGCACTCCGCGCACCACCTCGATCCCGGCCTTTTCAAGTTTACGGAAGCCCTTGCCCGCGACCAGCGGATTGGGGTCTCGCATGCCCGCGGCCACGCGCTTTATTCCGGCGGCGATCACGGCGTCGGCGCAGGGCGGGGTGCGGCCGAAGTGGGAGCAGGGTTCGAGGTTGAGGATGAGGTCGGCGCCCCGGGCCCTGGCCCCGGCCTTTTTGAGGGCGTTGACCTCGGCGTGCGGCCCGCCGGGCCTCTCGAAATAGCCCTCGGCCACGAGCCGGCCGTTCTTGACGACCACGGCGCCGACCATGGGATAGTGCTCGACGCTGCCGTGGGCCCTTTTCGCCAGGGCCAGCGCGCGTTTCATCCAGCGGAGGTCATCCGTCCGGACGGTCATACCTGTTTCTTGGCCTCCTCTTTCTGGCGCTGCAGTAGGTCGCGCAACTCTTCCATGAAGTGGTGGGCGTCCTTGAAGGACCGGTAGACGGAGGCGAAGCGGACGTAGGCCACGTGGTCGAGCTTGAAAAGCTCCTGCATGATGGCCTCGCCGACCACGCTGGAGGGAATTTCCTTGTCGCCGGACTCCTGGACCTTGAGCTCGATCTTCTCGGCGATCTTTTCCAGGACGGTGATGGAGATGGGGCGCTTCTCGCAGGCCTTTTTCAGGCCGATGATGATCTTCATGCGGTCGAAGGGCTCGCGCCGGCCGTCCTTCTTGATGACCAGCGGCAGCACCTCCTCGATGCGCTCGTAGGTGGTGAAGCGGCGGCCGCATTCCAGACACTCGCGGCGGCGGCGGATCACCAGGCCGTCCTTGCTCATGCGCGAGTCAATGACCTTGTTTTCCATATCCTGGCAGAATGGACACTTCATTTTCCCTCTCCTCCCTCGTAGCGCCGTAACCGGATCGGCGCGTCCTGCAAGAGCTTTTCCGCCAACGGGTCCGGATACCCGTCCTCGAACACGATCTCGTCAATCCCCGCGTTGATCAGCATCTTGGTGCAGATGGAGCAGGGCAGGTTGGTGCAATAGAGGGTGGCGCCCTTGATCGAGACCCCGTGGTACGCGGCCTGGATGATGGCGTTCTGCTCGGCGTGCAGCCCGCGGCAGATCTCGGCGCGCTCGCCGGAGGGGACATTAAGCTCCTGGCGCAGGCAGCCGGTCTCGGCGCAGTGTTTGAGCCCGGTGGGAGCGCCGTTGTAGCCGGTGGCCAGGACGCGCTTGTCCTTGACCAGGAGGGCGCCCACGGCGCGGCGCAGGCAGGTGGCCCGCTTCCCCACCAGCCGGGCGATGGCCATAAAATATTCGTCCCAGCCGGGCCGGCTCTCGGGATCGGGCGGATCGGGGGCAATATGCTCGGACATGTTCTGCACGGATTAATTTTATCTTGTTCGGGGCGGGTTTTCAAACGGCGGTCGAGGCGGATGCGCCGGGATTACACTTGCCACGAAACGTCCATGGTACTGATTATCCTGTCGGGCTCATTGGCGGTGGTGACTTTGATGCCGAGGAAGGTATGGCCGGAGAGCTCGATCAGGCGCTCGACCATGCCGGAAATCTGGATGATGTACACGGGGATTCCGACCTCCTCCGGGAGGGAATAGATATGCACCAGGAGACGGCCGGGGCCTTGGTCCTCGGTATTGAAGGCGTCGAAATTATAAAATCTCTTCTGGATCCAGATGTATTTTTCCAGGGTATTGCGGGGCTTGTCCTTGCTCACCATTCCCGGGTGGTCGGCATGGAGCCGGTCGGCGATGGATTTGCCGAAGGCGCGGAGGAGCTCATTGTTTTCCTTGGCCACGAGCTTGAACACGGCGAGGCCGATGCGCTGGAAAAAGCCGATGGGATACCAGGAGCCGGGAAGGACCATCTGCTTGATCAGCGCCATGTCCTCAGGCAAGAGGTATCGGTCCCAGGGCTGATCCGGCGTGGCCCTGACCATTCTGACATAATCAATGACTACACTGCCCTTGACGCTGCGGTTCGATGGTGTTCCCATGATTGCAACCTGGGATGCATTTTATCCCTTGGCTGTCGAATGTCAAGCCTCTCTTCTTGGCCCAGAATCTTTAAGCTTTTTCTCCCCTCGCGCCCTAAAACCCCGAGCTCATCGCCCGCCTCCTCGACACTCTCCTCCAAATGGAGGACCAGAACGACAAGCTCAAAATCAAGCCCGCCGCCTCCCGCCACCTGGACGAGCGGCAAATCCGGCAGCTCAAGCCCCTGGGGTATCTGCACTGAAATCCAATAAAATTGAACCACCAAGACACCAAGAATACCAAGAACACCAAGAATTTTTTATTTTATCAAAACCGGTCTGATATGGGATGCGGCGGCTTTCCGTTTTGGAGTGCGTGCGGCTTGCCGCCGCTTTAGTTCGGCAAGCTTGCTTGCCGGTCAGGGAACAAGCTCTTCAAGCCGCCGGGAGCAAGCTCCCGGAGCCAAAGCGATAGCAAGCTTTCGCACTCCAAAGCGCTTTGCCGCGGATTGAGGCGGGTCCCGCGATTTGACAATAGCTGTCACGGATGGGTGTAATCATCGCGGGGAGGGACGGAACATGGCGCGGAGAGGAAAGCAGGGGCGGAAGGGGACCGCGGAGCAGCCGAATTATGAGGTGGCGCTGCGGATGGCGCGGATGGTGAGCGAGATGCCGGCGCACCCGTTCGGGTGGGAGCTCGGAGACGCGGCGGAGTATCTGCGGGTGAGCGAGCGCACGGTGCGGCGGTACGTGAAGGCGCTGGGGGAGGAGTTCACGGACGATGAGGGCGGCCCCCTCTACGGGATCGAGAAGAAGGGCGAAGATCTCCGGCTGGTGAAGAAGGGCCGGACGCGCGAGGGCCTGCCCGAGGGCGTGTATCACCTCATCTCCGTGCACCTGTCCCTCGAATTCTTCCGGATGCTCGGCGAGAACGTGGTGGCGCTGTCGGTGGAGGACGTGTTCGACCGCGCCCGGAAACGCCTCTCCCCCCGCGAGCGCGACCTCCTCGCCAACCTCGACCGCAAGTTCTTCACCGCCCCCGCCGCCATGAAGGACTACTCGGGCTGCGAGGACGTGCTGGAGGACGTAATCAAGGCCATCGTGTTCCAGAACGTGATCAAGATCGTTTACCGGCGCGGCGACGGCGAGGTCCGGGACCATACCCTGGAACCCTATACGCTCATGTATCACAAGGGCGGCTTCTACCTCATCGCCCGCTCCGCCGGCCGCAAATCACCCGTCTATTTCCTGGTGGAAAACATCCTCTCCCTCCAAGTCACCCGCGACAAGTTCGCCTATCCCAAGGACTATCGCCCCGAGCAGATGCTCGACGGCGCCTTCGGTATCTTCTCCGGACCCGCCAAAACCTTCAAGCTCAAATTCTCCCCGGCCCTCGCCGACTACATCGCCTGCCGCCGCTGGCATAAATCCCAAACCTTCCGCCGCCAAAAAGACGGCTCCCTCCTCATGACCCTCAAAGTGGCGGACACCGAAGAGGTGAGGAGCTGGATCCGCAGCTTCGGGAGGGCGGTCAAGGTGATGGGATAAAGTCGGCCGAGGAGCAGTTGCCGTTTATGCGCGGATGTGATACATCATGAAAAACCAAGGTGGCGGCGGCCGGAACTCGCGGCTCCGCCGCCGCGCGGAGTCCGGCGGATCAAACATGCGAGGTTAGGATAATGACCGGGAATGAAAACGCCAAAACCAAGCGGTATGCAGGGAAAAAGGCGGCTTCGACCGCCCGCGCCAAGCCTTCCCGTCCCCGGGGGAAAATTGTCCAACAGCCTGTTGGACAATTTAAGGGCGGCGCTCCGGCCATGCCCGAAAATTACGCCAGCGTGCTCCGGGAGCTTAAGCGCCGCATCAGTTCCGCTCAACAGCGGGCGGCGCTTTCCGTCAACCGCGAGCTGATCGCGCTCTATCTCGACATCGGGCGGAGACTGGCCCATGAATATGAGACTTCCGGCTGGGGGGACAAGGTGATCGAGTGCCTGGCCCATGACCTGCGCCGCGCCTTTCCGGAGATGAAGGGCTTTTCCCGCACCAATCTGTTTTACATGAGGCAATGCTATTTCGCATATAAGGACGACCCCCAATTAGTCCAACAGGCTGTTGGACTAATTCCCTGGGGCCATAACCTGGCCATCCTCGCCAAGCTCAAGGGCCCGGAGGAGCGCGCCTTCTACCTCCGCGAGACCATCGCCCACGGCTGGAGCCGCAACGTGCTCATCCATCAGATCGAGTCCGCCCTCCATCAGCGCCAGGGCGGGGCCGTCACCAATTTCCGCCGCGCCCTGCCTCCGGCCCAGTCCGAGCTGGCCGCCCAGACCATCAAGGATCCATACGTTTTCGATTTCCTGGGCCTTACCCGCGAGGCCCGGGAGCGCGAGCTCCACCAGGCCCTGGTCGAGAACATCCGCGACATGCTCCTGGAGCTGGGCCGCGGCTTCGCCTTCGTCGGCAGCCAGTTCCCCCTGTCCGTCGCCGGAGAGGACTATTATATTGACCTCCTCTTCTACCACCTCCAACTCCGCTGCTACGTCGTCATTGACCTCAAAAGCGGAAAGTTCCTCCCCGAACACTCCGGCAAAATGAACTTCTACCTCTCCGCCGTGGACGACCTGCTCCGCGGGACCCACGACCAGCCCGCCATCGGACTAATCCTCTGCCGGGACCGAAACAACATCATCGCCGAATAC
>DATKZS010000208.1:0-10663 GCA_035527835.1 bacterium
CCGGAAGGGCGCTCCCACGGCGAGTTTGCGGCCGTCCCGAAAACGTTAGCGGAACAAGGAACCATCAGATGGAACTTCTGGAACTGGGCAAGAGCCCGATCAAGCCCGATGCCCCCGCCGGGACCGAGGCCAAGTACGAACCCGAATACGAGCAACTGGAAGCCGAGATCGCCAAGCTCAGCTCACCCACCTCCTCCGGAAGCCTGGACTGGAAAAAGGTCCAGGAGCTGGCCACCACCATTCTCGCCGAGAAGTCCAAGGACCTGATGGCGGCGTGTTACCTCACCGCCGCGCTCCTTAAAAACCGGCAACTCGAGGGCCTCGCCACCGGGCTCACCGTCATGAACGACCTGATGAAGACCTTCTGGGAGGACCTCTACCCGGCCAAGAAGCGCATGAGGGGCCGGAAGAACGCGGTCGAGTGGCTCTTCGCCCGGGTGGAGTCGGCCCTGCAGGATTACAAGGGCCCGCCGGTGCCGGAGGCCAAACACAAGGCCCTGCTCGACCAGCTCGGCGAGCTGGACACGTTCCTGGCCGCGAACATGGAGGACGCGCCCTACGCCCGGCCGGTCAAGGACCTGATCGAGAACCTGCCGGTGCAGTCCGCGGCGGCCCCCGCCGCTCCCGACGCGCCCCGCCCGGCGGGAGCGGCCGAGACGGTGAGCGAGGTGGCCAACCCGCAGGACGCGCAAAAGGCCATCACCGCCGGACTCAAGCAGCTTAGGCTCGCGGCCAACTTTTTCCTGGAGCAGGACCAGAGCGTGCCCGGCATCTACATCATCAACCGCATGGCGGCATGGATGCCCATTCCGGCCGTGCCTCCCTCCGAAAACGGCGCCACCAAAATCCCGCCGCCGCCGGACCAGGTCAAGAGCGTGATGCAGAACCTGGCCGCCGGCGGCGACTCGGTGAACCTGTTGAAGTCGGCCGAGGCCAAGGTCAACCAGTTCCTCTTCTGGCTCGACCTCTCGCGCTGGGTGTACGAGTCGCTTGGCCGGCTCGGATCCAACTATGAAGCGGCCCAGGAGGCCGTGGCCCACGAGACCGCGGCGTTCGTGAAGAGGCTTAAAGGCGTCGAGTCCCTGTCCTTCGCCGACGGAACGCCATTCGCCGACGCCGACACGCTGAAGTGGCTGGCCGAGATCTCGGCCGGAGAGGGCGGCCCCGGCGCCGCGGCCGCGGCGCCCGCCGACTCGGAGGAGGCCACGGTGGCACAGGCCTTCAAGAACGCCGACGCGCTGGCCCGCGACAAGAAGCTTGCCGAGGCCGTGGGGGTGCTGCAGGCGGGACTGGGCGCCGCCGCTTCCGGCCGCTCGCGCATGATGTGGCGCATGGCGCTGTGCCAGCTTTTGCTGAACCACAAGAAGGACCAGACCGCGCGGCCCCACCTCGACCAGCTTCTCACCGACATCGAGAGCTACAAGCTGGGCGACTGGGACCCCAAGCTCGCCATCCAGGGCTTCAAGATCGTGTTCCAGGGTCTCGCCGGCCAGAAGGACCCGGACTCCGTGGCGCGGAGCGGCCGGGCGCTGGACAGCATTTCCCGGCTTGATCCGGGCGAGGCCCTGAAATTTGATAGAAAATAAGGGCGCGGTTTGCATTTAAGAAAATCGGCGGCTAAAATAACACGGCTTGCCTACAGGTAACGACCTTTACAAAGGAGGAGAAAATGGCAAAGGAAGGCTCAGTAGCTCCCAAGGAACGGGTGAATATTGTTTACAAGCCCGCCACCGGCGACGCCCAGGCCGAGGTCGAGCTTCCGCTCAAGGTCCTGGTGATGGGCGATTTTACCATGAAGCAGAACGACACCCCGGTGGAAGGCCGCAAGCCGATCAACATTGACAAGGACAATTTCAGCGACGTGATGAAGGCCCAGAACCTGAACCTGGACGTGAGCGTGGCGGACAAGCTCTCCGATGACCCGAAGGCCAAGATGAACGCCTCGCTCAAGTTCCGGAGCCTGTCGGACTTCAACCCGGACTCGGTCGTGGCGCAGGTGCCCGAGCTGAAGAAGATGATCGAGATGCGCGACGCGCTCAAGGCGCTGAAGGGCCCGCTGGGCAACGTGCCGGCGTTCCAGAAGAAGTTGAAGGAGCTGGTCACGGACGAGGGGACCCGCGAGCGCCTGCTCAAGGAGTTGGGCCTCGGCAAGGGCGAGGCCGGCAAGGGCGGGGCCGGCAAGGGCGAGGAAGGAGGGAGTAAGTAATGGCTGAAGAGGAAAAACAAAAAGCGGCGCAGGAGGCGCAAACGCAGGAGACTTCCCTGGTTGACGACATCATTGCGATGACCAAGGTGAAGCCCACCGACGAGGCCTACTCCATGACCAAGGCGGGGCTCACCGCCTTTGTCAACCAGATCACGGCGAAGGGCAAGGTGGAGGCCCGGTTCACCCAGGCCGAGGTGGACGCCATGATCTCGGAGATTGACAAGAAGCTCTCCAAGCAGGTGGACGAGATCCTGCACAACGCCGACGTGCAGAAGCTGGAGAGCGCGTGGCGCTCGCTCAAGTACCTGGTGGACAAGACCGACTTCCGGGAGAACGTCAAGATCGAGCTCTTGAGCGCGACCAAGCAGGAGCTGCTCGACGATTTCGAGGACGCGCCGGAGATTTCCAAGGCCGGGCTGTACCGCACGGCCTATACCGCGGAGTTCGGCCAGTTCGGGGGCCAGCCCTACGGCGTCATGGTCGGCAACTACGAGTTCGGGCCGGGCGCCCAGGACATCAAGCTCCTGCAGAACGTGGCCAGCGTCGCCGCCATGAACCACGCGCCGTTCATCTCGGCGGCGTCGCCGCAGTTCTTCGGGGTCGAGCACTTCTCGGAGCTTCCGGCCTTGAAGGACCTGAAGAGCATCTTCGAGATGCCGCAGTACACGAAGTGGCAGAGCTTCCGCGAGTCGGAGGACGCGCGCAACGTGGGTCTCACGCTGCCGCGCTTCATGCTCCGCGTGCCTTACGGCTCGGAGAGCGTCCCGGTGAAGAGCTTCGAGTACACGGAAGACGTTTCCGGCGGCGACGACAAGTTCTTGTGGGGCAACTCGGCGTTCGCGTTCGCGTCCCGGATCACCGACAGCTTCGCCAAGTACCGCTGGTGCGCCAACATCATCGGTCCGCAGGGCGGGGGCGCGGTGGAGGACCTGCCGGTTTACAAGTATGAATCCATGGGCGAGATCCAGACCAAGATCCCGACCGAGGTCATGGTCTCGGACCGGCGCGAATTCGAGCTGGCGGAGGAGGGCTTTATCGCGCTGACCATGCGCAAGGGCTCGGACAACGCCGCGTTCTTCTCGGCCAACTCGGTGCAGAAGCCCAAGAAGTTCGGGTCCACCAAGGAGGGCAAGGAGGCCGAGATGAACTACCGGCTCGGCACTCAGCTCCCCTACATGTTCGTGATCGCGCGGCTGGCGCATTACATCAAGGTGATCCAGCGCGAGAACATCGGGACCTGGAAGGAGAAGGCGGACCTGGAGCGCGAGCTCAACACCTGGATCCGCCAGTACGTGGCCGACCAGGACAACCCGGCGCCCGGCGTGCGCAGCCGGCGGCCGCTCCGGCAGGCG
This sequence comes from bacterium, assembly GCA_035527835.1. Classification (GTDB taxonomy): domain Bacteria; phylum RBG-13-61-14; class RBG-13-61-14; order RBG-13-61-14; family DATKZS01; genus DATKZS01. The sequence continues at coordinate 3,559 of DATKZS010000208.1, forward strand.
CAGATCGAGGTCTCGGACGTGGAAGGCGCGCCCGGCTGGTACCGGGTGGGCGTCAAGGTCAAGCCGCACTTCAAGTATATGGGGGCCTCCTTCACCTTGTCCCTGGTGGGCAAGCTGGAGAAGGACTGACAATTATCAGGAAAAGAGGGAGGATAGTATCATGGCAATGCCGTCTCATTTGTCTCTGACCGGAAAGACCCAGGGAAAGATCGAAGGCTCCTGCGACATCGCGGGAAGGGAAGGGACCGTGCTGGTTTACTCGATGGAGCACCTCATCAACATCCCGCGCGACACCCACACCGGCCTGCCCACCGGCAAGCGCATCCACGGCTCCTTGAAGATCGTCAAGGAGATTGACAAGGCCTCGCCCAAGCTGTTCCAGGCGCTGTGCAGCGGCGAGCAGTTCTCCGAGGTCCTGCTCGACTACTACCGGATCAGCCCGGCGGGGGCGGAGGAAAAGTATTACACCATCAAGCTCCAGAACGCGATCATCGTGGACGTGCGGGCCTGGTTCCCGGAGACCCTGGTCAAGTCCAATGAGCCGTTCAAGCACATGGAAGACATCTCCTTCTCCTATGAGAAGATCATCTGGACCTGGGTGCCCGACGGCATCGAGGCCGAGGACTCATGGAGTGCGCCCAAATAAGATGACGAGCGGCGCCGGGCCCGGAAGCGCTTCCGGGCCCGGCCGGCCCCGTGCCGGGGCCTGGGCCCGGGCCGGACGGCGGATGCAAAACAGCGGAAAGCGGTGGCTCTAATGCGGGAAGAGAGGCTCTTGGAGAGGATCGCGCGAGTCAGCGGCGAGCGCCACCGGGGCGCCGTCCGCGACGAGGAGCTCGTGCTCGCCTCCATCATTTCCTATCTCAATAAAATCTTGAACACCAGGAAGGGCAGCGTGCTCATGGACCCGGAATTCGGCGTGCCCGATTATTCCGGAATGGCCAGCCGCTTCTCCACCGCCGTCAACGAGACCCTGGACGACATCGAGACGTCCGTCCGCGACGCCGTCACCAGGTATGAGCCCCGGCTCGCGTCCCCCAAAATCAAGTTCCTGGACAAGGAAGAATTCGAGCTGTCGCTCTTTCTCGAGCTCGAAGCCACGGTGAAGACCGGGCCCGAGCCGATCCCGGTCACGCTCAAGATCCGGATGAGCCCAAACGGAAGTATCGTGGTCGGAAGGTGAGGGTTCATCGTGGAAAGCAAAGGTGGAATTTTAACAAGAATGCACAGTATATTAAGAATAATAATATTTCACGCAATTATGCACCAGACAAGGCAATGGTCGTAACGCATTGAAAATAAAAAGTGCATATTGGGAGCAATTAAACCAGATGTGTGGCTTTTCGGGTAAGATTGAAGGCCGTCTAGTAGCAAACCAGGCATGGTGGGAAAATGCCATGTATTCATGGATTGAGGGTGATGACCATGCAATACAGTAGCCTTTTCAAATTGCAGGGTATGAATCTGAAATCCGAAGCTCAGGTTGAAACGCGCCTTCTCGCACCTCTATTCCATGATCTTGGCTATCCACCAGAGGCAGTGATTCCCAAGAAGAACCTAAAGCCGCTCATAATAAGCGATGGGACTAGGAGCAGATCTAAAGAGGTGGATTTCTTGTTGTTGAGGCCGAGCAAGTCTGCCCGCATGGTCGTCGAAGCAAAAGACCCCCAAGAAGACCTCTTCAAACATTGGGGACAGGCCGCAAGCTACGCACTTAGTTATAATCGAGATAAACAAGACGAAGAACGTATTAAATTTCTTCTCCTGAGCAACGGCCATCTCACCTGTCTATTCAAACATGATAGTGATACACCTATCGTGACCTTGAAACTCTCCGATTTTTCCAGCGGATCGCCACCTTATGTATCTTTGCGTAGTTATATCAAGTACCGAACCTCTACAGATGTCGTTTCCCAAGGGATACTCCCCTTCGAGCCTATCGCACCAGATCAATTGAACAAGTTGTTTCAAGAGGCGCATGATTATGTTTGGAAAAAGGAGAAGCTGCATCCAGTCGATGCGTTTTTTGAGTTCTGCAAATTCATGTTCCTGAAAATCCGAGAGGATAGGAAGAGGGAAACCGAGCCATACAAGCTTCCGATGACGCTTGCATGGCTTAACGCCCAAGAAAAAACTTCTTCTCATCCAATACGCGACATACTTTTTCGCCGGCTCCGAGATGATTTGGAAGAGAGCATAAAACGGGAGCACAAGAAACGCATCTTCGATCCCGATGAATCACTTAAACTGACGGCGGGGACTTGTAAGGAATTGGTTCTGCGCTTTGAGCAGATCAATCTGACTTCCATAGATGAAGACCTAAATGGTCGAATGTTCGAGGTCTTCTTAAATGCAGCCGTCCGGGGCAGAGCCTTAGGTCAGTACTTCACCCCTCGTTCCGTTGTCGATTTTATGACCCGAATTGGTCTCTATGGTGCGGATATAATTAAGCCGCCCAGAATCGTAGATGCCTGCTGTGGGACGGGTGGATTCTTGATTGAGGCGATGGCCTATCTACTTTCAAGCCTGAGAAACGACACGCGGCTTAACGATGAGGACCGGGAAAACCAACGAAAAAAAATATGTAATGAGATGCTGTACGGCGTTGATGCCAACGAGCGCGTTGCAAGGATCGCTCGCATCAATATGTATTTGCACGGCGACGGTGGAAGCCATATATTTTACGCGGATGGGCTGGATTCTGAATCCGAGATAACTGATGATATGACAGATGAAAGAAAGGATGAGGTAAGGGATTACCTTGCAAATGTAGGAACGGAAGACGACGGGATCGGCTTTGACTTAGTTCTGACGAACCCCCCTTTCAGTATGATTTATTCAAAACAAAAAGAGGATGAGGAGCGGATATTGAATCAGCGCCCGATAACTAAAAATAGCGGGTCTGCGAAATCCAACATCTTATTTTTAGACAGGTATAAAGAGATTCTAAAGGCAGGAGGTGAGATGTTGATCGTCCTCGACGATACAGTTCTCAATGGAAGTACCTGTCAGGCAGTCCGTGATTGGATTGTGGACAATTTCGTTGTGCTTGGCGTCCACTCTCTCCCATTCAATACGTTCTTCAAAGCCGAAGCAAACATCAAGACCTCTATTCTCCACCTTCGTAGGAAGAGAAACAAAAATGACAAACAGGGCCATGTCTTCATGTCAATTAGTAATAATGTTGGCCACGATAATGCCCTTAACGATACCCCTGACAGAAACAACCTGCTCGATATTATCGCCGCCTACTTTGAGTGGAAGAGGACTGGACGATTGGCAATAGTAATTAAGCCTAATCAAAACAAGAGCGAGAATTTGGAATGTTCAGAGCAGATTTGGCTTGTGCCTCCCGATCACTTTAGAAAAGAGCGCATCGACGCTTTCGGATACGCGCCGGAACTTGCACGTGTGCATAAAGAGATTGCCAGCCTTGAAAAGAAGGGTATAGTGAAGTCTATTCTTGGAAAGCAATTTGAATTGGTCAAGAAAGTTTCCAAGGAGTATAAGAAAGAACGCAAAAAGTCTGATGATCCCGTCAGGTACATTGAAATCAGTGATGTAACTAAATATGGATTGATCGTGACAAGCCTTTATGCGCCGTTTGGTGAACTGCCGACTAGGGCTGAATATGAAATTCACAAGGGCGATGTATTAGTAGCTATAAATAATAGTTCCAGAGGCACCGTAGTTCTTGTTCCCGATGAATTTGATGGAGCTTTTTGCACATCGGGCTTCTTGGTTATCCGCCCAAAATCAGAAGAGGAGGGTCGTCTCCTCTGGTACTCATTGAGGAGCGAATACGCGAGAAAACAGATTTACTATCTCGCTCAGACGGCTAGTCAGCCGGAGCTGAAAATTGGTTCTTGGAAGAATAAATTCGTAGTTCCGATTCCCATAGGGGTTTCCGCCAAGAAGGCAATAAGGGAATCAAAGGAATTCCAAGAGCACCTAAAATCATTGATAAACGCGGATCATTACTCTCTCGATTCATTAATCGTAAATAATATTTGATGGCGATGATACAGAGTAATAATTTGAAACATTCATGGGGATTGAACATGAGTTGCGGAAAAAGCGCGAAGGCAATGCTTTTTCAAGCAGCGCCAAAGTTCGATAATGGAATAGCCCACGGGGAAAGGCCACATGTTTAACCGTTATTTTCAGCAGGAGATCGCCAATCTCCGGGACCTGGCGGCCGAGTTCGCCAAGGCCCATCCCGCGCTGGCCCCGATGCTGGAGGGGCCATCCGCGGACCCCGACGTCGAGCGCCTGCTCGAAGGCGTCGCGTTCCTCACCGGGCTGTTGCGCGAGAAGCTCGACGACGAGTTCCCGGAGATCGTGCAGGGGCTGATGCAGCTCGTGTTTCCGCATTACTTAAGGCCCATACCCGCCGCCACCATCGTGGCGTTCAGCCCGAAGCCGAACCTGAAGCAGTCGTACAAGGTGCCGGCGGGCGTGAAGCTCGGCTCGGCGCCCATCGAGGGGACCTCGTGCACCTTTCAGACCTGTTACGAGGTCGAGGCGCACCCGCTCAAGATCAAGGCCGCCTTCTTTGACCAGCTTCCGGGCCAGCCGCCCCTGATCACGCTGGTCTTCAAGCTCACGGGAATGGACCTCACCCGCTGGTCCCCGCAAAGCCTGCGTCTGCACCTGGCCAAGGACTACCCCGAGGCCGCCAACATCTATTTCCTCCTGATGCGATACTTGAACCAGGTCACCCTGGCCCCGGTCGAGAGCGGGGCCAGCTGCGTGCTCGACCCCAGCCACGTGACGCCCGCCGGCTTCGCGGACAACGAGGGCATGCTCCCCTACCAGTCCCACGCCTATCCCGGATACAGGATCATCCAGGAGTACTTCATGCTCCCGCACAAGTTCCTGTTCGTGGACGTGAACGGCTTCGAGAAATGGCAGAACCGCGGGGCCGGCTCCGAGTTCAAGATCATCTTCGAGCTCAAGGATATGCCCTTCCCGCCGCCCAAGATCACCGGCGACAACTTCGTGCTCTTCGCCACCCCCGCGGTCAACGTCTTCGACCACGACGCCGACCCCATCAGCCTGGACCACCACCGCAACGAGTACCGGGTCCGCCCCTCCGGGTCCAACAAGTCCCACTACCAGGTTTATTCCGTGGACAAGGTCCAGGGCTACCGGCAGGGGTCGGTCAAGGCCCGCGAGTACGAGCCGTTCGAGATGTTCCAGCCCGAGACCCGCGACCGGCCCATTTACCACGTGTCCTTCAAGCGCTCCGCCGTCGGCAACGCCATTGACGCCCTGCTCTCGTTCACTTATCCGGACAAGGGCGAGGTCCCGGCGCCCGAGACCCTTTCCATCAACGTCACCTGCACCAACGGCGAGCTCGCGGAGCGGCTCCAGGTCGGCGACCTCAACCAGCCCACCCCGACCTCGCCCGAGCTCCTGGAGTTTAGAAACATCCGGCCGCCAACCGCCAGCGTGCTCCCGCCCCTGGGCAGCACCCTGCTGTGGCGCTTCCTCTCCCTCTACTCCCTGAACTACCTCTCCCTGGCCCACGCCGACAACATCAAGGCCCTGCTCAAGCTCTACATCTTCCCGGAGAGCCGCGACCAGGCCGCGACCTACGCCAACACCCGCCGGGTGGACGGCATTGACGCCATCGAGGTGAGGAGGGAAAACCGCCTGGTCACCGGGTACATGATGCGCGGACAGGAAATCATACTCAAGGCCAAGTCCGACCATTTCGCCAGCGACGGGGACCTGTACATTTTCGGCTCCGTGCTGGACGCGTTCCTGGGATGCTATGCCAGCATCAACAGCTTCACCAATTTCCGGATCGAGGAAGTCTTGAAAGGAGACACCCACCGATGGCCGGCGAGGATCGGAGACCGCCCCCTGATCTAAAAGCGGAGCTGTTGGGGGACGGCAAGTCGTTCGCCTTCTTCCAGGCCATCCGTCTGCTCCGCTATTACATCAGCCGGGACAAGGGACTGGGCAAGGACAAGGACCCGATCCGGAGCGAGGTCCGGATCAGGCCCGAGCTCTCGCTGGCCCATCCGGCAGTGGAGGTGGAAGAGGTGAGGGCGCTGGACACCGAGCAGCCCTCGTACCGCATGACCGCCAATTTCCTCGGACTCTACGGCGAGTCCACCCCGCTGCCCACCTTTTACTCCGAGGACCTGATCTACGATTCCCAGGAGGGAGAATCGGCGGTCCGGGATTTTTACGACATCATCAATTACCCGGTGTACTTGTTGTTTTACCGGATCTGGACCAAGTACCGCCCGTTTCTCAAGGTGATTGACGAGAAAGACCCGCAGTACCTGGAAATCCTGTTTTCCATGATGGGCCTGGGGGTGGAGAAGATCAGGGAGGACGTGAGCAGCGCCGCCCAGCTCCTTAAATACATCGGCCTGCTGAGCCAGTTCCCGAAATCGGCGCTCGGCTTGAAGACCCTGCTCACCGACGTGATCGAGGAGCCGAGCATCCGGATCGAGCCCTGCGTTAAAAGGACGGTGGCGATCCCGGAGGACCAGCGCTGCCGGCTGGGGAAGGTCGGCAACGTGCTCGGCCTGGAATGCTTCGTCGGCCAGGTCATGGAAGACCGCATGGGCAAGTTCCGCGTCATCATCGGCCCGCTCTCCGCTCCCCGCTTCCGGCTGCTCATGCCCGGCACCTTCAAGTTCCGGCGCATTCTCTTTTTCGCCGCGATCTACCTTATTGACTCTTTCGACATGGACCTGGAGCTGATCCTGAGCGAGGGCGAGGTCAGGACCGCCCGGCTGGGCGACGAGTTCTGGTCGCAACTGGGCAAGGACACCTGGCTGTTCTCCGGGGATTACGGGCGCCAGGTCCGCGCCGGGTTCGAGCTCAATTAGCCTCTGCGGCCGCGCGGCGGCCGATGACCATACTGCTTTTTTCGGTAACGTAAGCAGTGCTGTCCAAAATAAACGGACCGGAGAACCGCCAAGACGCCAAGAGCGCCAAGGATTATTTTAAACACTATTTAAAGAGGGCTTGGGTGCGAAGGTTTCTTGCTTGGCGCTCCCGTCAGCCGGTTCGCCAAGCCGGTTGGGGCCAGCGCTCCTGATCTGTTCTTTTTAGGGCCGCAAAGAAACATCATGATTTA
>DATKZS010000209.1:0-31191 GCA_035527835.1 bacterium
CAAGACGCCAAGAGCGCCAAGGATCGCCAAGTAAATCATGATGTTTCTTTGCGGCCCAAAAAAGAACAGCTCCGGAGCGTTGGCCCCAACCGGCTTGGCGAACCGGCCGACGGGAGCGCCAAGCCGGAAACATTCGCACCCCAGCCCTCATAAAATCTTGTTTAAAAATAATCCTTGGCGCTCTTGGCGTCTTGGCGGTTCTCCGGTCCGTTTATTTTGGACAGCACTGATGTTACATCTCTCGCCGGTTCAGTTCCGCGCCGTTAAATATAAGGTCGTTTAGAGGCGGGATCAATTCCGGGCATGGATGGGATTGTGGCCATAGTCAGGAAATTGATTTGATCCACTCCGCCAGCTTGTTCACGGCCTCGAAGGTCTTGAAACAATTGGCGGCCAGGAAATCCTCAGTGAGCGGCTGGGTGAGCGGAATGCCTTGCCCGGCGACCAGGGCCTTGGCGCCGTCGAAGTCAACGTACGCGAGCCGCGCGGTCAATTCGCTCTCCGATCGGCTGAACTCCACTCCGGGCAACAGGGCCACGCCGGTGTCCTGGAGGATGGCCGCGGTGAGCTGTTTCCCGGTCCTGATCCCGCGCGCCGCGAGCGCCGGACTGAGCGGGCTGAAATCCGGGAACAGGTAGAACGCGCCCTCCGGGTCGTGCACCCGCGCGCCCGCGTCGCGGAGCTTGGCCGCGCTCCAGCGGCCCATCGCGGAGAGGATGCGCCGGACGTGGGCCAGGTACAGCTCGATCTCCTGGCCCATCTGAAAGGCCCGCACCGCGGCGTATTGAATAGGGGCGGAGGTGGAGGTGAAGGTCTCGCTGGCCAGGTTGGTCATGGCCAGGAGGAGCCACTTGAGGCAGGGGGGGAAGGCGAAGGTCCCGAGCCGCCAGCCTCCGGCGCCGCACCACTTGGATAGCCCGGAGCTGATGATGGTGCCCTCCGGGTAGTAGCGCGCGATGGAGACGTGGTTGCCGGAGTGGTTGATCTTGCCGTAGATCTCGTCGGAGAGGTAAATGAGCTCGTACTCGCGGCCGATCTCGGCAAGGCGCATGAGCTCGTCCTGGTTATAGGTGAGGCCGTCCGGGTTGCCCGGATAGTTGAGGACCACCAGCCGCGGCCGGGTCGGGTCCTCCGCGCACAGCTCGTCCAGTTGCTCCGGGCTGATGCGCCAGCGCCCGGCAAAGCTGGTGGGCACGAAGTTGATCTGGTGCCCCACGATGTGGGCCTGCGGCGCGTAAGACACCCAGCACGGCGTGGGCACGATCAGGTCGCCGTAGAACGCGACCTGGAGCAGGAACATCAATTCCTTGGAACCGGGCCCGACCTGCACCAGCTCCGGCGACACCGGCACGCCGTCGCTCTTCTGGTGGAACGCGGCCACGGCCTCCCGAAGCGCCCTGAGACCCTGCACCTCCAGGTAGTCCTTCTGGTGCGCGTTGTGACGGAGGGCCTCCACCACGCAGTCCGGCACCGGGAACGGCGACTGACCCAGCCCCAGCTTATACACCGTCCGGCCCTCCGCGATCAGCCGGGCCGACAGCTCGTTCACCGCCATGGTCGCCGACTTGCCCATGCCCCGGACGTTCAGGTTCAGCGAATAATGCTGGTTGTTGTTCCCCTGGTGATTGTTCTCCATCTCCTCCACTTCCCGAAAAATTTTTTCGCGCAACCTCTTATTATAACTCCATCCGTCCGCGCGTTCATATTTTTTCGTCAGTGGCTCCGTCGGGGCCCGGGATTGCCTGCCGGCCCGTCTCTGCTATGATGAGGCGATCAGCCAGTCAAAGAGGTGAGCTCAGGATGGACCGGAGAAAATTCGTGAGGTCGTGCGGGGCCGGCTCCGCGCTGGCGCTGGCCCCGGCGCTGAATCATGCCGCGCGGGCGGGCGGCCCGGACCCGTTCGGCGCGCGCCGGGACGAGCAGCTCGGCAAGGTCGAGCGGGCGATAGCCCAAGGCCCGTTCGCGGACTCGTGGGAATCGCTCTCAACCTACCGCGCGCCGCAGTGGTATGAGGACGCCAAGTTCGGCATCTTCATCCACTGGGGCGTGTATTCCGTGCCGGCGTACGAGAACGAGTGGTACCCGCGCAACATGTACCGGAAAGGGTCGCGGGCGTGGTGGCGCCACCGCATGAAGTGGGGGCCGCAGGACCGGTTCGGGTACAAGGACTTCATCCCGATGTTCAAGGCCGACAAGTTCGACCCGGCCGCCTGGATCGAGCTGTTTCAGAAGGCGGGCGCGCGTTACGTGGTGCCGGTGGCCGAGCACCATGACGGCTTCGCCATGTACGACTGCTCGCTCACGGACTGGAGCGCGGCCAAGATGGGGCCGCGGCGCGACGTGGTGGGCGAGCTCAAGGCGGCCGCGGAACAGGCGGGACTCGTCTTCGGCCTCTCATCGCACCGCGCCGAGCACTGGTGGTTTTACGACGGCGGCCGGCACTGCCGCTCCGACGTGGCCGACCCGCGCTACGAATCGCTCTACGGCCCGGCCATGCCGCGCGACTCCGCGCCCGACGAGCGCTTCCTGGCCGACTGGCTCGCGCGCTCGGCCGAGCTCGTGGACCGCTACGCCCCGCGCGTGTTCTGGTTCGACTGGTGGATCGAACAGCCGGCGTTCGAGCCGTGGCGCCGCAAGTTCGCGGCCTATTATTACAACCGCGCCGCGGAGCGCGGCCACGAGGCCGTGTTGAATTACAAGAACCAGGCATTTCCCGAGGGCTCGGCCGTGCTCGACCTCGAACGCTCCGGGCTCGCTGAGATCCGGCCCCTGGTCTGGCAGACCGACACCTCGGTGTCGTACGTCTCGTGGGGCTACATCAATCCGCGCGCGGACTTGTTCAAGGACCCCGGCCGGTTGATCGGAGACCTCGTGGACGTGGTCAGCAAGAACGGCGTGCTCCTGCTCAACGTGGGACCGGCGCCCGACGGCGCCATTCCGGCCGAGGTCCAGGAAATCCTCATCGAGGTCGGACGCTGGCTGGAGGTGAACGGCCCCGCCGTCTACGGCGCCCGGCCCTGGAAGATCTTCGGCGAAGGCCCGAACCTGGGCAAGCGCAACAACCTCTACGGAGTGGGCGAGCTCGCCAGCCCCCGCCTCGGACCCCGCGACATCCGCTTCACCAGAAAAGGCGCCACCCTCTACGCCCTGGTCATGGGCTGGCCCAGCGGCCGGAGCGTGGCCGTCAAGTCGCTCGGAAAAAACAGCGGTCTTGCTGCCGGCCAAGTCTCATCGGTGCGGCTCCTGGGAAGTACATCGGCCCTGCCATTCACGCGCCATGACGACGCGCTGATAATCTCCCTGCCGCCGGAAAAGCCGTGCGAGCACGCGGTCGCGCTGGAGATCGGGGGAGCGCTGGAGGAAAATCGGTAGGATAGACATTCTTGTCTGTCCAGCCCGGTGCTGACGTCTCTACGGCACGCTGGTCTGGAACGCCCTTCCGTCCGCGTGGCAGATGAGGTGCATGACTTCCTTGGCGGTGATGGCGCAGCCGGGCAGGCCGCCGCCGGGGGAGACCCACTGGCCGGCCATGTAGAAGTTATTGAGTCCGGGCAGGGTTTTCTTCATGCGCAGCCGCATCGTCTTAGTGGTCATCAGCCATCCCTCCATCGAGCCTTCCCAGTTCGCGGTGTAGCGCTCGAAGGTCAGCGGCGTGGCCACGTCCAGCATCTCCACCTGCTCGCTGATCCCCGGATACCGCGACTCCAGGAACCCCATCAGCGAATTGCCGACCTTCTCCTTCTCCTCCTCGTACGCGCCCTTGTCCGCGGCCAGCTTCTTCCAGTTGTCGTAATCGCTCATGAGCCTGATGACCAGCACGCTCTTGCCCGGCGGCGCGGTGGTGGGGTCGCAGGAATAATTGTGAATGGTGAGATACTTCTGTTCCTCCCCCGCGATGGTCATGGGCTCTTCGAGCTCATAGGCCGCCATCTCCGGCTCGCCGCGCAGGTCGCGGTCCACCCCGAACGACGCCTGGATCAGAGGCCGGAACCGGGGCAGGCTCTTGTAATACTCTCGGATCTCGTCATTCACGAACTTGCCTTCCAGCATGTCAAAGATGGTGGCGCGCCCGTCCGCCGCCGAGACCACCCCGTCCGCGCGGTGCTCGGCCCCGCCCACCAGCCGGATGCCCACGGCGCGGCCGCCCTCCACCAGCACCTTCTCCACCCGCGCCTTGTAATGCACTTTGCCGCCGAGGTCCAAAAATCGTTTCTCGATGGCGCGGGCCAGCGCGAGCGAGCCGCCGATCGGATAGCCCGCGCTCTTGTTGTTCATCCAGGCATAGGAAAAAGCCACGCCCAGGAGCGGGAAATCCGGCAGGTCGAACGGCGCGGCAAAGGCCTCCCGCAGGAACGGGTCCTTGAAGCGCTTGGCGAACTCCTGGATGCTGACCTTCTCATATTTCATGAAGGGCATGATGAAGGGCATAATCTTGGCAAGGCCCGCGAGCTTCTCGGCCCAGGTCTGGATTTCCTTGGGCTTGCCGAAGTCCATGTCAACCTTGCCCAGCCGCCGCACCAGCGCCGCGAACTCTTCGATCACGGGCGCGTCTTGTGGAGACAGCTCCTTCAGGTGCGCCTCGAAACGGTCGGTGTCGGTATAGACGTTGAGCACCTTGCCGTCCTTCCCACGCACGGTGATGTAAATCTCATGGTCCAGGAACTTGCGCCCCTGCAACGCGCCCAGCTCCAGCCAGCACTGGTGCAGGCCCCTGGCCGCGGGGCCCGAGCCCACCAGCCAGTGCAGGCACCCGTCAACCAGGTAGCCCTTGCGCGTCCACGAGGTGCACAGCCCGCCCGGCTTGTCGTTCAGCTCGAACAGCAGGGCCCCGTACCCGTTCATCCGGGCGTAACACCCCACGGCCAATCCCGCGATCCCGCCGCCGATGACAATGATCTTTTTCTCCATCCTGTTTACTCCCTGTGATAGTTCATCCGGCAAGACATCCAACTTCAAAAAGATGCTACCAAAGAGCGAATGCAAATGGAAGAAGCGGCCTTTTTATGTTTTTCTTGTTCGGACGGCCCGCTTCGTGTAAAAATAAATGTGCGATTTTTTATTTCTGAATAGAGGAGGCCGGTTGTGAACAGGCGGGAATTCTTGGCGGCTGGTGGCGTCGGGGCATCAGTGATCATACTTGGGGCTCGGCCGGGCGCAGCCCAGGCGCTCGGCCCGGATGAGATCGAGCGGCGCGCCGCGGACCTGGTGGCGCGGATGACCCTGGACGAGAAGATCGCCATGATGGCGGGCTCTCTGACCCGCTTCAGCGTGGTGGACTTGAGAGAGCCTTTTCGCACCAACAACACTCCGGGCTGCCCGCGGCTGGGCGTCCCCGGAATCCGCTTCGTGGACGGCTCGATGGGCATCCGCTTTACCGGCGCGACCTGCTTTCCTGTGGCCATGGCGCGGGGCGCGGCCTGGGACCCGGAGTTGGAGCGGCGCGTGGGCGACGTGATCGGCTATGAGGGCCGGGCCGGCGGGGCCAACTTTTTCGGCGGCGTGTGCATCAACCTGCTCCGGCACCCGAGCTGGGGCCGCTCGCAGGAGACCTTCGGTGAGGACCCATACCACCTGGGCCGCATGGGCGCGGCCGTGGTCAGCGGCGTGCAGGAGCACATGATGGCCTGCGCCAAGCACTTCGCCGGCAACAGCATCGAGTTGATGCGCCTGTGGGTGGACGTGCGCATCGTCGAGCGGACCCTGCGCGAGATCTACCTGCCGCACTTCAAGGCCTGCGTGGACGCCGGCGTCGCCTCCGTCATGAACGCTTACAACACCTTGAACGGCGAGCCTTGCGCCCAGAACAATTATTTGCTCCGTGACATCCTTAAGACCGAATGGGGGTTCCCCGGCTTCGTGCTCTCCGACTTCGGGAGCATCAAGAGCACCGTTCCCTCCGCCCGGGCCGGCTGCGACGTGGAGATGGACCGCAGGATCCATTACGACTGGAAGCTTAAAGCAGCGGTCAAGTCCGGCCTGGTCCCGGAGTCCGCCATTGACGAGGCCGTGGCCAGACAGGTCCGGCAACATTTGCGCTTCAGCCACCTGGAGGGCGCTCCCGGCTACGACCGGGAAAAGCTTGGATGTCCCGAACACGTGGCCGTGGCCCGCGAGTGCGCGCAAAAATCGCTGGTCCTGCTCAAGAACGAGCGCGGCGCCCTGCCGCTTGACCGCGCAAAAATCAAGACCATCGCGGTCATCGGCGAGCAGGCTGATAAGGCCAACCTCGGCGGCACCTGGAGCACCATCCTAACCCCGGCCTACGTGGTCTCGCCGCTCGACGGAATCAGGCGCGCGGCGGGCCCGGCCGTCAAGGTGATTTACGCGGACGGCCGTGACCTGGAGGAGGCCGGCCGGTCCGCCGCGCGCGCTGACGCCGCCGTGGTGGTCGCGGGGCTGACCAAGAAGGATGAGAACGAGGGCATTGACCGCCTCCATCTCGGCCTGCACGAGCCTGACGTGGACCTGGTCCGTAAGGTCGCGGCCGCCAACCCACGCTGCATTGTGGTGATAAACGCCGGCGGCGCCGTGACCATGGAGGAATGGAAGGACCAGGTAAGCGCCATCCTCATGGCCTGGTACTCGGGCATGGAAGGCGGCGCCGCCATCGCCGATATTCTCTTCGGCGACGTGAACCCCTCCGGAAAGCTGCCCATCGTCTTCCCGAAGTCGCCTGACCAGCTCGTGCCTTTCAATAACCGGGCCCGCCAGGTGGAATACGGCTATTACCACGGCTACCGCTGGTTCGATAAAAAGGGCCTCACCCCGGCGTTCCCCTTCGGCTTCGGCCTCTCCTATACGAGATATGAATACGGGAACCTGAGACTGAGCGAGAACATCACGGGCCGGAGCGGAAGGATCAGGGCGTTGGTGGACGTGACCAACAGCGGCGGCCGAGCCGGCGAGGAGATCGTCCAGCTCTACATCGGATCCAACGGCTCCCGCGTGGACCGGCCGGTGAAAGACCTCAAGGCCTTTGCCCGCGTCGCGCTCGCCCCTGGCGAGACCAAAACCGTCGCGTTCGAGCTCGATCCCGGGGACTTGGCCTTTTACGATGTCGAGCGCGCCGCCTGGGAAATCGAGGAGCTCGAGTACACCGTCCACGTCGGCCCGTCATCCCGGCCGGACGACCTCATAAGCGCGGCCTTCAGAATCGCCGGGCCGTGAGCGCGGATGTTCTGCTCGCCCAGTATGATCGCTCCCTCCGGCGCCTCGCCCTCGGCCTTGAGCGCAAAAGGCGCGGGAAGACGGGGAAGACGGGGTCAGGTCTTAACATTTAAGGGGAAGACGGGGAAGACGGCGGGAAGACGGGGTCAGGTCTTAACATTTAACATTAGCCTCCTGGTTAGGTCGTGGAGGCTAATTCTGGGGACCTCCATGATAAGTGTTGTCAAGGGAGAGGGAGGCTCCCACCTTTCTTTCTGATTTTTGGGCGCTTTTGGGCACTGAAAAAATGGGCGTCCCCATTATAAATACCCCCCCTTCAGATGGCGGTAACATTAACGTCCACAATGGCGCTGTAAGAATGAGGCTCGGGCGCCTCGCGGCCTTCCTCTTTCAGCCCCTCCAGGTGAAAGACGATCGCTTCCTTTATGAGGCTTAAAGCCTCCGCGGCCGTTTCCCCGGCCGCAATACATCCGGGCAGGTCGGGAACATAGGCTCCGTAGCTGGATGCCCCTTTCTCGATGATTACCGTGTATTTAATGTTCAGCGCCTCTTATTCCTTCCCTTGCTCGCGCGCGTCCTTGCGGGCGGAGGCGAGGAGCGTCTTGAAGACCTGCTCGCGCAGGCGGGGGTCGGCGATTGCGGCGACGGCGGCCCTGGCCTCCTCGACCACGGCGGGGTCGAGCTCGGCCGGCCCTTCTTCCCCGCCCTGTTCTTCAGCCTTTCCCGGCGGGGCCTCGTCGGGCCACGAGCCGATCTTGAAGCGGACCTCCCGGATCACGCCCTTGCCCAGCACGCGGTTGAGCTTCTTGATGATCTCGGGCTTCATGAACTGGAGCTCCTGGAGCCAGGCGCTGTTCTTGACCGCGACGATCAGGGAGCCGTGGTGCACGGCGGCGGGCCGGGTGGTCCGCGCCAGGGTCGAGCCCAGGGCCTCGTCCCAGACCAGGAACACCCTCTGCTCGCGGGAGAGCCGGGCCATGCCCCAGTCGTCCAGGATCTTGTTGACGAGCTCTTGTACGGCGCGGGGGGGATGGGATTTTCCGGTCATGCGGCCTTCATTAAATTCTTTTATTAGCGCAAAGACGCAAAGAACGCAAAGGATGGAGAGGATTTTCCTCAAGCACTGGATCGTTTTTTATCAAGATGGAACGGTCCGACCGGATGCGATTATTTTGACATTTTTTTGCGTTCTTTGCGTCTTGGCGCTGAAATAAAATTTTTCCGCGTTGACCACTGTTTAATATCCCATTGGCCGTCCGATGCCGCGGGGGTCGGAGGCCCCTTGCCGGGAGCCGTCGTCGCCGACGATGATGACCTGGGCGTTGGCCGGGGCGATGTAATTCTTGATGTGATAGCCCATCTGGGTGATGACGAAGCGGGTCCTGGCCGAGAACCGGCCGGGCTCGGCGTAAAGCTCGTCGGGGAGCCACTGGTGGTGGATGCGCAGCTCGTAGACCGCGGCCTGCGCGTCCATTCCGAAATCAATGACGTTGACGATGACCTGGACCACGGTGGAGATGATGCGGGGCCCGCCCGGGCTTCCCAGCACCATGAAGAGTTTTCCCTCCTTGAAGAGCATGGTGGGGCTCATGGAGGACAGCGGGGTCTTGCCGGGCGCAATGGCATTGGCCTCTCCCTGCACCAGGCCGTAGGCGTTGGGCCGGCCGGGGAGGGAGGTGAAGTCATCCATGGTGTTGTTCAAGATCACTCCGGTCCCGCAGGCGACGACCCCGGACCCGAACAATGTGTTGATGCTCTGAGTCAGGGATACGGCCCCTCCCCTGGCGTCCACCACGGAAAGGTGGGTGGTGTTGCCGCCTTCACCGGGCGCGGAATCGCCGGGCCTGGCGGCCATGGGCGGGGGGAGGACGCCTCCGCCGGGGACCACCTGGCCGCTGGGAAGGGCCTGGTCCAGGTCAATTTTTTGGCGCAGCTCCGCCGCGTAATTTTTGGAGACAATGGTATCGAGCGGGACGTCGGCGAAGTCGGGGTCGGCCATGAAATAGGCCCGGTCGGCGAAGGATAGCTTCATGGCCTCGGCCAGGAGATGGGCGGTATTGGCCGAGTCGGCCCCGTACTTTACGAGCTTAAAGCCTTCCAGGATGTTGAGGGTCTCGATGACGGCGGCGCCGCCGGAGCTGGGCGGGGGCATGGAGACGATGTCGCAGCCGCGGTAGGACCCGGTGACCGGCTTGAGCCAGCGCACGCGGTACGCGGCGAGATCTTCGCGATCGAGGATGCCGGCCTTGGCCTTCATGTCCGCGGCGATGGCCTCGGCGACCGGCCCGTGGTAAAAGGCCCCCGGCCCCTGATCCGCTATCGTGCGCAGGGTCTTGGCGAGGTCGGGCTGTTTGAGCCTCTGGCCCGAGGTGTACGGCCTCCCTCCGTCGAGGAACGCGGCCCTGGCGCATGGGTCCTTCATGAGCAGCGGCAGGCTGAGGAGGGAACGCTGGTAATAGAGCCGGTCCACGGTGAAGCCGTCGGCGGCGAGCGCGATGGCGGGGGCCATGACCTCATTAAGGGGCATGGTGCCATAGCGCTCGAGGGCGGCGGCAAGCCCGGCCACGGTCCCGGGCACGCCCACGGCCAGCGCGCCCTTTGTTGAGAGGCCGGGGACGATCTTGCCGTCCTTGATATACATGTCCGCGGAGGCCTTGGCCGGCGCCCGCTCGCGGTAGTCCAGCGCCGTGATGTCGGCGCCGGGCCCCGGATAGATCAGCATGAAGCCGCCGCCGCCCAGGCCCGAGGAGTACGGCTCGACCACGGAAAGCGCGAACGCCGCGGCCACGGCGGCATCAACGGCATTGCCTCCCTTTTGCAGGATTTGCACTCCGGCCGCGCTGGCCAGCGGGTGCGCGGACACCACCATGCCGTGCTCGGCGCGGACCGGCGGGGATGCCTTGCCCGGATAGGATGCGCCGGCGGCGGGGCGGGAAAGCAGGAGGGCGAGGGCGATGAGGCCCACGGCGGCGAGGCGCGGGAACTGGGGTCTAATCTTCGCGCCGGGACGCGGAGCCGGTGCGGGGAAAAAGCGTTCAGTAGGCGTCTCGGTGATCATCGCGCGTCCTTGTCATCATCTTATTTTTTCTCGTACTGGACCTGCGCCGCGTTGATGTTGAGGGCGCGGTCCCAGGCGCGGACGGCCACGAGGTGGAGTCCGGGCGCGAGGTCCGCGGGCAGGTCGAACTTGAATGACTCGGCGGGCGAGTCGAGAATTCCGTCCTCCGGGGCGGCCGGGATCCAGTTTCCGCCGTCAATTGCGAACTCGATGCCGGAGATGGCGCTCACCGCGTCCACCGCCTTTCCGCTCACCTTGCCGCCGGAGACGGCGAGCTTCTTAATCAGGGGCGGGCGGTTATCAAGGAGGAAGCGGTCGGAGACTCCCGCGGCCGTGATGGCCTCATCGGGCGGATTTACGGGGGCGTCGGTGGCGACGACCTTGATCCGGTACCAGCCGTCGGGCAGGGACTCGGTTTCCCAATCGTATTTGGTCTTGGTGATGGGGCCGTCGGTCTTGATGGGGATCCACTGGTCGGTCTTCTCGGGGGAGAAGGAGAGGGTGTACTCGAGGTCGTCCTTGTCGGGATTGGTGACTTTCCAGGCGATCTTGCGTATGGTCTGGTGCGGTCCGGGATCGGAATCGCCGGCCCCGTTTTTCCCGGGCTGGCGCACGGAGGGCCGGGTCGCGTTTTTGTCGCCGTCCTGGTCGGCGGAGTCCACGACCACCTTGTCCACGTAGTGGGGCTGGTTGTAAACCCGATAAGGTATGGAAATGCCGGTGAGCGATGCGCGCGAGCCGCCCGGCCACTCGACCATGACCTGTAAATACCTGGCGTCGGGGCTTCTGACGGGCGCGGGTTTTCCGGGGCCCACGGCCTGCCAGTCGGACCAGCCGCGGTCAGGGTCCTTGATGTTGCCGGAGCGGGTGGATAAGCGGACGCTGCCGTCGGCGGTCCACTCGATTGCGCCCCAGCGGGCGGGGAAGCCGGCGTCGAGGACGTCGGTGGTGTAGTTGATTTTATGCTGGCCGCGCTTGACCACGGTGGCCACGGCGGCGGGCGATCCGGTCCCGATGCGGGAGAGGCCCTTGTCATCGGCGAGCAGGGACAGGGCCTGGGCCTCATGCAGATCAAAGGCGATGGCATAGTCGGTGGAGTCGGGCCGGAGCCGGTAGACCTTGCCTTCCTGGTCGGTGGCCACGTAGACGTCGGGCCCGGCGGCGACCATGTCCACGGCGGCGCGGTTGGGGAGCTTGACCAGCTCGCGGGCGCCCCCGGCCGCGGTCAGGGCGTAGACGGTCCCGGTGACCTTGCCCCCGGCGCGGGGAGCGGGACCTCGCGGCAATATGGCAACGGCGGGTTCCTTCTTGTCCTTGTCCCCGGAATCGGGATCGCCGTCCTTGTCCTCGTCTTCTTCCTTGTCGGTCCGGGGCCGGCCCCAGGCCGCGCCGGACGGGCCGGTGGAGGGTCTGGCCCCGGCCTCGTCATTGACCGCGGCCAACAAGACGCCGGTCTTCAAGTCTCCGGCCCAGACCAGGCGGCGGACCTCCTTTTCGTCAAAGTCATGCGCCACGCGGTATTTGCCGTCCGCGCCGATCTCCAGGACCAGGCCTTCGCCCGCGGTCCCGGCGTAGAGCTTGCCGTTGCCGGCGCGGGTGAGGCACATCACGTGCTGCTCTGCGGTCTCGATCACGCTCTTCACCTTGCCGTCGGGCCCGAGCCGGACGATCTTGCCGCGGGGCCCGGTGGCCGCGATGATGTCAGGGCCGTCGAAAATAAAATCCCAGACGTATTCCTCGCCGGCCTCGGCCAGCTTCTCGACCTGGTTTTGTTTGGTGAGCCGATAGATCACTCCGCCGGGAATGGCCGAGAAGACCGCGCGTCCCTCGCGGTCCATCCGGATTCTGGTGATGGCGACCTGTCCCACCTGCGCGATCTGCTTGACGCGGCCCCCGGCCTGCAAAAAGAGCTTGCCGCTGTTGCCGGTGCCTAAGTAGACCCCGCCCCCGCCGGCGGCCATGGTCCAGATTCCATCCGCTCCCACGGTCGCGCTGTCCAGCACCATCACCGGCTTCAGCTCGCCGGCGGAACCGATCTCCACGCCCGAGGCCTTTCCCTTGCTCCACTGGTCAAAGCTCTGGACCTGCCAGCGCTCGGTCTCCGCGCTTCGCGCAACCGGCGCCGCCAGCAGCGCCATCACCACCGCCGCGATTTGCATCCGCGATTTCATTGCCGAGTTGCTCCTTCAATCCGATGCGGCGCGCGGCGGGGCCGGTCCCCGCGGCGGCCGGTATCCGTCATTTGCCCGCGCGGGCCGAGTTCACCTTGAGCAGCAGCCGCTGCGCGCCCACGATGACGTAGGGGGTCTTTTGGGTGAGGATCCTGAGCTCCGGCGTGCTTTCGGTGTCCATGGCGTTCCTGGGCTGGAGCATGGAGCTGACCGAGGGCGGGAGGCTGTGCAGCCGGTTTCCCTTCACGTCAACGCCCATGCCGGGGACCTGATAGGCCAGCACCAGCGAATCCGCCGGATACACCGCCCCCATGAACTCGATCATCCCGGCAACGTCCCGCGGAAACGCCGCGTCCGGCGCCGCGTTGTCGCCGCCGGTGATCTTGAGCACGAGCTGCTTCATGTCGTCGTCCGGGACCGCGACCCGGAATTTATACACCACCGGCTCGCCCCCGTACGGCCGAAGCGATACCCCGACCTCGACCGTCTGGCCCGGCTCGGCCTCGTCGGTGTCCGCCCAGGCGTTCTCGATGGATGCCACCTTGAGCTGGTCGGTCACCTCGAGGTCCACGTCCGCGGCCTCGATATGGATTTCCTCGAACGGGTTGCGGGTGAAGAAGAGGACGGGGTCCATGATGCCCATGGTGAAGTTGTTGCGCATGACGGCGTACACGTCCTCGTACTCCACGTCGCCGTAGCCGGTGAGCTTGAGGCGGGTGCGGGCGCGGACGGTGGCGGGATCCATGGCCGGGGCCGCTGACCTGATGACCTCCATCAGGCCGATGCGGATGAGCAGCGGGGTCAGGAAGGGGTCGCGGGCCAGGCTCAGGTTATAGGTGTCGTCGAGCCCGGTGGCCTCGCGCCGGACCCGGACCTTCATGGGCACGGTGTCGGGCTGTTTTCCGAGCACGCCGCTGATGGCGGCCTGGTTGTCGGCGGTGAGCTCGCCCACCACGGCGCCGGGCGCGCCCAGCTTGAAGGACTCGTCCTGAAGATGGACCACGGTCAGGATGTCGGCGGAGACCAGGGGCATGGAGATCATGCCTCCCTGTAAAAAGGGATGGCCGAAGGCGGCGACCTTGTTGCCCTCCCGCCAGGTGAGCGTGCCGATGGCGGTAAGGGACAGGTCGCCGGTGATCATGGCGGCGCCGATGGCCGACCCCGGGACCATGGAGTCCGCCAAGGCCATATCGAGCTGGTCGGAGGCCACGCCGCCGCCCGCCATCGGGACCAGGTTGTAAGGCATGAGCTCTTGGCCCAGCATCTTGAGTCCCTGCGGGGAAAAGCCGGAGGCCAGCACGGGAGTGGTGATGGCGGCCATCCGGGTCCCGCGATGGGCCGCGGCGCCGGCCAGGGGAGTTGATTGGTCCTCCTGGAGCAGTTGGGCCCACGGCCGCTGCTGGTGGCCGGCCAGCGGCCCCGGCCCGGACGCGGCCACCCTCATGGCCGGCTGGTTGGCCGCCCGGATCATGTACTTGACCGGCGTCACCCCGGCCAGCGGGTCCTGGGAAAAGTACCAGCCATAGGCGATGGCGCCGGCAAGCCGGTCATTGATATACACGGGAGAGCCGCTCATCCCGGCCACGATCATGGTCTTTTCCAGGTTCTGGCCCGAGCAGCGGACGATAATCAGGTCCTGCCGGGGCAGCGCGTTCTTGAGCACATCTATCACCTCGACCTCGAAGCGGCCGAGCTCGCGGCCCTTGAACACCGACAGACCGTAGCCCTTCATGCCCGGCTTGATCTCACTCGGGTCAATCGTCCCCGGATAGGTGTCGCCGCCCGCGAGCCGGGCCGGGCCGAGGCCCAATACCAGCAGGGCCAGCACAAGAAGCGCCGGCGCGTAACCGCAAGCGGCCCTCGCGCCGGCCGATTTCTTAGGTTTCATTATTTGATCTCTCCGCGCAATGATCTCAAGTTACCACCAGATGATACCCCGATTCCGCCTAAATATAAACCCCCGGAAAATGCCGTAGCCTTTCACCACGAGCATTAGTTAGAGGCCGCCGGGCCGGAACGGTTTCCGGCGCCCGGGTCATTGACAGGCCGTCCGGTATTATCTATAGTGATGCGGATTGGGAGCGGGGCCTGAGCCCGAAAAGACATGGTTAATACCGGAGAACAGAAAAAGGCCGGAGATTTGACGCTGGGGCAGACCTTTGCCTATGCCGCGGGCGTCATCCCGGCCTCTTACAGCCCGGCTTTGATCGTGGGCTGGCTCATGTACTTCTATTACCCGGGCGAGGGCAAGGGCACGATCTACATGGGCCTGGGCGCGTTCGTGGTGGTGCAGTTCATCGGGCGGCTGATGGACAGCGTGTCGGACCCGCTGGTCGGCTACTTCAGCGACCAGACGCGGTCGCGGTGGGGCCGGCGCATTCCCTACATCATCTTCGGCACGCCCTTCGTTGCGCTCACCATGGCGCTGATGTGGTACCCGCTCACCGACCATCCCTCCATGGCCAACAACCTGTGGCTGGCCGGAAACCTCCTCGTCTTCTGGCTGGCCTATACCGTCGTGGTCGCGCCGCACCTGTCGCTCCTGCCCGAGATCGCGCCCGGAACCAAGGAGCGCAACAAGGTGGGCGGCTGGCTCGGCGTGGGCGACGTGATCGGGATGCTGCTCGGCGCCGCCGTCTTCGGCATGGTGATCGGCGCGGTGGGCAAGATGCCGGACGGCCTGCATCTCGGACCGCTGCATTTCCCGGACGGGTTCAAGTTCGTGGGCGTGGTGTCCGCGGCCGGCATCCTCGTCCTTTTCTATCTGACCTGGTGGTTCATCCGCGAAAAGCCGCACGACGCCAGCAAGGAGGTCCAGTTCAATTTCTACCGGGCGGTGCGCGAGACCCTCAAGAACCCGACCTACCCGCACTACCTGGTGATGATCGCGCTCCTGCGCATGTTGGTGGACCTCATCTTCGTGCTGCTGCCTTATTACGTGACCAGACGGCTCCACCTGGGCGAGGGCTTTGCCGGCGCGCTTTCCGGGGCGATCATCGTGGGCGCGGTCATCTTTTTCCCGCTGGTGATCTGGGGCGCGAACCGCTACGGCAAGAAGCGGGTGTTTTCTCTGGGCCTATTGACATTTTCCTGTTTCATCCCGCTCTGCATCGCGGTCCCGTTCCTTCCGCTCGCGGGGGACACCGCCAGGATGGCCGCGGCCGTCGGCGTGTTCGCCCTGCTGGCGCCGGGGGCGGCGGCGTTCATCGTGCTGCAGCGGGTGATCATCACGGACATCATGGACTTTGACGAGAAGATCACGGGCTATCGGCGGGAGGCCATGTATAACGGGATCGAGGGCCTGATCACCAAGTTCGCGGCGGGGGTCGCGCCCATGATCGCGGCGCTCAACTTCGCGCTGTTTCGCATGGATACGGGGATCCTCACGGCGTTTGCCATGGATGCGCTGATCACCCTTTGCGCGTACCTGATCTTCAGGCCGTATCCGATCGAGAAATGACCATGACTATCGGAAAATATTGCCAGCTCTGCGGCGAGCGCAAGAAGAAAAACGAGGTCATCGCCGAGGCCCACGGCGTGGTGGTGACCGCGCCGTGCCTGATGAACAAGGTGTTCGCCGACCCGCCGGAAAAACCCGAGGCCGTGCGGGCGATGGCCCGGTACTGCGCGGTGTGCGGAGCACGGCAGCCGGCGCCGCTGCCGGACCACTGCGGGGCCTGCGGGTCCGTGCTCACCCCGGAGGCCGCGGCCCGGGACCTCGCCGCCGCCGGCGAGACCGCGCGCCTTATCCCCCGCCTCGCCGCCTTCCTCATAGACCTCGCCGTCATCGCCGCCCTGATCGTGCTCGCGGTCCATGCGATCAATCTGATCGCGCCCGCGGCGCCGTCCCCCGGCCTGGCCGCGCCGGGCCAGGAGGTCGAGGGCGCCAGCGTCTACACGCTCCTTAAATACGTGAGCGCCCTGCTCATCTTCATCTTCTATCACGCCGCGTTCGCTTCCCTGCTCGGGGCGACCCCCGGCAAGAAGGCGCTCGGCCTCCGGGTGGTCCTCAAAAACGGCGCCCCCCGCGTTGACTTCATGCGCGCGCTCGTGCGCGGCGCGCTCTATCCGTTCACCATTTACGTGGTCCCCATCGGCTTTTTGCCGCTGATCTTCCAGGAGCCGCCGTCGCGCTGGCTCGAGCTCATCGAGCAGGACGCCATGTTCCACAATTCGCTCACCGACACCACGGTGGTGAAGATTTAACTCTCCCCCTCCATCTGCTAATATATCGGTGGGCGCGACACTCCTGTTGCGCCGGGACGATGGCCCGACAGGAGTGTCGGGCCCACCATTTAAAGAAGGGATTTAACACCATGCGTAATTCGACCATAATCGGGACCGGCTTCTACGTGCCGCCCTGGGTGGTGACCAACGACGACCTGTCCAAGCTGATGGACACCTCGGACGAGTGGATCCGGGAGCGGACCGGCATCCGGGAGCGGCGGTGGGCCGAGGCGGGCGTGGGGCCCGCGGACATGGCCAAGATCGCGGCGGAGCAGGCCATCGCCGACGCCGGGCTTCAGCCCGAGGACATCCAGATGATCGTCTTCGCCACGCTGAACCCGGACGTTTTCTTCCCCGGCTCCGGCTGCATCCTGCAAAGCAAGTGGCCGGTGTTCGGGACCATCCCCGCCATTGACGTGCGCGAGCAATGCTCCGGCTTCATCTACGCGGTGGCGGTGGCCGACCGCTTCATCCGCACCGAATTCTGCGACAACGTCCTGGTCATCGGCGCCGAGAACCACTCCTGCGGCCTCGACCTCTCCAACCGCGGCCGCGACGTGTCCGTGATCTTCGGAGACGGCGCCGGCGCCGTGGTCATGGTCCCCGCCGCCAGCAACGGCGAGGGCGTCTTCGATTTCTCGCTGCACTGCCAGGGCGAGTACTACGACAAGCTGTGGCTGCCCGCGCCCGCCGCCAATAGAAAGCCCCGGGTCTCGTACGAGATGATTGACAGCGGAGACATCTATCCGAAGATGGACGGCCGCGCCGTTTTCCGCCACGCCGTGCCCCGCTTCTCCGAGGCCATGAACGAGGTCCTCCAAAAAACCGGCCGCAAGATCGAGGAGGTGGACCTGTTCATTCCCCACCAGGCCAACGAGCGCATCTCCCGCATGGTCGCCGATAAAATGGGGCTGCCCTGGGAAAAGGTCGTGTCCAACATCCACAAGTTCGGCAACACCACCGCCGCCACCATCCCCATCTGCATGTGCGAGGCCCGCGCCGACGGCCGCCTCAAAAAGGGAGGCCTGCTCCTCTGCGCCGCCTTCGGCTCCGGCTTCACCTGGGGAGCGTTCCTCATGAAGTGGACGATATGAGGAGGGCTTGGGGCTTGAGGCCTGGGGCGCGACGTTATTGGATGCCGAGAATTTCCTCGATGATCCCGGCGGCGTCCGCCACGTATTGCGCGCAGCGGGTGGTGAACAGGTTGTTGTCCCTGGCGAATTGCAGGCCCTCGGGCGTGTCCAGGGCGCAGCCCAGGAGCTCGCGGCACAGCAGAGTCCCGTGCGCGGCCGCGAAGCGCTCCATGAACTCGCGGGCCAGGGCGTAGGTCTTTTCCTTGGCGGCGAGGCCGTTTTTCCGCGTCATCCCGTGCTTCAATCCGATCACCACGAGCGCTCCGGTCACGGCGCCGCAGGTGGCGCCCGAGCGCGCCAGTCCCGCCCCCAGCGCGGCGCCGATGCGCAGGCCCATGCCGCGGTCAATCCCGTAGATGGGGCCGTAGATCGCGACCAGGGCCTGCGCGCAGTTGAACCCGTCCGCAAAACACGCCCGCGCCTGCTCGGTCCGGCCCATGACTTTAATAACTCCATTTCCCGCCGCGGCAGAGGACGGAAAGCGCGGGACCGCAATCCGCCTCGTCCAGCCTGCCGCCCGGAAAAACATACGCCCCGCCCATGAACGACTGCCTCCGGTGCCGCCGCATCAAAAACACCTCGACCGCGCCGCCGCCCTCCCGCAGCAACACCACCGTGGCGGAATCAATGGGTGTGGCCGCGCGGGAAATATCATCATGGCCTTTCCCCCGGTTCATGGTCCCTCGATTATAGTCTGTTGCTTGGCTCTTGAAAAGATCAGGAACAATTATTAGGTTAGAGTAGTTGAGCACAAGGCATGGGGAGGTCCAGGATGAAATATTTCAAATGCACGGTATGCGGTTTTATTCACGAGGGCCCGCGGCCGCCGGCCAAGTGCCCGGTGTGCGGGGCGCCGCGCGAGAAGTTCGAGGCCATGGCGGAGCAGGAGGGCGGGAAGGCGCGGGAGGAATATAAGGCCAGGATGAGCCAGCGCTGGCCCGAGATCATGGCCAAGCTCGCCCAGATCGAGAAAGCCGAGGATGCCGCGGCCCCGGCCCCGCCAAAGCGCCCCGCGCTGCTCGAGTTTATTTTTGCCCGGATGGCCAGGAACCACGCGCACCCCATGGCCGTGCACTTCCCGAACGGCATCATGCCGGCCACCGTGCTCTTCCTGTTCCTGGCCCTCGCTTTTCAGATCGCGCACATGAAGGAGGCCGCGTTTTACAACCTGCTGTTCGTGACGCTCACCCTGCCCGGCGTGCTTTTCGCGGGCTACGTGGACTGGCAGGTGCGCATGGGCGGGACCATGACCCGGCCGATCCTCACCAAGATAATCTCCGGCATCTGCGCGCTTATTGTCGGCGTCGTGCTGGTGGTCTGGTACATCATCAATCCCGACGTCGCCTCCGTAGCCTCCGCCTCGCGCTGGACCTATTTTATCGTCCATCTTCTGATGCTCTCCTTCATTGCATTGGCCGGGTATTTGGGCGGGGAACTCGTGTTCAAGGATTAAAGGAGCGACTGATGTTAAAGGACGGCGAAAAGGGTGCGGTGCTCCAGATTGACCGGGAGACTTACGCGATCGCGCCGCACGTCCCCTGCGGCATAGTGACGCCGGAGCTGCTGCGCAAGCTCGCGGACGCGGCGGAGAACTATGGCGCGAAGCTGGTGAAGATCACCAGCGCCTACCGGATCGCGCTCTACGGGATCCGGGAGGAGGACGTGGACAAGGTGTGGGCGGACCTGGGGATGAGCGAGGGTCATCTGACCGGGTTGTGCGTGCGCAGCGTGAGGTGCTGTCCGGGCGACACCTGGTGCAAGCTGGGGCAGCGCGACGCGATCGCGCTGGGGCTCAGGCTTGATGCGGCCTATCACGGCATGGAGCTGGTGAACAAGCTCAAGATCGCGGTCTCGGGCTGTCCCATTGACTGCGCGGAGGGGTGGGTGCGCGACGTGGGGCTGCATCCGCGGGGCAAGAGCGGATGGGTGCTGCTGGCCGGCGGCAACGTGGGCTCGCGGCCGCGCCTGGCCCGGGAAATCCTCCGGGGCCTTGAGCAAGACGACCAGGCCTTCCGGGCGGTGGCCCTGGTGGTCGAGTTCTACAAAAATAATGCAAAACGGGGCGAGCGCGTGGGCAAGATGCTGGAGCGGATGGGGACGGAGCCGTTAAAGGAGTACGTGGCCAAGGGACTGGGAATGGAGGAAGGAAAAAGTAAAAAGTAAAAAGTAAAAAATTAAGAGGCAAAAGTCACAAGTGATAAGCTATGAATGATCTGCCCCTCACTCCATGATTTTTTTCCTTTTTACTTTTTACTTTTTCCCTCACTTCCCGTGCCTGCCCTTGCCGCCGGTGAAGTTGCCCACGCCCTCGGAGATTTCCGGGCTTTTGAGGGCGGTGAGGCCGCGGTGGAACTCGTTGCGGATGGCGTTGGGCTGGTTTAAGCCCCACTGCTCGTAGGCGGAGATGCGGTCCATTTGCAGGCACGTCTGCGGAAATTCGGCCAGCTCGGCCGCGAGCTTTTCCGCTTCCTCGCGCGAGGCGCCGTCGTCCACCACTCGGTTGGCGAGCCCCCAGGCCAGGGCCTCATCCGCGCCCACGCCGCGGCCGGTCAGGATCATGTCCAGGGCCCGGCTCATGCCGATGGCGCGGGGCAGACGCACGGTGCCGCCGTCAATCAGGGGCACGCCCCAGCGCCGGCAGTACACGCCGAACACCGCGCTTTTCTCGGCCACCCGGAGGTCGCACCACAGGGCGAGCTCGAGCCCGCCGGCCACCGCGTAACCCGCCACCGCCGCGATCACCGGCTTGGTCAGCATGAGCCGCGATGGGCCCATGGGCCCGTCGCCGTCATCCTCCGCCCGGTTGCGGCGCTGGTCATCGGAAAGGCCTTTAAGGTCCGCGCCCGCGCAGAAGTTCCCGCCCGCGCCGTAGAGCACCGCGGCCCGCGCCGACTTCAGGGCCTCGAAATCGCGGAAGGCGTCAGCGAGAGCCTCCGCGGTGGGCCGGTCCACGGCGTTGCGAACCTCGGGCCGGACGATGATCACCGTCATCACTTTGCCTTTTTGCGAGACCTCGACGGACATGATCGTCCCTCCTCTTCACCCCTTCTTACCTTCACACCTTCTTACCTTCATACCTTCTTACCTTCATACCTTCATACCTTCATACTTTCACACCTTCTAAAAACTCGCGGACCAGCCTGTTCCATGCCGCGGGCTGCTCGAGGGGCGGCACGTGGCCGGAGCCGTGGATGATCTCGAAGCGCGAGCCGGGAATGGCGCGGTGCAGGGCCTGCTGGGTGGGCAGAGGCGTGATCAGGTCCAGGTCGCCGGCGATGACCAGGGTGGGCGCGGTGATGGAGCCGAGCCTCCTCATCACGTCGGCGGCCGGCTCGTTCCAGTAATCAATGAGGATGCCCTGGATGGTGCGGGCGAAGCCGATGCCGGGGTCTTGCATCAGCCGCCGGCGCGTGAGCTCGACGATGTCCGGGCTTTGCCGGATGAACTCCGGCGAGAACATGAGGTTGATGGTGTTGTCGGCCATCACCGCCCGGCCGTGCTGCAGGGCCACGTGCGCCGAGACCTCGAACAGGGTCCGGCCCTGCCCGAGCTGGACCTCGGTCATCCCCGCCTTGATGCCGCCCGAGTCCGAGAGCACCAGGCCCGCGGTGAGCCCCGGGTACTTGAGCGCGAACTCGAAGCTGATCCAGCCGCCCATGGAAAGCCCGGCGATATGCGCCCGCTCGATGCCGAGATGTTCGAGCAGACCCCGGAGATCGTCAATGAACCGGTCCAGCGAGTAACCGTCGGCCGTGACCTCCGACCGGCCGTGGCCCCGCACGTCCCACAACACCACCCGATACCTGTCCTTGAACGCCCCGACCTGGCCCAGCCACATGGTATGGTCGCTGCCCAGCCCGTGCGTCAGCACCAGCGGGAACGACCCGTGATTGCCGTGGACCTCGTAAAAAATCCTCGCCCCGTTAAGCTTCACTTCCGCCATCAAAATTCCTCTCTCATCAGCCGGCGCCCGCCGCCGTATTTCCCCGGCCGCTTTTCCCGAGGTTACACTCTTTTCAGCAATACCGCATGGCTAAGCCCCACCCGCGGCTCCTCCACCACCGCGAGCCCGCATTCTTTCGCAAGCTCGATCTCGGCGTCAACAAAGCCGCGCGAGATATGGAACCGGGGCTCCGCCACCAGGAACCGCGCCCCGTCCTTCAGGCACCCGCGCACCTGCCGGAAAAAATTCCCGCGGTCCGGGACCTCGTGCGCCATCCACATGGCCAGCGCAAAGTCAACCTGGTCCCGCGCCACGATGTCGTCCACCTTGCACAGGACAGGGGTGATGCGCCCGCCGAGGCCCCTTTTCCCGGCGCGCTTTTGCATGATCTCAAGCATCTCTCTTTGCAGGTCCACGGAGATCACCCGGCCGGACGGCCCCACCATCCGGGCCATGGCGATGGAATAAAATCCCATGCCGCAGCCCAGGTCCAGGGCCGTCATGCCCTCGCCCAGATACGGGCCCACCACGGCCTCCGGATTCTGGAACAGCCGCCGGAGCGCATTGTCGAACGTATAGGCCAGCCACCACGGACAACAATGTCCCACGCTCATCGTCCGCCCCCCCGCGCGATAATCTCCTCCCGCGTCCGGCCCAGCTTGTCCAGGTCCCGCGCCGCCAGCGCCAGGCTCGAACCCGCCGCCGCCAGCCGCTGCGCCAGCTCCCGGCCGATCCCGCTCGACCCGCCCGTGATGATCGCCGTCTTGCCCTTGAACATCTCCACGCTCCCGCCCCCGGCCCCGCGCCAACGCCCGGCCCCGGATTTTGCAAACACCCTATTATGGCAAAACCGTCCGCTCTCCGCCAGTCCCGCCATTTCACCGGCGCCGGACGGGGGCGCGTAGAGCGCAGGGCGCGGGGCGTGAAAAACAGCTGAATTTCCGCCGATTTGATTTACGACATTCGCCCTTCGCTCTACGCGATCCGCGCTGCCGTCCACTCTCCAACGCGAGAAACCCCAAAATGGGGCGCCAACTTTACAAAAAGTCCGGTTGATGCTAGTATAATTTTTCGTAGCGAGGTGAGTTTTTATGATTACGAACCTGATGATTATCATTCACGTTGGCGTCTGCGTGGCGCTGATCCTCATCATCCTGTTGCAGAGAGGGAAAGGCGCGGGCATGGGCGCGGCGTTCGGCGGAGCCAGCCAGACGCTGTTCGGGTCCACCGGCCGGGCCTCGTTCCTGACCAAGGTCACGATCGCGGCGGCGGTGGTGTTCATGGTGACCAGCCTGGGCCTGTCCTTCCTCAAGAGCGGCGGGTCGAGCGTGATGGACAACTACAAGCCGGCCCAGCCCACCACGCCCCAGCAGCCGGAGCTGCCCACCATCCCCACCTTGCCCGGGGGGATCGAGGCCAACCTGCCTGTTACCGCGCCGCCCGGAGCGCCCGGCGCGGAGACGACGCCGGAACAGCCGGCATTGCCGACCCTGCCCGGCGACCTGATTCCGACTCCGGAAGCCCCCGCTGCTCCGGAAGGCGCGGCCCCGGTATCACCCGGGCCGGCCGCTCCCGCGCCCGAGACCCCGGGACCGTGAGTTCATTTTTCCGGGCCCGCGGACCTTCACATCCGCCGCGCCCGGCGTTAAGATAGCCGGCCAGCGAGGATGGCGGAATTGGCAGACGCGCAAGGTTGAGGGCCTTGTGGGAGAAATCCCGTGGGGGTTCAAGTCCCCCTCCTCGCACCATTTATAACTATTTGTTTTTACTTGCTTTTAAAAAGTTTTCGATATCAGTTGGTTGCCATCTCTTGGGCGTCGGGTATCATCCCGTTACCAGCATCGTTGCATATCATCATGCTCGTCGGATTTTTCAGCTTTTCCCGGCACCCACTCTCCGGCTTTAATTCGCTGGTGCATATACATTGCAGACTCCGCCTCTTCCGCCGGATTTTCCGAGATTTTCCCGGTCAGGTCCGTGAGCCGCCGCCATGATTCCTTGGCGCAAGTGTTCATGGTCTGGTCAGGCGTGGAATGCCGGGCAAATGATGTTGTGAATGCGCCGCCTCCCAATGGTTACGGCGCCTTCCGGGCCTTGTTTAGAAATTGCCGGGATATCCGGTGATGTCCTGAATCTCTTGATAGAGGGGCTGTAAGCGCTGATACATCTTGCTGTACACCCGGTGGTACAACTCCCGGTAGAGGTCCTGGTTTTCCGGTATGGGATGGAAGACCTCTTTGATCCTGGTCATTTCTTTTACGGCGGCGTGGAAATCGGGGTACAACTTGAGCCCGACGGCCGCGTCAATGGCCGCGCCGAGGGCCGAGGTTTCATGGGTGTGAGGCCGGTGCACCGGCAACCCGAAAATATCCGCGACGATCTGCACGATGGCATCGCTCTGGGAGCCGCCTCCCGAGACCGTGATTGCCGTAACCGGGGTCTTATTTTTCTTTTCCGTCAACCGCGCGCCGTCTTTCAAGGCGAAGACCATGCCTTCCACGATCGCGCGGTACAGGTGGCTCCTGGTATGCACGTCGCCGAAGCCGATAATGGCGCCCTTGCTATACCAGGCGACTTCCGGCCCGGGCGTCCAGTATGGCTGGAGCACCAGGCCCATGGAACCCGGCGGCACACCTTTGATCAGTTTTTCCAGGAGCTCCTCGGGAGAGGCCTTTCCTTCCAAGGCTTCGAGCCGCTCTTTAAGGCCGAACTCCTGCTTGAACCAGGTAATCATCCACGTGCCTCTCAGCACCGCCACCTCGGTATAGTACTGCCCGGGGATGGCGGAGGGGAAAGGCGGCCACAACGGTCTCAGCTCGACGTACTTTTCATTTTGCGCATTTACCGTGGCGGTGGTCCCGAAGCTCAGGCACAAGTTCTCCGGCGTCAGGCAGCCCGAGCCGAGCATTTCACAGGCTTTATCGTTGGCCGCGGCGATGAGGGGAAGTCCCGCGGGGATGCCGGTTTCTTCGGATGCCATTGGGGAGACATGCCCCAGAAGCTCGGCGGGCGCGACGAGTTCGGGCAATTTATCTTTCTCGATCGGGAACAAGCGCCATTTGGGGTCGAGATTGCCGGCCCATCGTCCCGTCTTTATATTGAAAGGCACGTATCCCACGATGTTAGCGCTTGAGTCCATGAATTCCCCGGTCAGCCGGCGGGTGAGGTATCCTGAAAGGAAGAGGTACTTATGCGTTTTTTCCCAGATCTCGGGCTGGTTCTGTCTGATCCAGTTCGCCTCGCAATCCCGGACGACCCCCTCCAGCAGGTCAAGGAACCTCAGCGATTTAACAATGGGTTTGGCCATGCGGGGAAGCACCTTCCAGGCGTCCGCCTTTCGCTGATCGAGCCAGACAATAGCGGGCCGGAGCGGTTTCCCGTTGATATCGAGATTAATCATGGTGCCGCGCTGAGTGGTCAGGGTTACGCCTTGAATGCTTTCCTTCATCTCGACGGAATTGAGCATGAGTTGGCGGCAGGTTTGGCCGAGCATGGTCCAGTAATATTCGGGGTCCTGCTCCGCCCATCCCGGGCGCGCGGAGAAGTAAGGCTCGATCGGCGTTTTAACCAGATTCCGAATTTGGCCTTTCAGGTCAATCAAGGCCGCGCGCATGGACTGCGTGCCCGCGTCAATGGAGAGAATTAATTCGTCGTGTTGGTGTTGCCCATTTATCATTTTGCCATCCCTGGGCCGTCTTCGATTTGTAATTACACTCTTGTCCAAAATAGGCCGTAAGAAAACCGCCAAGACGCCAAGAGCGCCAAGGATCGCCAAGTAAATCATGATGTTTCTTCGCGGCCCGGCAAAGAACAGCTCCGGAGCGTCGGCCCCAACCGGCTTGGCGAACCGGCCGACGGGAGCGCCAAGCAAGAAACATTCGCACCCAAGCCCTCTTAAATCTTGTTTAAAAATAATCCTTGGCGCTCTTGGCGTCTTGGCGGTTCTCCGGTCCGTTTATTTTGGACAGCACTGTAATTATGTTATTTCCCGCTTCCCGTTCTCCGGCGGATCAAGGGCCAGCTGCCCGCCGGGGTTCATGATGTTGTTCGGGTCGAAATGCCTTTTCAGCGCCCGCAGCACTTCCATCTGTTCTTTTCCGAGATGTTGCTCCATCCACGGAGCCAGTAATTTCCCGACGCCGTGATGATGGCTTATGGAGCCGCCGTTTTCTATTATTTTATTGACAATCCCCGCATAAAATTTGAAGTATTCTTCCATGGAGTCGGGTTTAAGAATAAAGATGAAATATAGATTGGTCCCATTGGGATAGAAGTGCGACGCATGGGTCATGCAGATTGTTCCGGGCCTGCTTTTGATATATGACCGGACCTCCCGGTGCAGTTTGTGGAGGTTGTCCCATGTAACCGAGGACTCAAGGGTATCGGCGATAATTCCGAAGTCCATCCAATCCTCGCGCATCAAGGGTTCCTTGTATCGGGTTTTCTCCCACATCTTGGCCGGGATGCCGGTCAGGTACATGGCCCCGTGGCGGCGCGAGACCTTCTTGATTTGCGCCTTCACGTGTCGGGCGAACCCTTTTTCGCCCTCCGCGGTCCCCATTCCGATGCACCGTTCATTGGGCTTCAGGCCCCGCAGGGCCATCAGGCGCTCCAGCCAGGGGTTGTTCATGCCGAACAGCTTCAATCCCCGTTCGGTTTCCTCGGCGTCGGAAATTCTGTAGACGGCGGGCATTCCGAATTCGCCTTGCATGATTTCCCGGCTGGCGTTGACCGCGGCTTCCCAGGAGGGAAACATGAAAGCGAAGCGCCGGCGGTTTTCGGGCATGTATTGGAAAATTCTCATGGTCAGCTCCACGAGGATTCCAAACGCTCCTTCCGAGCCTTTCATGATATCGTTGACTTTGGGGCCGGTGGCGGTTGCCGGGTAATCCAGGGTCTTGAAAGTTCCGGAAGGCGTTACGTACTCTTGACCCAGAACCAGATGATAGGCGTCACCGTAATAGGTTGAAGCCTGTCCCGAGCCGAGCGTCACCACCCAGCCGCCCACGGAGGAAAGCTCGAAGGATTGGGGGAAGTGGCCGCAGGTATAGCTCCGGCTCACGTTGAAGCGCTCGGGAGCGTGGTTAAGGGCGTCCTCGTAATCGGGTCCCATCAGGCCGGGCTGGACCGTCGCGGTCTGGTTGAGCTCGTTGACCTTTAAAACCTTGTTCAGATGAGTGCTCAGGACCATGGTCACGCCGCCCTTGGCGGGCGCGATTCCCAAAACCGCGGAGGAGCCTCCACTGTAAACGTAAACGGGTATTTTCCGCTGATTGCAATATTCCACGATTTTCCGCACGTCATTTTTATCCCGCGGATGAACGACCACATCGGTGACGTCCCGCAACTTGTTCAGCCGGAGATCCATGACCTCTCGAAGCATTTGTCCGCAACTGTATTTAACGCGGCTGTAATCGTCCAGGGACACGTTTTCCTCTCCGGCCAGCTCCTTGAATTTATTTATCTGCTCGCCGCTTAATCGTGGTTTTCCGTCGAGAACGACCTTTTCATTGCCCTCGTTTTGCTTGAGCCTGAAATCATCGTCGGTCATCCCGAACTCTTCTTTAATCATCCGGACCAATCCGTCGCCGGGATGCTTGAACTCATCGGGCTTTCCCAGCTTGAAGATGGACCGATATGAGTCGCGAGGCGGCGCTTGCTCCGTCCAATCCGGCTTGAAATCTTTTCCGTTCATTTAACCCTCCTGGTCAGGTAAGGGATCACTCTTGTCCAAAATAGGCCGTAAGAAAACCGCCAAGACGCCAAGAGCGCCAAGGGTCGCCAAGTAAATCATGATGTTTCTTTGCGGCCCGGCAAAGAACAACTCGGAAGCGTTGGCCCCAACCGGCTTGGCGAACCGGCCGACTGGAGCGCCAAGCAAGAAACATACGCACCCAAGCCCTCTTAAAATCCTGTTAAAAAATAATCCTTGGCGCTCTTGGCGTCTTGGCGGTTCTCCGGTCCGTTTATTTTGGACAGCACTGGTAATGGATCATTGATCCGGCAACTTGAAAAGTTCTTTCGCTTCGTTGATCTCTTTATTCTTTCTCTCCTCGTCCCAGCCGAGCCCGTTGGCCGCCAGGTCCGCGATCCTCGAGATTTTATCATCTCCCGGAGGGCCCAGCGCGCCGATCCCGGTCCTGCGGAAAAGCACGTCTTTAAGCGTCAGGGCCATCTCATTTCTGATCGCGTAAACGGCCTGGGCGGAAATTTCTCCGTCATCATTTAGAGATTCGGAGAGGCCCCGGTCCTGGCGCGCCAGCTCGATCACCTGGCGGCATTCCCGGCCGTAAAATCGGGCCAGGCATTCAACGGTCTTTTCATCGAAGTCCCGGTTTTCAGCTTTTAATTCGTTGATAAATTGATTGATGTCTGGTATTTCACATCCGGCCAGATGCTGCCCGGCGGTTTTGCATTGACCCAGGTCCTGATTCAATTTCCTGGCCACGGTCTTCATCACGTTTTGGGCGAGGCCGCGGCTGGTGGTATATTTTCCGCCCTCCACGGTGATCAAACCCGGGAACCCGTCCCGGGCATTGTCATAGATTTCATATTTCCGGGATGATTCATACACTTCCTTGGTCTGGTCCTCCACCAGGGGCCGCAGGCCCCCGTAGGCTCGAAGGACATCGCCATATTCGATCCGCGCATTATCTCCCAGAGTTCCGTTGACGGTTTCCAGCAGCTCCAAGATGGCCGGTTTGGTGACCTTGAATTCGTCCGGATTTCCCACGTACTCTTTGTCGGTAGTGCCGATCAGGGTATGGCCCCTCCACGGGATCAGGAAAAAACCCTTGCCCGAGGGCGTGATCATCACCACCATGTGATCATTGACGAGCTTTCGGGTAATGACATGAATCCCTTCCGAGCGCCTGATCCGTCGTGAGGTATCTCCCTTGGCCAGGCCCAGGATCAGGTCCGCCCACGGCCCTCCGCAATTTACGGTCAGCTTGCCCTTCAACTCGACCTCTCGATTCCCGGCCAGGTCTTTGACCTTGACGCCCGCGACCGTTTTTCCATTCATGCCCGAGAAAATAAACCCCTCCACTTTGCAATAATTGGACACGGAAGCTCCGTGCTTGACCGCGGATTTGATAAAGGCCAGGGTCAGCCTCTCCGGAAACAGGCTTTGGCAATCATGATAAAGAAAAACCCCGGTAAGTCCTGGGGCCGGGATGACGGGTTCCAGCTCGAGGGCTTTTAGGCGAGGCATGGTCTGATGGAGCCCGATCTTTTTGCTTTGGTCCCAGGTCCGGCCCTTGTCGTAGGAGAGCAAATCGTACAGGACCATGCCTGACCTCAGCACCCACTTATTGCGGGTTATTCCGGACTGGTAGCAGGGGATCATGACCGGTATCGGGTATACCAGGTTGGGCGCGATGTTTTCCAGGGTCCGGCGTTCCCGGAGCGATTCCCGGACCATGCCGAACTCGAGATTGGCCAGGTATCTGAAGCCGCCGTGGATGAGCTTGGAGGTCGCGGCGGAGGTCGCGGCCCCAAAATCATTTTTCTCCACCAGGGCCACGGACAATCCGCGGGAAGCCGCGTCATACGCGACCGCGGCGCCGGTGATGCCGCCGCCGATGACCAGTAAATCGAACTCCTCGCCGAAGTAGTTTTCAATGAACCTTTCCATTTATTTGCTGCCGTGGCTGCCCTTTTATCTGAGCTTGATGAAGTTGGCCAGGGGATTGGTCATCCTTCCACTGCTTTGGTTCATCCTTGCCTGGAGAAGAAGGGCCAAGCTTTTTAAGGGATTGAGCGGCGGCGCCAATTTGAGAGGGCTGACCTTCATCAAATGGCACATGGCTTCGACCACCGCCGTCAGGTCATTGCACTCGCGGCTCATGTAAACCTTGCGCCGGCCCAGGCGGTCCACCAGCCTCCGCCCTATTTCCTTGACCGCGCAGGGGCCGACCACGAAGACCGGGCCTTGGATGCTCTCAATCACGTCATCGTCAAACCCCTTGCCCATTATCAGGGTCCATCCGCCTTTGCCGTGATGATCGAAAGACATCAATTGAAGGTTGCTGAGGGGGTTGTTCACGCAGCCCTCCCGGCAGGCCCTTTCGTTTCCCTTGATGATTACTACGTCCGCGGGAAATTCCTGGATCAGGTCGTCGGGGTATTGGCCGCCGTATTGAGACCACTCATGGAGAAGGTCCAGGTCGTCGTATCGGGAGTAATCCCCGGTTATTGTTATGTCCCGTTCACTTTCGATTCCGTCTCCCAGTCCTCTTTCCAGGGCGATCTTCAGATGGGGAACGTCTTCGATCCTCTTGCCGAAAATCCTTGCGCCCACGATGTCAACGGCCACCACGTTCAAACCGCCGACCAGAACTCGAAATGGCCTGACACAGCGATCGGCCAGGGCCAGGGCCGGATAATGACCGTAAATGGTCCCCTCCACCCCCTCGATCAGGGTAACGTCGGGCCGAACGTGGGACAGAACGTCAACGAGCTTGTGGTGAAGATTGTAATTATGGTCGGGACTCCGGTCGGGGTGAATCGGAAATCCCCACTGGTTTTTGATCCCCAGAGTGACCACCGACATGGAATGGGTTTTGAGCTTGGGAATGCTGACATACAGGTTGGAGTCCTTTTCCCTGATCAGCTTTTCATGGACGGTCCGCGGCATCCTGAATTTTGCAAGCTCATATCCTTGCGGGTCGCTGCTCACCGGTCCCTTTCCCGGAAAGTCGTATTCCACCTCATCATCTTCATCGAGGTAAACCGGGACCGCGCCGGTCCTCTGGCACAAGGCGTTGTAGCCGGTCATCTCGAACACTAACCTGGTATAGGCGGCCTGGGTGCAGTTCTCGATCACATATACCTTTCGCGCGCCCGCCTTGAACCAGTAACGGACCGCGGCCTCGACGACCTCGGGGCGGGTGTGGACATAGGCGTTGGGCCCGACCACGTTCGGCTTGAGATAAACGTCGCCGCTTGACTTGAGCAAACTCGCTCCGCCCAAAGCGTCGAATATGTTCTTCACGGCCGCGGTTATTTCCTTGACCAGCTCCCGGCTCAAAGGAAGGAACTTGGCTTTGCTCTCCCCGCCCTGCTCCGCGGACAACCTTTTTATTATCACGGTGTTCTTAATGGCTCTTCCCTCCAATTCAGGCGGCGATGTCATCCGGGGATATTATACATGGCGGCAATATCTTTTTCTCCCGGCGTCGCGCGGCTGGAAAGAGAGCCGGCTGATTGCTTCTTGTGCCGCGCGGGCCATATCTGTATGCTGGAACAACGACGATGCGTCCCGGTTGAACATCATTATCATACTATCTTGGAGCAGTGCTGTCCAAAATAAACGCACCGGAAAACCGCCAAGACGCCAAGAGCGCCGAGGATTAATTTTGAAGAGGGCTTGGGTGCGAGTGTTTTCCGCTTGGCGCTCCCGTCGGGCGGTTCGCCAAGTCGGTTGGAGTCACTGCCCTGTAGTTGTTTTTTATTGGGCCGCCAAGAAATATCATGATTTACTTGGCGATC
>DATKZS010000210.1:0-5495 GCA_035527835.1 bacterium
TGGGCCGCGGGTGGCCTGGACATTGGGCCGCGGGAGGCCGGGTGTTGGGCCACGAAAGGGGCTTCGCGGCCCGGACGCTGGGCCTCAAAAATTGGGCCACGGTTTGCCAACGCCCGGATTTTATTATGGACCGTGTTGAGCCGGGCAAAAATTTTCCGGAGAAATGGCTTCCGTGGCCTGGAATTGCGGCCGGTGGTCAACGCCAAAATAAATTCCTCCGCATCCCGGAATGCCGGCTATCAGGCTTCCAGCATTTGCAGGAGCGAGCGGGCGGCGGGGTTTGAGGGCGCGTGGCGGAGGAGGGTTTTCAGGTGCCTGATGGCGCTGGATTTGTCGCCGGCGCGGGCCTCCAGGACGGCGAGGTCGAGGAGGTAGGGGGAGTCGTTGGGAGAGAGGGCTGAGGCTTTTTTATAAAGGGCGATGGCGGACGGGATGTTGCCGGCGGCCTGGGCGATTTTAGCGAGCTCGGCGTAGGGGTCGGGCCGGCGCGGGTATTGGGCAATGAGGGTCTCGAGCTCTTGCCGGGCTTCTTCGGGATGCTGGGTTTTAAGGAGCACGCGGGCCAGCTTGAGGCGGGCGCCGAACTGGAGGGGGAACGCGGAGAGCGACGCGCGGTAGTGCTTGATCGCGGCCTCGGTGTCTCCCCGGCCCTCGGCGATCCGGCCCAGGTCCTCATGGGCCCAGGCCGCGGCCATGCTCTCGGGGCCCGGGGCATGCTCCAGCGTTTTCTCGAACATGGCGGCGGCGTCATCGGGCCGGTTCATGCGGGCCAAGAGCACTCCGAGCTGAAGATAGGGATCGGGCTCGTCCGGCGCGAGCGCGACGGCGGTTTTATACTCGTCGAGCGCGCGGCCATACTCTCCCGTCCGGCTCAGGGAATTGGCGAGGAAGAGGTGGAACTCGGCGGGCGGCGGCTTGGGCGCGCGGGAGAGATCGTGGTTGCAAAGCGCGATGAGGACGGCGAATCCGGCCCCGGCGGCGGCCGCTGGCCGGTAGCGGCGCGCGCGGAATTTTTCTCGGAGCCAGAAGGGCAGCTCGGCGGCGAGGATGAGCAGAGCGGGGATGACGGGGAGGCGGTAGCGTGAGCCGATGAAGAAGAGGATGACGGAG
The DNA here is from genome assembly GCA_035527835.1 of bacterium. GTDB lineage: Bacteria > RBG-13-61-14 > RBG-13-61-14 > RBG-13-61-14 > DATKZS01 > DATKZS01. The sequence continues at coordinate 1,111 of DATKZS010000210.1, forward strand.
GCCGCGTAAATTATTATGTATAAGAGGAGCAGGGACCGCTCGCGGGAGCGCCGGAAGAGGGAGAGGGCCATGGCGATGATGGCGGCGGGCGCGACGAGTCCGAAGGGGAAGGCGATGCCTCGCTCCCACATCAGGGCGGCGAGGATGCGCGAGTGGGCGCGATAGGAGTAGAGGTCCAGGTTGCGCGGATACTCATGGCCCCAGATGAACTGGCCGGCCTTGGCGGCGAGGCGGCCGGCCCAGGAGAGCGGCTGTTCGCGGATGTCCTGCCACGCCTGGTCCATGAACCAGGCCGAGCGTTGGCCGGGTTTTTCAGCGCCGTGGCGGCGCGGCGCGGCCATGAGGTCGGCCCAGGCAAAGCTCGGGCGGATGGCCGTGGTCCTTTGCCAGTCCCGGTTGTTGCCGATGTAGAAATTGGCCCCGCCGTTCGACGAGATGAGAACGAATTCATGGCTGACCGCGTAGTTGTGCATCGTCACGGGCGCGATTGGGAGGACAGCTCCGGCGATCATGACGGCCGCCAGTCGCGCCATGCGCCCCCGCCGCATTTGCCCGCGCCACGAATAAATAAGCCAGGCCGCGGCCGCGGGCAAAAACAGCAGGATATTGGGACGGACGATTGCGGACAGCCCGAAAACCGCGCCGGTCCCGAACACGATCAGCGCGCCGCGCGTTTTCGCCGAGCGGATCAGGCCGAGCAGCAGAAGGAGGTTGAGAAATGTCTCGAGCGTCGTGCTCAGATACTCGCCGTCGAAATAAATGAGCGGGCCGTAGAGCGCCGCGGCCAGGCCGGCGAGCAGGGCGGGGCCGGGCCGGGTCACGCGCCGCCCGAGCACGACCACGAGTCCGCAACTGAAGGCGCCGAGCATGGCCTGCAGGAGGTGCAGGAGCAGGTGGTTCTCGCCGAAAACCATGATCCCGAGCGCAAGCAGGTACGGGTAGAGCGGCGGCTGCCAGAAGGACTCCTCGCCCAGCCACAGGCCGTGGGCCACGGCCCGGGCCTGGGCCAGATACGTGGCCGCGTCAACCGCCGGCACGGCGAAAAAAGGCAGGTCCCGGACCTCGAAGATATACGCCGCGCGCGCCGCGAATGCCAGCGCGATCACGGCGAGTACGGCGGCGCGGTCGCGGGAAAGCTTCAGGACGTTTTCCTCCGGATCATGATCGTGCGCTCGCCCTCCTGCGCCACCTCGCCGCGCTGGTTCATCACCTGGACCGCGAAGGTCACGATGCCGCGGTCCGGCTTCTTGGTCTCGCGCTTTGACTTGATGGTCTGGATGACGTGGATGGTGTCGCCGATGAAGATGGGCCCCTTGAAGCCCCAGGTGAGGCCGAGGAAGGCGACCAGGGTGTCGTTATAAAGATCCAACTGCTGGGTGAGCCCCGACGAGATGGCCAGGCCCAGAAGCCCGTGCGCGATGCGCTTTCCGAACTGCGTGGCCTTGGCGTGCTCGTCATTCATGTGCAGCTCATTGAAATCTCCCGACACCCCCGCGAAATTCACGATGTCAGCCTCCGTCACCGTGCGCGCCTTGGTCTTATAACTCGCGCCCACCTCCAGGTCCTCGTAAAACAGTCCACGCGGCCGATCACTCATATTATGCCTCCTTCAGGAAATTAGTTGATCGCATTTCCAGGATTATATTTATCGCAAAGGCAAGGGGAACGCAAAGTCAGTGGGCCGGTGAGATAAGTCAAACCGCGGAGGCGCAGAGAACGCAGAGATTAATAATTATTACCTCTGCGTTCTCCGCGCCTCCGCGGTTAATAAAATGCCCTTCAGTTCCCGAACGCGGCGTAGGTGAATGACGCGGTCCCGGCGGAGGCTTCGCCGGTCAGGGAATCGAAGGTGACGTCGAAGCCATCGGCGGTCACGTTGAAGATGAGCGTGTCAATGAATTTCCGGCCGCCGATGGGAGAGTCCAGCGCGGACACCCAGACGCGCGGCGGCGCGGCGAAGGCCTGGTTAAAGGACACGCGCATGGTCACGCTCGACGCCGGCGCTCCAATGGCCAGGACCCGGACGTCGGTCTCCAGCCGTCCGCCCAGCAGCTCCTCGGCCTTCACCGCGAAGGGAACCGAGGTGATGCGCTGCCGGGGCGTGAGCGCCTCGCCGTTAACCGAGACTTCGAGGTAGAGCTCCGGGTTCGAGAAGATGCCGGGCGCCAGCGGCGAAACCGAGCCCAGCAACACGCTGTAAATTCCCTGCTGGACGGATACGCTGGCCTGCGTCTCGCCCCAGGCCACGGTCGCGCCGGCAAGACTGGTGAAGATCTGGAAGCGCATGCTTACGGTCCCGCCCACGGCCACGCCGGAGGCATCGCTGAGCCGGCCCTGGTAATTGATCAGGCGCGGGGGCTGGACCGGGATGGAATTCGGATCATTGGGGTCAGTGCCCGCCGCGACCTCGGCGCCGTCGGAAAAGCCGTCATCGTCGGAGTCCGGGTCGAGCGGGTCGGTCGAATGAGTATTGACCTCGGCGCCGTCATCCAGCCCGTCGCCGTCGGTGTCGGCGAGCAGAGGACTGGTGAGCGGGACATTTATCTCATAGTCATCGTCCAGGCCGTCGCCGTCGGTGTCGGCCTCGCACGGATCGGTCCCGGCGTTGTATTCTTCCAGGTTGGTGAGCCCGTCGGAGTCGAAATCTCCGGCGGCGTCGGCGGTGTCGGCATCGAGGCAGGAATAAGTCTTTTCCCATACATTGGGCATCTCATCGCCGTCGCGGTCCGTGAGCGCGTCTCCGACCTCCATGCCGTCGGGCACGCCGTCGGAATCGGTGTCCTCAAGGACCGGGCTGGTATGAGTCACGTAAACCTCGCTCCAGTCCGAGAGCCCGTCGCCGTCAGTATCAATGAACCAGGGGTCGCTCAAATAAACGAACAGCTCCTCATAATCCGTGAGCCCGTCGTCATCCATGTCCGCGTCATGAGGATCAGTCCCGAAAAATAACACCTCCTCCGCGTCGGTCAGCCCGTCTCCGTCCGCATCGCCGTCGGTCAGCGGGTCTGTTTGGATCACATTTATTTCCAGGCCGTCAGAAAGGCCGTCGTTGTCCGTGTCCGGATCCAGGGGATTGGAACCATAGACAAGATATTCATCTCCATCAGAAACCCCGTCATCATCAGTGTCCCAATCGGAAGGGTCAGTTCCAAGAAGGTTCTCCACTGCCGGAGCAAGCCGGTCGCCATCCTGGTCAATCACGATCAGGGCGAAATATATTTCCAAATTCCCGTCCCGAGAATCTTGCCAGCTCACCCCGAACTCGCTCCCGGTCCAGGTAAGTTGAGCCGCTCCTGAACTAGCACCGTCATTGGTAATCCTGATATCGTCCCCGATCTCGGTTCCTGCGGCGGAAATCCTCGTGAAATAGATTTCATCATACCCATCCCCCCGCCCATCATACCAGCTCACCCCGAACTCGCTCCCGGTCCAAGTCAGGGAAGGCACCCATGATTCATCGCCGTCAGTTGTGATCCTGACGTCGTCCCCGATCTTATTCCCTGCCGCGGAAATCCGCGTGAAATAAACCTCACCGTTGCCGTCCCGGAAATCATACCAGCACACCCCGAACTCGCTTCCGGTCCAAATCAGGGAAGTCCCCCCTAAATCTGCGCCGTCATTTGTGATCCTGATATCGTCCCCGATCTCAGTCCCTCCCGCGGAAATCCGCGTGAAATAAATCTCGTAATTCCCGTCCCTGTAATCAGTCCAGCTCACTCCGAACTCGCTCCCGGTCCAGGCCAGGGAAGGAGCCAATGAATCAGACCCATCAATGGTTATCCCGGTGTCGTCCCCGATCTCGGTGCCTCCCGCGGAAATCCGCGTGAAATAAACCTCCCAGTTCCCGTCCCGGTAATCCGTCCAACTCGCCCCGAACTCGCTCCCGGTCCAGGTAAGGGAAGGCTCCCATGAATCAGCGCCATCAATGGTTATCCTGGTGTCGTCCCCGATCTCGGTCCCTCCCGCGGAAATCCGCGTGAAATAAATCTCGTCGTTCCCAAAGCGTTCATCCTCCCAGCTCACCACGAACTCGCTCCCGGTCCAGGTAAGTGAAGATACAGATGAGTTGCCAATATAATTGGTTATCCGTTCGTCGCCTCCAAGTTTGCTGCCCAAGGGGGAGATTCGGGTGAAATAGATCTCAGAATCCCCATCCCTGGAATCATGCCAACTCACCCCGAACTCGCTCCCGGTCCAGATCAATGAAGGGTAGCCTGAGTTGGAGCCATCACTTGTGATCCGAACATCATCACCTGATTTCAAATAGGCGGGGACCACATCGGGATTCAAGGGATTCGATCCGCCCAGGCTCTCCACGCCGTCATTCACCCCGTCTCCGTCCGTGTCAGGGTTATTGGGGTCGGTGCCGGTGTCCGCCAAGTCCA
>DATKZS010000211.1:0-7530 GCA_035527835.1 bacterium
GATCCGTCGCAACAACCTTTGCTCAAGGAGGTCCATTATGCGCTTCCTAAACCAATATCGAAAAAGTGGTCAGCAATTGCTGACACTTTGTCATGAATCAACATTTTAAGTGGTCAGTAAATGCTGACACTTGGCCGGTTATGATTAGGAGTCGCCGATGCCGATAGCGCGGGCGAACAACAAGGGAAAAAGATGATAAGTGAAAAAGAAGACCCTGGCCCGCGATGTATGATTGACGCGGCCCCTCGAGCGAACTACTTGATTCCCTCCCGGATTTAGCCCTCCGGTTCGCCTCCGGCCGCGCATTGTGCATCGCGGCCAAGATGGAGGCGGGCCATGAAAAACCCTCTGATCTTACCCGAGCTGCGCGAGTTCCTCTCCCGTAACGATGAAAAAAGCCTGCGCGAGTTCTGCCTGGAGAGCCACCCCGCGGACGTGGCCGAGCTCTTGTCGGCGCTCGAGCCCGCGGAGGTGTGGCGGGTGCTGGCTTCGCTGCCGCTTGCGAACCGGGCGGAGATTTTCAGCAACCTGGGCGAGGAGGAGCAGGCGGACATCGCGGAGACGATCCGGCGCGACGAGCTGGCGGCGCTGGTCTCGGAGATGCCGCCGGACGACCGGGTGGACCTGTTGAAGCGCATCCCGGAGCACCGGCGGGAGGCGCTGTTGCCGGCGATCGCGCAGGCGGAGCGGGAGGACATCCGAAAGCTCTCGGCCTATCCGGAAGGGACGGCCGGGTCGGCCATCACCACGGACTATGCCATGCTGCCCCCGAACCTGACCGCCGGCGAGGCCATCGCCCGCCTGCGCCAGGTGGCGCCGGACAAGGAAACCATCTATTACGCGTACGTGGTGGACGATGATCGGAAGCTGCTGGGCTTCATCTCGCTCAAGGACCTGATCCTGGCCCGGCCCGAGGCCAGGCTCGAGGACATGATGCACCGGGAATTGATCGCGGCCAACGTCATGGACGACCAGGAGGACGCGGCGCGGAAGATCCAGAAGTACGACCTGCTCGCGCTGCCCGTGATCAACGGGGAGGACAAGCTGGTCGGCATCATCACCCACGACGACGCGCTGGACATCATCACCCAGGAGCAGACGGAGGACATCGAGAAATTGATGGCCATCGGCGGGAGCCACGAGGCCTGGGCCTATCTGCGCACTCCGGCGTGGGTGCATTTCAAGAACCGGGCCTACTGGATCGTGGGGCTGGCCGCGCTGGGGCTGGTGTCGGGCATGATCATCCAGAGCTACGAGGCCACCCTGATGCACATGCTCATCCTCGCTTTGTACATGCCCATGCTCGCCGACACCGGCGGCAATACCGGCAGCCAGTCCGCGACCGTGGTGGTCCGCGCCCTGGCCCTCAAGGAGGTCGTCCCCCGCGACGTCATCAAGGTGATGGGCAAGGAGCTCCAGATTTCACTGCTGCTGGCCGCGGTCCTCGGCATCCTCTCCTGGGGCAAGGTCATGTTCATCTCCATGGGCGCCACCATCCCCGCCGGATTCTCGCTGTCCAAAATCGGCTTCGCCATCGCCGTGGCCCTGAGCATCCAGGTCGTGACCTCGACCCTGATCGGAGCGCTGTTGCCCCTGGCCGCCGCCAAAATGAAATTTGACCCCGCCGTGGTCGCCAGCCCGGCCCTCACCACGATCGTGGACATCACCGGCCTGCTCATCTATTTCAGCACGGCCAAGATGATGCTGGGGATATAGACGCAGGGCGTAGAGAGGAGAGCGGAGGGCGTGGAAGATATTACCTTGCCCGAATTTCTTCACGCCCTTCGCCCTCCGCTCTACGACCTACGCCCTGAACATGCCTTATGATCATGGCGGCGGCGCACCGCTTCCGCTATAATCGCGCTTACGCGCTTGCGCGTTCATGTCACGGGTGCGGCGAGGTGAAAGACGGCCATTGAGTTCAATGCGGACCTGGAAGCCGAGCTCAAGGTGCTCATACTGGAGGGCCGCAAGGTGGCGGCGATCAAGCGGGTGAGCGCGGAGATGGGCCTGGGCCTTAATGAGGCCAAGGAGGCGGTCGAGCGGTTCGCCGTGGAGCGCGGCATGACCCGGCACGGCGGCAAGCCCGGCCGTGTCACGTCAGCCTCGCCAGGGGGCGCCGGGTTCCTGACGCCCCGCATCCGGAACGAGATCGCGCTGCTGCTGAGCCAGCACAAGCCCATCGAGGCCATCAAGCATTATCGCGAGGCCACCGGCGCGTCGCTCCAGGAGGCCGCGGTCGCCATCGAGGATATGTCGTCGCGGGAAGACCTGGAAGAGGCGCTTGAGTTCGCGGGGCCGGAGGCGTCCGTCACCGTTCCCGTCCGCGGCGTGATCAGCGCCGCGATCATGCAGGAGATCGTATCGCTATTAGAGCAGCACCAGAAGATCGAGGCGATCAAGCGGGTGCGCGAGGTCACGAGCCTGGGCCTCTCGGAAGCCAAGGACGCGGTGGAGAACATCGAGCGCGGACTGGGCCATGAGCAGCCGCCGCCCCTCACGCCGGCGCCGCGGCGGCAAGCCCCTGCTCCCGCCGCGCCCGCGCCGCCCTCCACTCCCGACCCCAACGACTATGAGGAGCAGGTGGTCGTGCTGCTCTGCGCGGGAAAGCGCAAGGAGGCCGTGCGCTATTACATGTCGGCGACCGGCGAGCCCGAGCCGCGCGCCAAAAAGGCGGTGGAGCGCATCGGGCTCGTGAGCGGCGCCGCCAAAAAATCCGGCTGCTTCATCGCGACCGCCTGTTACGGCTCGGCCGATGCTCCCGAGGTGCTCGCGCTCCGTGGCTTCCGCGACCGCCGCCTGCTGGCTTCGGCCTGGGGCCGATCGCTGGTCCAGCTCTATTATCAGCTCTCTCCATTGTTGGCCGATTTCATTCGAGCCCGCCCCCGTCTCCGGCTGTTGATCAGGAAATCATTCCTGGTCCCCGTAAACAGGCTTATTTCAAGGGCCGGGAATGAGATGGAAGACTAGTGTCGTGTCCCGGGAATTCCTTGCATTGCCGTGCGGGCCTCTGGCCCGCATCTCCGCGGGGTTGCGGGCGAGGCGCCTGCACCACAATTCATGGGACACGACACTGGAAAAGGGAGCGCCACGGTCGGGAAAACCAAGCGGGGAAAGCCAGGCCTTAGCCCACTGAGCGCCTGCCGCCGAAATTCCTCCTCCAGATCCTCACCAGAATCCCCAGGGTGTAGCGGGGGCGTTTGAGGAGGAGGTCGAGGAAGAAGCGGCGGAGGAAGACGCGGGGACGGCGGAGGAAGGAGAGGAAGGTGTGGTGGAGGAAGGCGCGGTGGGCGAGCCGTTCAAGTTCACCGGGGGCGAAGTCACCGCGCTGGAAGGTGGCGTGGGAATAGGAGAGGTCCTCGAAGTTGAAGCCGGGCGGGAGGAGGCCGCGCTCGCGGACGATCTCGTACATCTGGGCGCCGGGGAGCGGATTGGCGATGAAGAAATAGGCCATATCGGTTTTCATCCGGTGGGCGAAGGCTATGGTTTCCTTGACCTGCTCGCGGGTCTCTCCGGGAAAGCCCAGGATGTAAAAGGCGTCGGTGCGGAGCCCGGTCGAGTGGATGTGGCGGGTGATGCGCTCGGCCTTTTCCAGGTTCAGGGGCTTCTTAACGATTTTGGAGAGCACCTCCTGGCAGCCGCTCTCGAAGGCCAGGGTCATCTCGTAACAACCGGCCTCGATCATGATCTCAACCAGCTCCTCGTCCAGGGTCCACAGCGCGACCCCGTTGGGGAAGTTGAACTTGATCTTGTAGCCGCGTTCGCTGATGCCCCGGAAGATGGCCTTGGCCCGAGCCCGGTCGGCGGTGAGGTTGTCGTCCTCGAACTGGATTTCCTCGATGCCCCATTTCCCGATCAGCTCGCCGATCTCGTCGAGCACGTTTTCCGGCGAGCGGAAGCGGCAGCGGCTGCCCCAGAACCGGGTGGAGGAGCAGTAGATGCAGTGGGCCGGACATCCCCGCGAGGTGATCATGGGCGCGAAGGCCCGGCCGGAGATGGAAAGGCTATGGGGGACTCCCTCCTTGCGGTAAACCTCCATGGGCAGAAGGTCCCGGGCCGGGAAAGGGAGAGTGTCCAGGTCCTCGATCCAGCGGGTCCGGGGGTTTACCGCGACCCGGCCGTCTTCTTTATAGGCGATGCCGTCGAGGTCGTTCAGGGGCCGCCCGTCCCGGGAACGGCGCACGATCTCGCGGAGCGCCTGTTCGCCCTCCCCGATGCAGATGAGGTCAAGGGCCGGCTCTTGAAGGCACTCCTGGGCCAGGAAGGAGGGATGGGTTCCGCCCGCGGCGGTGACGATGGAGGAGTCAATTCTCCGGATTTCCCTCGCGACCTCCTTCACCACCGGCCACACCGAGCTGAACAGGCAGGTGATGCCCACCAGGTCGGGCTTGAACTCCGTGACCCGCCTCCCGATCTCGGTAAGCGGCACGCCATACCAGGTAAAGCCCTTGTCCAGCTCATGCTGGTGGTTGCTTTCACCTGCCGCGTCCATGATCCTCACCTCGGCCTCATCCCGGATCGCGGCGGCAAGATAAGCCGCGCCAAGCGGCGGCGACGCCACCTTCATGGTCTCGGCCGGGAGCCGCACCGGCGCGTGGATGAGCAGGACGCGCTCGATCTTGCGGGGGAGGATCATGAATAAGGAATCCTTTCAACGCCAAGGAGCCAGGTTTCCGGCAGGCCCGAAATTCCTGTCGGGCTCCCCGGTTTGGGGCGCTGCCGGAATGTCGCGCCCGCTGATCGGGGTCCCGGCTCTCGATTGGGTAATGATTATAGGACACCTTAGAGGAGTAATAAAAACGGAAGGGAGGTCATCCGGTTATCACCATCGGCCGGCGGGCTTTATTGCGCGCCGAGCCACTCGGCGTCCTCGGGCGCGCGGTCAATGGTCCATTCGCGGCATGAGGGGACGTGGAAGCGGAAGCGGCGGAGCTCGGAGGCCAAGAGGTCGGCCTCGTCGGCGTCCCAGTGGAGGCGGATGGTGTGTCCGGAATGGATGTCGGCGAGGTCGGCGCCGTGGGCGAGTCCGCGCAGGATGATCTCGGCGCTGTCGCGGGCGGGGGTGAGGGGTTTCTTGAAGTCGCGGGCGGCGAGTCCGAACAGCGGGACCCTGGCGCGGAGCAGGGTCTCGATCATGCCGGCGATGATGCGCTCCTGTCCGGGGGCGGAGAGCGCGGAGCAGGCGCCGGCGCCGGAGATGACGAGCATGGGGAACGAGTCGGGGGTCCCGGGCATGAAGAGGGTGGGGTCATGGGAGCTCGGGTCCACCACGGCGTCCTTGATCCAGGTGGAGATGAGTCCGGCGAGGCGGAAGTCCACGCGGCCGGCCTCGCGGCGCGGGGGGAAGACGTCGGCGAACACGGGCAGCGCGATCGGGTCCGCGAAGAACTGGTCAGCGGGGATGGCGGTCACCAGAATGTTCATCGGCCATGGCCTTTGCGGTGGGCGGAACACTCTTGTCCCGCGCGCCGGGAGATGAGGCGGCCCGACAGGAGTGTCGGGCCCGCCGATTGATCCCGGCCCGACAGGAGTGTCGGGCCCGCCGATTCAGCCGGTGCCTGGGCGCTCATGGTTCTGGTCCGGTCCGGGCGGCGTTATTTTCCCGAGCTTCCTGCAGATCTGGTCGAGGATGCCGTTGATGAAGGCGCCGGAGTCGGAGGTCCCGAATTTTTTTCCGACCTCGATGGCCTCGTCAATGCTGACCTTGGGCGGGGTGTCCGAGTCCATGAGCTCGAACACGGCCATGCGCAGGATGTTGCGGTCAATGCGGCTCATGCGGTAGAGCTTCCAATGGCGGGACTGGGCCTCGATCAGGCCGTCAATCTCGGCCTTCTTTCCTTTAACGCCGTCCACGATGGCGCGGGCGAATTTCTTGACCTCCTCGGGATCGTGCTGGCTTTCCCAGAAGAGCAGGGCCGCTTCCTCGCTCTCGGGCCCGTGGAAGTCCCACTGGAAGAGGTATTGGAGGGCGAGCTCGCGCGCGCGGCGGCGTTTCCCCATGGCGGCTCAGATCTGGCCGATGACGCGGGCCATCTCGATGGCGGACACGGCCGCGGCATAGCCCTTGTTTCCGGACTTGGCGCCGGCGCGCTCGATGGCCTGCTCGAGAGAATCAGTGGTGAGGATGCCGAAGGCCACGGGCACTCCGGTCTCGAGCATGACGTGCGCGATCCCCTTGCTGGCCTCGGCGGCCACGTAATCGAAGTGGGGCGTGCCGCCGCGGATCACGGCGCCGAGCGCGATCACGGCGTCGTAATTCTTGGACTCGGCGAGCTTCTTGGCGATCAGCGGGATCTCGAAGCTGCCGGGGACGCGGACCACGGTGATCTTCTTGTCGTCGGCGCCGTGTCTCAGGAGCGCGTCCATGCAGCCCTCGAGCAGCCTGGCCCCGATGAAGTCGTTAAAGCGGCTCACCACCACGGCGAAGCTCAACCCCTTGGCGTCCAGCGCCCCTTCAATGGTCTTCGGCATCTTGATCCTCCTTGGGGCCCCCCTCTTTCAGTCCTTGATGGTCAGGAGGTGGCCCATTTTTTCCTTCTTGGTTTTCAGGTACCGGATGTTGTTGCAGTTCGGGCAAATCTCGATGGGCACGCGGCTCGTGACTTCGAGGCCATAGCCTTCGAGGGCGACGATCTTTTTGGGGTTGTTGGTGATCTCGCGCATCTTGCGGACGCCGAGGTCGGCCAGGATTTGCGCGCCGATGCCGTAGTCGCGGAGGTCGGCGGGGAGGCCGAGGGCGAGGTTGGCCTCGACGGTGTCCATTCCCTGGTCCTGCAGCGCGTAGGCCTTGAGCTTGTTCAAGAGCCCGATGCCGCGTCCCTCCTGGCGCATGTACACGATGATGCCCTTGCCCTCGGCGGCGATCATCTCCATGGCGGTCTGGAGCTGGGGCCCGCAGTCGCAACGGAGCGAGCCGAGCACGTCGCCGGTGAGGCACTCGCTGTGCACGCGCACCAGCACGTTGTCGCCGGGCGCGAGCTCGCCCTTGACCAGGGCCAGGTGGACGTCGGCGTTGACCTCGTTCGAGTAGGCGATGGCCTTCCAGTCTCCGCCGAAGCGGGAGGGGAGCACGGTCTCGGCGGCGCGGTGGACCAGGCGCTCGTGTCTCATGCGGTACTGGATGACGTCGGCGATGGTGACGATGTGGAGGTCATGGAGGTCGGCGAATTTTTCGAGGTCGGGCATGCGGGCCATGGAGCCGTCGTCCTTCATGACCTCGCAGATGACGCCGGCGGGCTTCAGGCCGGCGAGGCGGGCCAGGTCCATGGAGCCTTCGGTCTGCCCGGTGCGGACCATGACCCCGCCCTTCTTGGCGCGCAGAGGAAAGACGTGGCCGGGCCGGACCAGGTCGGAGGGACGGGCATCGTCGGCCACGGCGGTGAGGATGGTGTGGGCGCGGTCGTGGGCGGAGATGCCGGTGGTGACTCCCTTCCTGGCCTCGATGGACACGGTGAAGGCGGTGCCGTAGCTGGACTCGTTCTCGCGGCACATGGGCTTCAGGTCGAGCGAGTCGGCCTTTTCCTCGGTCAG
>DATKZS010000212.1:0-10130 GCA_035527835.1 bacterium
GAACAGGTCGGAGACGCGGGAGGGAAGGGAGGCGGTTTTGCCGAAGGCGTATTCCACATGGTCGAGCACGCCCCAGTCGGGCAGCAGCGCGTCGCGGTGCGAGGTCTTCACGAAATAGTAGAGGTTGTCGGAGGTGACCAGACGGCCGGCGCCGAGGCCGCGTATTTCCCGGACCAGGGCCGGGGCCTTGGCCAGGGCGTCGCGCTTTGCGAAGCTGTACGCGGGTAGCGCGCTCATCAGGTCCAGGGCGGTGAGCGCGGCGAGCAGGGGCGCGGCCCAGGCCGCGGGGAACATCTTGCGCCCGGCCGCGTAGGAGATCGCGAAGAGCAGGGCGATGGCGGCGATGATGCGGGCCAGGTCCTGCTCGATCAGCAGGAAGCTTTGCCCGGGGTTCGGGCTCGCGGCCCGCACCGCCTCCGCCGATCCCGCCGCGTATCTGGTGAGCGCCGTGAGCGCCGCGAGCAGAATCAGGGCCGCGGCCCAGGCCGCGCGCCGGCGCGTTTTTTGATCCGCCATGATGCCCTCGACCCGGCCGAGTCCCATGGCGGAGACCGCGGCCAGCAGCAGGGCCGCGAAGGTGAACAGCTTGGCCGGATACCGGAGAGCGCGCAGCGCCGGGACGAGGTCCATGAGCCAGGGCATGACGCCGGCATGGCGGCCCAAAGCCAGGACCGTAAACATCGCGGCCACCGCCGTGAGCAGCGCGGCCCTTCTGCGGCCCGGGTGTTTTATCGCGAGCGCCGCGAGCAAGAAGAGGGGCGCGAAGATCCCCGGATAGACGCTGTGGAACCACAAGTTCTTTCCGGCGACCGCGCTCGAGAGCCACGGCGCCCAGAAACTCCCATCATTGATCCGTCCCCATAAGCCCGGCGCCAGCAGGTTGACGAGGCGCAGCGGGTGCAGCGAAAAAGCGGCGGCCTCCGTTACCGTCAGCCCCGCGGCGCGCCGCGACTCCGGCAGCATGGCCCATGCCGGCATCCACGCCACGGCGGTGAGCGCCAGCGCGCCGGCGGCGGCCGCGGCCCAGCACAGCGCGTCCCGGCCGCGTCCTTCCGTGGATGGGGCCAGCACCGCCAGCAGCCCGAGCACTCCGAGCATCATGCCGCACCCCGGCAGGTCGCCCTCCATGGCCGCCATGGCCGCGCACAGCGCCGTGAGCGCGATGCGCAAAGGGGCGCGTCCAAGTCCCATCCACGCCGCCAGCGCCCAGGGCAGCCAGGCCCCGGAAGTGAAATAGGGAATGTTCATGACCTGCGACGCCATGACCCCGCCGATCGGCCAGACCAGTCCCAGGTACGCCGCGGCGGCGCGCGACCGGGTGAGGACCCACCCCAGCGCGTAGCCGCCCAGCCCGGCCCACAGCGCGTAAAGGATGATGGACGCGAGCTGCGCGTCATAGCCGCGGAAGAGAAAAAACAGCGCGATGCGCGGCGAGTAAATCCCGTAGGTCGGGTTGGCCGCGCGGTAATGGCCCGTGCCCAGGGCCGGGAGCCAGGCGATGAAGCCGTGCGCGCGCAGGTCCTCGACATGAGAGCGCAGCATCACGTAATTCAGGTCCGACGTGTCATGCGAGAAATAAGCCCGCCCATGGGACAGCGGAATAAGATACGCGGCCAAAACGGCCAGGGCCACGGCCAGGACCACCGGGCCGTGATAGGCCCAAAAATTGCCGGAGGCGCGCGCCGTAATTTTTCCGTTCCCGGTCATGGCCCCTCTATCATAGCCTTTGCTCTATGTGGGATAAAGTTGCAACACCCGGCCGCCCCATTTCACTCGGTGTTCCGCCTCTCAATCTTTGACAGCCTGGTCAAGCCATGTTACTTTTCCTGAACAATGATCAACGAGGTATTAAACAGTCTCTGCGCCCTGCCGCACCGTTACTCGACCAGCGCGAACGAACACCGGGCCGCCGAGTACCTCCGGCACAAGCTCGACGACCTGGAGATTGACGCCCAGCTGGTTCCGTTCGTGGCGCCCACGACGTTTTCCTGGATCTATTTAATTTTATATCTGGGTTTTTTGATTTCGGTGGTTACGGGCATCCAGCATCCGGTGGTGGCGCTGGCCATCGCGCTATTTTTCGCGGTGCTTTTCTACGGGGAGCAGACCACGCGGTTCTCGCCGCTATCGCAGTGGGTTCCGGAAGGACTGTCGCACAACGTGATCGGCAAGATTCCCGGCCGCAACAACCCCAGGAACACCCTGATCCTCTGCGCCCACTATGACACCTCCAAGACCGCGCTCATCTTCCATCCCGGCTTCGTGGCCGGGCTGCGCCGCGCCTTTTTCATCTCGCTCATCATGATCGGGCTCATCATCGTCGGCAACGCCGCCCGGATCGCGGTCACCGGGCAGGCGCTCAGGATCATCAACTGGGCCATGGCGGTCCCGGGCGTTTACATGGGTGTCATGTGCCTGGGCATGATCGAGCGGGAGGCGCGGGGGGTGCCGGTGAACGGCGCGGCGGACAACGCCTCCGGGGTGGCAACGGTCATGGAGCTCGCCAAGCGGGTCAAGGAAAAGGGCGGCCTGTCCGGCTGGGACGTCACGGTGCTGCTGACCGGGAGCGAGGAAGTGGGGCTGGCCGGCATGTCGCATTTTATGAGGGAGAACGGAAAGCGCCTGGACCCGGCGGCCACGGCCTTCATCAACTTTGACAACATGGGCGGCGGCAAGCTGACGGTGGTGCGGGAGGAGGGGATGCTGAAGGGCCTGCCGGCGGACCCGGAGCTGCTCCGGACCGCGGAGGGACTGATAGCTTCCGACCCGCGGTTCGCTGATATTGACATCCGGGCCTTCCGGGCGCTGACGCTGGACTCGCTGGTTCCGAACGCGCGGGGCCACCGGGTGCTGAGCCTGATGGGGCTCAACAAGGCCGGCGTGCCTACGCCCTGGCACTGGCACAACGACACCCTGGAGCACCTGGACAAGGACATGGTCCGTCTGGCGGCCGAATTCGGCTGGGAGCTCGTGAACCGGCTGGAAACGGGCGGGAACGCGGAAGATGGGCCCCGCGAAAAACCTCTATAAGGCCGCGGCCGCCTGCGCCTGCTCTCCGTCCCCGCCCAGGCCGCTGGACTCGCCGGGTACGTCTCCGACCACGAGCCGCTGCTCGCCGGCGCCATGGTTTTTGACCTCCTTTTTCCCGTGATCCTCACCTTCCTCTTCATCTCCTTCCTCCGCGCGGCCAGGAGCGCCTGAGCCGCGGCGGGGGACGGCGCGCCGCGGACTTACGGCTTTTTGTCCCACCGATGGTGGAATGACCCGGGGCGGTCAATGCGCTCGAAGGTATGGGCGCCGAAGAGGTCGCGCTGGGCCGAGATGAGGTTGGCGGGGAGCCGCGCGGTGCGGATGGCCTCGAAGTAGGCGAGCGCGGACATGAGGGCGGGGCAGGGCACGCCGAAGGCGATGGCGATGCGGATCAAGTTGCCCCAGCGGTCGTACTTCTTGTCAATCGTCTCGATGATGTCGTGATAGAGGAGCAGGCTCGGGAGCTCGGGGGCCTCGGTATAGGCGCGCCGGATCACGTCGAGGATGGCGGAGCGGATGATGCATCCTCCCTTCCAGATGCGGGCGAGCTCGGTGAGGTCGAGGCCGTAGCCGTATTCGCGGGACGCGGCGCTGAGCAGCGCCATGCCCTGGGCGTAGAGGGAGAGGCGGGCGGAGTAAAGGGCGTCGCCGGCGGCGCGGACCAGGTACGAGGTGGAGGTGATGGGAATCTGGGCGGGCTTGACCACGTTGATGATTTTTTCCGCGTCCTTCCGAAGCTCCTTTTTCGCGGAGAGGCTGCGGGCCTCGACGGCGGCGGTGATGGTGGGGACGGCCTCGCCGAGCTCGAGCGCGTTCACCGAGGTCCAGCGGCCGGTGCCTTTTTGCCCGGCCCGGTCCAGAATGAGGTCGAGAAGCGGCTTTTGGGTGTCCGGGTCTTTTTCGCGGAAGATGCGCGCGCTGATCTCGACGAGGTAGGATGCCAGCTCACCCTGGTTGAATTCGTCGAAGGCGCGGGCCAGGGCCTCGTTATCGAGCGATCCCACCCGGCGGAGAATGTGATAGACCTCGGCGATGAGCTGCATGTCGCCGTATTCGAGGCCGTTGTGGACCATTTTGACGTAATGGCCGGCGCCGCGCGGACCCGCCAGAGTGACGCACGGCCCGTCGCCGGTCCTGGCCGCGATGGCCTCGAACACGTGCCGCACGCGCTGATATGCCTCCGGCGTTCCCCCGGGCATGATGCTCGGGCCCTTGAGCGCGCCTTCCTCGCCGCCGGAAACGCCCACGCCCATGTAGGCGATGCCTTTTTCCGTAAGCTCCTTGCCGCGGCGCTCGGTGTCCTGGAAATGAGAGTTGCCCAGATCAATAATCAGGTCGCCCTCGTCGAGCAGCGGCAGGAGTCCCGCGATGGTCTCATCCACCGCGGGGCCGGCCTTGACCATGATCATCACGGTGCGGGGCTTGGCGAGGAGCGCCACGAATTGCGCGAGCGTCTCTCCCAGCTCCACGGGCAGGCCCTTCGCGCTCTCCCGCATGAACTTGCGAGCGGTCTCCACGGTGCGGTTGTGCACGGCGACCGGGATGCCGCGCCCGGCCATGTTGAGGACCAGGTTCTGGCCCATGACCGCTAGTCCGATCAGTCCGAGCTCACTTGGCACTGTTTGCCTCCCTGCTCAGAAAATAGTTGGACACATGGTAGGACAGGCATTCCTGCCTGTCCAGCGGCGGACAGACAAGAATGTCTGTCCTACCGCCTGATACTGGCACCCTCCATGTTTTCCTTGAGTCTATAAAGTATCTCGCCGGCGCGGGGCACGACCAGGACGCCTTCGGACTCGCGGCCCTCGAACGCGGTCAGGTTTAATGACGTTGGATCGCGGTAGCCTATCGAGAGCCGCTCGCAGCGCTCGCGGGGAATGGCGGTGGCGAGCGTGACCTTGATCCGCGGCCGCTCCACGCCGTTCTCGAACGCGCCCATGCCTTTCAAGTGCGTGGAGTGCGCGAGCACGCCGCCCGGGTAGCGCTGAAACCGGTCCCACTGCTGAACAAAGTAGTCGCGCACGTGGTAGCCGATCTCGTCCAGGACCTTGCCGTGGGTGTAAGACACCTCCTTGATGTGCGGCGCGTAAATGATCACCTCGCCGCCGTCGGCCACCGCCGGCTCCATCTTGTACATGCCCTTGGCGCCGGTCCAGATGTCGTCGTACATCTCGGGCATCACCGCGACCACGAGCTTAAACGGCCGCTCCACGTAGCGAATGTGCGTCCGGGCGGAGAGCTCCGCGGCCTGGCGCCAGGCCTCCCGCACCGGGCCCGCGAACAGGCCCTCGAGGCCGTCAACCCCCTCCACCACGGAGCAGACGCCGGTCACCGGCCGGTCCACCATGTCGGCGGCCCGCTCGATCACGGCGCGCACCGGGGTCTCGGCGCGGCCGATGATGCCGTAGTTGGTGATGAGCGCGCCCAGCCAGTGCGTGAAGTTGATGATCTCCGGCCCGGCGATTCCGGGGAAGAGGTACTTGTTGCCGCCGGAAAAGCCGGCGACCTCGTGGGGGAACACCGGGCCGTAGATGATGATGTGGTCGTAGTCGCCGATCAATCGGTTCAACGCCACCGGCACGTCATCATGCATGAGCCCGTTGCTCAGCTCCTCCATCTCCCCGCCGCTGATCGTGCCGATGCGCGTAAAGGTGTCGGGCCGCTCCCAGTGGTGGTTGTGGATCGCGATGCCCGCGTATTTGCCGGCGCGGTCCTTATCGGTGATTCCGAAGAGCTTGTTTTGCGCGGCCTCGGTCAGGGGCTGGTGCGTGCCGAGCGCGATCAGGAAGTCGAGCTTCTTCGCGCGCGGCAGGATGAGCTCGGCCAGGAGCCGGAAGATCATGGGCATGGGCCCGCTTCTGGTCGCGTCGGGCGTGATCGCGAGCACGCGCCTGCCGTCCAGGTCCACGCGCCCGAGACCCTGCTCCATGATGGTTCTGGCTTCTTTTTCTTTCATATTTTTTTAGCCGCAGATGAACGCAGATTAACGCAGATTAATTAAAATTATTCCATAATCATCTGCGTTAATCTGCGTTCATCTGCGGCTCCTTTCTTTGCAACTCGTCCCATCGCTCGAAGTCCTGCTCCAGATGCCGGTACAACTGCTTGAACATCTCGAACCGCTCGCGATAGAACGCGGTCTTTTCAAGGTCCGGCTCGAACACGCGCTCGACCTCGATCATCTTGGCGGCCGCGCTTAAATCCTTGACCGCGCCCGCGGCCTTCATTCCTAGTATAGCGGCGCCCAGCGCGGAGTTCTCGCGGGCGCGGGTGAGCGACACGGCCGTGCCCAGCATGTCCGCCAGGAGCTGCACCCACGCGGCGGAGCGCGTGAAGCCGCCGCTGGCCCGGACCTCGCTCACGCCGCCGGGCGAGCCGGCAAGCAGCTCGTGGAGCAGGGCCATGCTCATGCAGATGCCTTCGAGCACGGCGCGGGCCAAGTGGGCCTGGCCGTGGTGGGGGCCGAGCCCGAAAAAGACGCCGCGGGCCTTCGGGTCCCAGTAAGGCGTGCGCTCGCCGTGAAGATAAGGGAGGAAGATGAGACCCTGGGCGCCGGGCCCCGCGGTCTCGGCGAGCGCGATGATGCGCTCGTAAGGCTCGGCTCCCTGGGCCATGGCGCGGTCGCGGAGGTCGGAGAGGACCTGGTCGCGCAGCCAGCGGAGAATGATGCCTCCGCTGTTGATGGCGCCGCCGGCGTACCAGAACTGGTCGGCGAGGTAATAGAGCCAGACTTTGGCCGCGGGGTCGAGCCAGGGGGAGGCGAGGACCTTGCGCATGGCGCCGGAGGTCCCGATGGTGGCGGCGGCCTGTCCGGGCAGTATGGCGCCGGAGCCCAAGTTGGCGAGTCCGCCGTCGCCGGCGCCGGGGACCACGGGGATTCCCGCGGGCAGGCCGAGCGCGGCGGCGGGCCCGGGCAGCAGTCCGCCGGCGGCCCGGTCCGGGTCGCAAAGTCGTGGCAGGCGCTCGGCCCCGATGCCGATGGCGTCCAAGGTGGGCGCGTCCCATTCCAGGCGGCGGGCGTCGAGCAGGCCGTTCGAGCTCGCGTGAGAGCGGTCTGAGACCCATTGCCCGGTGAGCCGATGGATGACCGCGTCCTTGATGGACACGAACTTCGCGGCGCTCTGGAAAACCTCGGGCGCGTTTTCCTTAAGCCAGGAAATTTTCGCGGGGTAATACAGGGCGGTGGCGGGGCAGCCGGTGCGCTGGAAAATGTCGGCGCCGTCACGGCGGGCAAGCTCCTTGGCCTGCGCGGCGGCCCTGCCGTCGGCCCAGGTGAACATGCGGGTGAGCGGCCGGCCGTCCTTGTCCACCGCCATCATGCCGTGCATGGCGGCGGAAAAGGACACGGCGCGCAGTCGCGAAGTCTCGATGCCGGCAAGGGCCTCACGCACGGCCGCGGCCATGCACTCCCAGACTTCCTCCGGGTCCTGCTCCTGCCGGTCCGGCCCCGGCTGATGCACGCGGCACCCGGCGCTGCCCGTTGCCATCTCCCGGGCGCGCTCATCCGCCGCCACGGCCTTGACCGCCGACGTGCCCAGATCAATTCCCAGAAACAGGCCACTCAATATTCACACCTCATGTGGAAAACCATCACCTCTGGTTCAGCCCTCGCTCCCCTCTTCACATTATATTTCGCACAGAGACACAGAGAACACAGAGTATAATATATTTTTAATTTTTCTCCGTGCCTCCGTGTCTCCGTGCGAGATATAAAAACTCCAATGCCCCTTCACCGCGGCCGGTAGCGGTTGGTGATGGGCAGGCGGCGGTCGCGGCCAAAGGCCTTGGGCGTGATCTTGACGCCGGGGGGCGCCTGCCGGCGCTTGTACTCGTTGCGGTCCACCAGCGCGATGACCTCGCGCACGGTCCGGGCGCTCAGGCCCGCGGCCACGATCTGATCGAGCGCGCGGTCCTCCTCGACGTACTCTTCCAGGATCGGGTCGAGCACCGGGTAGGGCGGCAGCGAGTCCTCGTCCTTCTGGCCGGGCCTAAGCTCGGCGGTGGGCGGACGCGCGATCACGCTCTCCGGGATCAGCTCGCGGCCCGCCCCGCGGTTCACGTGGCGCGCCAGCTCCCAGACCAGGGTCTTGGGCACGTCCTTGATCACGGCGAAGCCGCCGGCCATGTCGCCGTAGAGGGTGCAGTAGCCCACGGCCGTTTCGCTCTTGTTGCCGGTGGTGAGTACGAGCCATCCGAAGCGGTTGGATAATGCCATCAGGATGTTGCCGCGGATGCGGGCCTGCAGGTTCTCGGCCTCGACCCCGGGCCCGCCCTCTCCCAGCGCTTGTTTGAGCTCAGCCATGAACTTAATGAACACGTCCTTGATCGGCACGGTGATCAGTCTGATCCCCAGGTTTTTGGCGAGCAGCTCCGCGTCCGAGAACGTCTCGCCGGACGTGTATTGGGAGGGCATGGTGACGCCGATGACGTTGTCGCGGCCGAGCGCCTTTACCGCGAGAGCCGCCACCAGCGACGAGTCCACGCCCCCGGAAAGGCCGATCACCACCTTGGCGAAGCCGTTCTTGGTGACGTAGTCCCCGGTCCCGGTGACCAGGGCCAGATAGACCTCCTCCAGCTTGGACAGCTCCCGGCACATGGACGGCGCCACCAGCCCACGGCCGTCCGCCGCCGGCGCGGGAAGTATGATCATGCTCTTTTTCTTGCCGGCGGATTTGGCGGCGGCGCGGGTGCCCGCGGGGACTTCGAGGTCGGTGACGAGCAGGTCCTCTTCAAAGCGGCGGGCCATGGCGATGATCCGGCCGGAAGGCAGGGCCACCAGGCTGCCGCCGTCGAACACCAGCTCGTCCTGCGCTCCGGCCAGGTTGTTGTAGCAGACCGCGGCGCCGGTGCGGCGGGCGAAGCCGGTGACGATTTTGCGGCGCAGGTCGAGCTTGCCGGCGTCAAAGGGCGAGCCGGAGATGTTGAGCACCACTCCGGCCCGGCGGGCGCGGGCCCATTTCTCGACCCGGCCGCCCTCGATCCAGATGTCCTCGCAAATCGTGAGCATCACCCGCGCGCCGCGGAGCGCGAACAGGGCACACTCGGTCCCCGCCGTGAAATAGCGCTTCTCGTCGAACACGCCGTAGTTGGGCAGCTCGACCTTGCGGTAGATGGCGGCGATCTTCCCGGCGCTGACCACGGCCGCGGCGTTGAACACGTCACGGCCGGCGAGCTCGGGAAAGCCGATGACAACGGTGATGCCGGCGACGCGGGGCACGATGTTGTTGAGCGCCTTTTTGCAGTCCTGAAGAAAGGCCGGCTTGAGCAGCAGGTCCTCCGGCGGGTAGCCGCAGAGACAGAGCTCGGGGACCATGACCAGGTCGGCCCGCGCCGCCCGCGCTTTTTCCACGGCCCGGACGATCTTGTCCGCGTTCCTCTCAAGGTCTCCCACCGTCGGGTTGATCTGGCCCATGGCTATTCTTAAAACCGTTCCCGCCATTCCCTCTTCCTTCCGATCAGGTGCATTATGAAGAAGATCGGTGGTCAATTCAAGCTGCGGGGCCGCGGGGAATCCGGGCTGAGGGGCGGCGGGCGCCATTAAATTGAAACGGGAGCGGGTGTTGAGGCCCGCTCCCGTTCCGGGATTGTCACGCTGCGGTCATGGCGGGTCAACCGCGTTCAGGGTGAATGCCGGCAACAGGTCAACGTCATTCATCCATCGGCCTTTTTCTTCGGCGAGCAAGAGCCCGCAATGGGGGATTTGAGCGTTCACGATGATGGAGCCGGGGCCGGTGATGGAGAGGACGATGAAGGCGTGGCCGCCGTCAAGTTTGCCGTTGACGCCGGACACGTCGAAGCGGTTGCCCGCCGGGCCTCCGCTGTAACTGCCGTCGCCGCCGAGCAGCACGGCCGTGCCGGTGGAGCCGTCGTCAATGGAGAAGACCACGGAGAAGCCGCCCTGGTACAGCACGTTGATGAGGTTGGAGTTGCGCACCCGGACCGTCACGTGAGTGGTGCTACCCACCAGCACGTCTCCCGCCGGCTCGTAAACCTTTTCCAGATCCGCGGCCCGGCTGTTGACCGTGCCCACCGGCATGCTCAGGATGAAGCCCCGGATGGTGACCAGGTCGCTGCCCAGGATGTAGCCGTCGGCGTCGAGG
>DATKZS010000213.1:0-24096 GCA_035527835.1 bacterium
CCTAGTTTCCAATAACTCCGGAAATGAGGCTGATAAAACGCTGCCTCTCCCAAAGTACAGATAAAACAAAAACCTTTGCGCTCTTTGCGTCTTTGCGCTGAAAAAAATCTTTCATGCGATTTGTGTTTTGGACAGCAATGATTTTGAATTCATAATTGATTCATGGCCACCAAAGAAAAATCCATCCTCGCCGTGACCGTGGCCTCCCACGCCATCACCCACATGGCGGAGCTGACGTTCCCGGCGACGGCTCTGCTGGTGACGCAGGAGTTTTTCGGGAAGGGCGAGTACTCGGAGATCGGGTTCGCGGCGTTCGTGTCGGCGCTGTTGTTCGGGGCGGCGGCGCTGCCGTCGGGCCGGCTGGTGGACCGGCTGGGCTCGCGGGCGGTGTTGCTGCTTTTCCTGTTCGGGACCGGCGCGTCGCTGTGGGCGCTGTCGCTCATGCGCAACTTCACGGGATTCACGGTGGCGCTGGCGTCGCTCGGTCTGTTCTCGGGTCTGTATCATCCGGCGGGCACGACCATGATTTCGCTGGGGATCGCCAAGCACGGCCGGGCCATGGGCGCGCACGGCGTGGGCGGGAACCTGGGCCTGGCCGCGACGCCGTTCCTGGCGGCGGCGCTGGCGGGGGCCGTGGGCTGGCACTGGGCCTATGCCGTGATCGGATCGCTGCCGATCGTCCTGGGTATTGCGGTGCTGGCCTCCGGCATCGAGGTCGAGCAAGAGCGGGAACCGGCGGGAGATGCCGCGGACGGCGCCAACAACAACGCGCGGCCCTACCTGCTCGCTCCTTTGCTGCTCCTCTTTTCCATGGCCGTGTTCAACGGCATGACCTACCGCGGGCTGATGACGTTCCTGCCCGCGTACTTCGCCGAGAACGTGCACCTGTCGTGGCTGCCGCTTCAGGCCGCGACCGTGGGCGGAACCATGACCACCGCGGTCCTGCTGCTCGGCGTGGTGGGCCAGTACCTCGGCGGAAACCTGGCCGACCGCTATAAAAAGGAAAAACTCTACTCGCTGATTTTCTTGCTCGCCTGTCCCGCCATGTTCGTGATCGGCCGGCTCGATAACCTGCCCCTCGTCCTCACCACCGCCGGCTTCGCCTTCTTCTACTTCATGAGCCAGCCCATCGGCAACGCCATTCTCCCGCGCTATACCGCGCCCCGCGTGCGCGGCATCATCTTCGGGCTCTTCTTCTTCACCGGGTTCGGCGCCGGGTCCTTCATGAGCTGGATCGCGGGCGCGGTCGGCGACAAGTATTCGCTCGGCGCCATCTTCATCATTTTCGCCGCGTGCCTGCTCGCGGCGTCGTCGCTGGGGATCTTTTTAATCAGGAGCACCAGGAACGTGGAGTGAGGGAGGAGAGATGTTTTATCACGCAAAGGCGCAAAGATCACAAAGGAAAAAATGAGAAAATCCGATCCAATTAAATTTTATCTTCTTTGCGATCTCTGCGCCTTTGCGTGATATAAATCCCTGCTGCCTTTAACGGCTCAAAGAAAACAAGGAGGCCGGAATGAGAAAGGACACGGTGCTGGCGTGTGGATTTTTCCTGGCGTGCTCTCTGCTGATATGCGGCCCGGCGAGGGCGGAGGAGGCGCATTATCAGCCGGTGATCGCGGGTCCGTGGCAAGAGCTGTTCTTGCCGGAGAGGTCGGGGACGTACATCAACGACCATTGCGTGTACCAGGACCCGAAGGGCGACTGGCACCTCATTGGCATCACCTCGATGGGCAAGCCTCGGATCGGGACCAACGAGAAGTGGTTCGCGCACGGCGTGACCTCCTCGCTCACGACGCCCATGCGCGAGCTGGAGCCGCTGTTCAAGGGCTGGCCGGACGACGGCCAGAAGTGGGCGCCGCATACGGTGTGGGACGGGAGCACGCTGCACCTGTTCGCGGGGCCGGGCAAGATCCGGCATTTCACCTCGCGCGACGGGTACTCATTCGAGTTCGCGGGCTATGCGATCGCGGATCGGTGGAGGTGGCTGCGGGACACCATGGTGCTGAAGATGGACGACGGCTCGTGGCTGATGTACGCCACCGACCGGGTGGATAAACATGACGTGGTAACCGCTTTTCGCTCCATGGACCTCTATCACTGGGAATACGCGGGCGTGGCCTTCACCGCGACCAAACCGGCCCCGGTCTGGGCGCCGCTGCCCAACTCGGCCTGCGAGTCGCCGTTCGTGATCCGGATGGACGACGGCTATTACCTCTCCGTCTGCCTCACCAACTATCCGTTGAACCGCGACCCTTCCGTCTACTTAAACACGCTCGTGTTCTTTTCCGAAGACCCGCTCGACTTCGGGGTGTACCAGGCGGGCTGGCCCGACGAGACCGCCCGGCTCGTCGCCCGCTTCGACACCCACGCGGCCGAGTACATCCTGGATCCTCAAGGCAACTGGTGGATCACCTGCTCCGGGTGGCTCGGCTGGCCAAGGCCGAAAGGATGCGAGGGCGGGCAGGCGTGCATTGCGGAGCTGAAGTGGGAGAGAATAGCAAGTAGCCGGTAGCCAGTAGCTAGGGAACGGCAAGAAGGCCCAGCAATTGAGGGATCATTCAGGGGCCGCATCGAAAAAGAACGGCAAGAATGCTTGCTCGGGCTTGATGCCTCGGGGAGATTCGATTTCTTGCGTATTCCATTGTTGCGGGTTATTAATTAAAACAAACAGAAGATAATTTAAAAATACAATAAGTTTATTAGCTATATCCATAACCTCGTCGCTTAATTTTCTCCCGGCTTCTTGGAAGTCAGGATCGTCAACTATTTTTATGAGGCAACTTGTCATGAGTTCATGATTAGAATAAAAAAGACTGAAGCCTTGTGCTCTCGACAAATATATATCGAATGTTTTATCAGGTGATGGTTTTTGTATCATATCGTCAATGATGGAGTTCATGGTTATTACATTATCATTGGAATAATGAAAAGCGAGTTCGTTTCTTATCTTGTGGATAATATTTTTTCTGCCAAAGTATTGGTTTAGCTTCTCCTTGGCTTCTTTCGCTTCATCATCTAATTTACCATCATATTTTTCCGATAATTTATTGCCAAAGTAATTCCTCTTAAGAAAATCCCAACATTCATTCAGTTTCCCTATCAATATACCAAGACAAAAAATATATTGCGCTTCCTGAGCTCTTTTTTCCAATTCATCATTGAATTGCTTTCTGCAAAAACCCATCCATTTGGAAAGCATATTGATCTCATTAAGCATCATTCCGGCGTAGAGAAATAGCACCAACTCTTCTCGTTCCATGGAATCAGTCAATTTGGCGAATGGTATGGTTGCCTTTATCATAAGAGGCGGTTCTTCCGGGATCGGGATCGTTTGGGCAAGGTTCTTATTTCTTTTTACCTTTAGCTTTTTTACCATTTTTGCCCTCCTTCATCCTTTTCCACCAGGGCCCGAGGATGGGATCGGCGGCGATCCTGGATTCGGTGATGCGTTGCTGCTCGGCTTCGGAGATGCCCTTAAACTTCTTCAAGATTTGGCGCTGGATGTCATGCTTCATTTTAACGCAGTCGAATTTCTTTTTCTTCATGGCTCGATCACCACGCACGGAGTATTGAATAGAATAACATGGTAACCCCGGTATCGACAAATGGATCTCGCCGCCTTGAGACGGCGGTTTATGCCGCCCTTTCAGGGCTGAAAAGGTTTTGAGAGAGCTTCTTTCCCAGGGCTTCCGCCCTGGGTTGTCGAAGGCCGGCCTTTCAGGCCTGAAGCTGTTTTGTTGAGCGTCTCATTGGGATGGCATGGCGGCCATAGCAAGGACTAAAGCCCGGCACTTAGTTGTTCAGAAATCAGGAAACAGACCCCGGGCGATCATCAGCCGGAGCGGGAAGGTCAAGCATTTTGGCTTGGGCGGATTCGAGGATGGAGTCGCGGATGAAGGAGCTGGCCTGTAGTATTTCGATGCCGATCAGCTCGCCGTGTTCGTTGAGCTCGGCGGTTATGTTCGGGCTTAATTCGATGCTGTTGGCTTCCTTCTCGTCGGAAATGGCCAGATGCAGGACATCCTCATCCTTGAAATATGTCATTGTGGTCTTATTCATGCACGAACCTCCCCGCCTTGAGGCGGAAATTTATCCGCTCCCCGGTGAGCCGGGAGCTAAAGCTATTGTTTCGAGAAGGACGCTGAAGCGCCCTCCTCACCGTATTGGACGCATTTCCATACCCGCCATAAATGACGTGCCTATCAGCCTGCGGAGCAAGCCCGGTGAACCGGGCTTGATGGAGACCGCTAAAATAGACCTGAACCCCAATGGATTAGCAATCCTGACTGCCGCGGCCTCTTGCGTTTAATCCTTGGCCGTCTCGTTCATTACTTCTTGATTATGATCTTGAGGTTTCCGGGTTTCTGCTCCATTTTCTGGCCGACGGTTTGGCCGCAGACGGTGCAGATGTAATCGAACTTGTCGCCTTCGGGGAGGACGAGGAGGATGCGCTTGCGCACGGGGGTTGGGCGCTTGCACTTGGCGCAGAAGAGCTCGGACGCTTCCAGATCGCGGTATTGGCGGACCATGTCAGATTATCTCGTTTATGCTTTTGTCTCCACCGTGGCGCGCAGCTCCTCGGCAAAGTCTCTCATCCCGGCGATGGCGGACTCGATCTCCTTGGCGCCTTCCTCGATGCGGCGGGCGACTTCCTGGACCTCGGCCACGGAGCCGGCGAGCTGCTCGGAGGCCGTGGTCTGCTGGTTGGTGGACATGGTGATCTCGCGCACGGAGGACGAGGTGGACTGGGCGAAATCGGAGATGGTCTTGAGGGCGGACACGGCGGCGGTGATGAAGGTCCCGCCCTTTTCCACCTTGGCCCGTCCGTCCTCGGCCAATAACGTGGACTCGACGGTGGCCTGCTGGATGCTCTCGATCATGGTCCGGATCTCGTTCGCGGCCTCCGCCGCGCGCTGCGCGAGCCGGCGCGTGGCCTGGGCCACCACGGAAAACCTCCGTCCCTCCTCGCCCGCGCCCGCGGCCTCGAGGGCGGCGTTAAGCGACAGCAGCTCGGTCTGCTCGGCGATGTCCTCCATCCACTCGACGATTTTGTAGGTCTCCTGGAAGCGGGTCTCGAGCTGGGTCATGGCGGCGCCGATGGCGGTGACCTGGTCGGAGATGGCGGCGAAGCCCTTGCTGGCCTCGTCGAGGGTCTTTTCGCCGTCGAGGCTGGCGTTCAGGGTGTTGCCGGCGAGTTTGTCCACTGACTTGGCGCGCTCGGAAATCTGGCGGGCGGTGGCCACGATCTCCTCGGCGATGCTTCCGGTCTCCTGTACCGATGAAGCCTGCTCGGTGGCGCCGGATGACTGCTCGGCGCTGACCGCGAGCACGGTGTTGGCGGTCTCGTCCATCTTGGCGACGCCGTCGCGCAGGGTGTTGAGGATGCGGGCCATTTCCTCCATCTGGTCAACGATGGTGTCCATCATGCGGTTGAGGGACGAGCCGAGGTCGGCGAACTCGTCGCTGGTGACCAGACGGATCGGTTCCAGGAAATTGCCGAGCTTGATGCGGTCACCGATCAGGTTGAGGGTCTTGACGGGCAGCGATATTTCGTAGGCGAAGAGGAGGATGAGGACAAGCCCGACCGCCATGGTGACGCTCATGAAAAGGGAATAAAAGAGTATGAGGTCTCCGAGATGGCTCTGGTAATACCTGGTGGAGCGGATGCCGGGGTCGGAGCGGTGGAGCACGGTGTCAATCAGGAGGTTTTCTTTCCCCGGCGGCACAAAGGCCCGTTGCAGTTTGACCTGGTTCTCGAAGATGCCTTGGGTTTGGGAGTAACCCACGGCGGCGCCGAAGAGCTGCCCGGCCAGGATCAGGGGGCCGAAGGTGAAGAGGAGCTTCATGCGGAGACTGATGGGCCAGCCGGCGCGGCGGGCGGCGACGGTGCGGCGGGAGGCCTTCACCGAATAATCCACGATGGGCCGGACGGCCCAGTTGGCGAGGTTCAGGGCCAGGGGCATGAGCAGCAGGCCGGCGATCAGCCCCGCCCCCACCCCAAACCACAGCGTGGACAAGGGCCAATCCAGGGAGCGGAAGCTGATGGCGAGGTTGACGGGCGTGACGGCCGTGTAAAAGATGAACCCGAGCGCGGCCATTTTCGGCCCCAGCTTCATGGCCTGGTCCTGAATGGAGGAAAGGTAATCGTCATCGTACTTTTGGTCCGGGCCGATCCCGCGCGCGAAGCGCATGAGCGGCCGGCAGATCAGAAGAATGGTTGTCAGATAGATCAGGCCCCCGATAACGGTGATGATGAAGCCTTTGGCGGTGATGATCTTCTGGTCCGCCGGCGTGGCCTGGAGCGTGAGCCGGTAAAAGGCCAACACCGTGGTTGAGCCGAGCGCGCCGCCCGCGACAACGAAGCTCACGAGCCGGGCGAGAAATCCGCGCAGGGTGGGGGCGGCTGTCGTCATCATCTCACCGGGATGTTAAAGGCGTGGGCGATGCTTCCCCATGCCAGGTCGCGGACGCGGGAGGCGAGCGGGCCGGTGATGAGCTTGGCGGCCAGGGCGTAGGTGAGGGCCATGGGCGGGATGGGGCAGCCGGGGATGAAGGCGCCGCGGTCGCGGTACGGCTCCGCGCAATCGCCGATCACGAAGGTCTTGCCCTTTTTCAGGTTATCGGGGACCTCGGCGATGGGCTTGCCCACGATAAAGTTCAGGCCCTTGACCGGCTTCCAGCGCCGGACCTGCCACCAGCGGTCGAGCGTGCCCCGGATCATGCCCACGCACCCCTGCGGGCAGGCCAGCTCGGTCCCGATGAAAAAGCGCATCGAATGATGGTAGTCCGCGAAGTCCGTGCGCGGCCGGATCAAACGGCGGGCCCGCTGTTCCAGGAGCGCGGGATTATCCACCTCCACCTCGGCCAGGTCAAGCGGGCCGATGCCCTTTTCGTGGAGCAGCTTGAGGTGCTCGACCTCGTTGGGATCATAGCCCATGAGCCGGCAGGCGGCCACGTCCGCCGCCATGCCGTTCCGCGCGGCCAGCACCACGCCCAGCGGCGCCGGCTCCGCGTGCATCGGCCCCTGGCCCTCCCCGGCCTTCACCGCGTCCGCGATCACGAAGTCGGGCACGCGCGCGCGGTAGAGGTCCGCGATTTTCTTGTGGATGTTGTAATGGTGGTTGGTGAGCCGGTCGGCCGCCAGCAAAAACCCGATGTGGTTCTTCACCGACAGCGTAACCGTGGCGTACATGTTGACCTTGATCTTGGGCAGGCTGATGAACAGGTCCGCGTCCATCAATTTTTTGGGCAGGCTGAAAGACGACTCGATGAGCGCGTCCTTGACCTTGACCTCCACCCGTTCCTCATCCTGAAAATACACCGGCTCCGCGATGCCCCGGAGATAGGGCAGGACCCCCATCGCCACGAACGCCGCCTGCGACGGACCCACCAGGCAGTCCTCGCCGACCCATACCCGGCTCGCGCCCAGGTCCTGGAGCGCCTTAGCCACTCCGCCCACGAACTCCGGCTGCGTGTTCACTCCCCGGTTCAGCGGCGGCCGCGCCGGATAAACAAAGCTCGGCTTCAGGAAGACGCTCTTGCCCTTGACGGCCAGCCCGTCTTTCTCGATGATCCCGCGGACCCGTTCCCGGATCTGCTCCGGGTCGTAGGCCTGCTGGTCAAATATGTAGGCGGACGGTTTCATCTGCATAAATCGCGTTGCACATTAACATTGCCGGTATCAATCCGCAAGGCGAAACGGGGATTGCTTCCGTAACCTGCCCGGCAAATCACGGTCCATTATACCACGTAACCGTGGCCGGCGGCCTGATGGGCGTATTGCTGTACTTGATGGCCGGACGGCCCAGGGCGAGGGCAAGATAGGGCTTGCGGCCGGGGGGCACGCCCAGGCGGGGGGCGAGCTTTTTGTTCCAGTCCATGGCGAGGCTCATGAACCCGATGTAACAGGTGCCGAGGCCCTTGGCGTGGGCGTAATTGATGATGTTGGTCGAGGCGATGGCGCAGTTTTCGCGGACGAACCTGCCTTTTTTCGGGCCGTGGATCAGGATGAGGGCGGGGGCGTGATGGAGGACCAGGTCGCGTCCGGACTCGGTCCAGGATTTATACATGTCGAGGCGCTCGAGGTAAAGGCCCAGGTTGCCGGTCGGGTTCGCGCGGTTGATGATCCAGAACAGGGCCTTGCCCCACGGCTTGTCGAGCGCGGCCCGGAGCTTCAAGCTGGTCCGGAACACGGACGCCGCGGTCCGCGCGATCGCCTCGCGGTCGGTGATCACGGTGTAGCCCACGTCCATGGTGTTGGAGGCCGTGGGCGAGTACGCGGCCAGGTCCAGGATCTCCGCGATCAATTCGCGATCCACCGGCTCGTCCTTGTAATGCCGCACGCTGCGCCGCGTGAGCGCGATCTCGCGATAGCACTCGGGGTCGAGCCGCTTCCGCTCGATGGGACGCGTGCCCTGGCCGGAGAGGCCACCGTGCTCCACCGCGCCCGCCGGACACACGGCCACGCAGTGCGAGCACA
The DNA here is from genome assembly GCA_035527835.1 of bacterium. Lineage (GTDB taxonomy): Bacteria > RBG-13-61-14 > RBG-13-61-14 > RBG-13-61-14 > DATKZS01 > DATKZS01. Next base: position 8,483 of record DATKZS010000213.1, read on the forward strand.
GGTTGCACCACTCGGGGTGGCGGGGCACGGGCGCGTCATTTTCCAATTGGATGCATCCGCTCACGCAGTCCTTGACGCACAGGCCGCAGCGCGTGCATTTTTCCGCGTCAATCCGGATTGAAAACCGCGGCATAACAAGTCCTCCGATCAGAATCATTGAGAACCAGTGACATGGCCATGGATTTTTTCACGCAAAGGCGCAAAGCTCACAAAGAACCGGGACCGGATTTCTTCTTCGCGCCTTTGCGCCTTTGCGAGAAAAAAAGTCCTTATCCCGCCGGGTAGACCTATGAAGTCGGCTTATCGAAGAAATGATCAGCGAACTCGGTGAGCTCGATAAGCACCCTTTCCACTTCCGCGCGCTTTTGTTCGATCACGGCCTCGTCCGCGTCCGCCGGCACGTAGATGGAATCGGACGCGCGGTAGACGAAGCGGGCGTAAGGGAACGGGATCTTGGTCTGGTCCCAGCTCTTGGCGGTGATGCAGCGGTCGGCGTTGGGGCCGACGCAGAAGATGGGGAAGCCGGTGGCCTTGGCCAGGTCAATGATGCCGCGCTTGGCCTGGTACACCGGCCCCTGCGGGCCGTCGGGGGTGATAACCAGGTCATAGCCCTTTTGGCCGTACTCGATCAGCTCTTCCAGCGCCTCCTGGCCTCCCTTGTCGCGGCCCTTTTGGGACGACGAGCCGCGGACCGCGCGCAGGTTCTTGAAACGGCTCATGGTGGCGGAGATGATGTCGCCGTCAAAGCTACGCGACACCATGATCACCGCGCCCGCGCCCTGGCGGTACTGATAGGCGGTGGGCCCGAACATGAGGCGGTTGTGCCAGACGGCCAGGATGGAGGGCTGGTTACGGCTCGACACGCGCGCGAGCAGCTCGTCCGCGTTGATCAGGGTGAGCAGCTTCTCGTTGTTCATGAGCGCGGTGCGGTCGAACCACGCCATCCACTGGTGCGCGAGCGGCGGCAGCAGGGTCAGGATCAGCTTGCGCTCAAGTCTCTTGGTCCATTTTTTCTTCCGGGGGCGGCCCTCTCCGGGCTTCGGCGCCCCGCTGTCTACCGGTTCTTCCATGTGCTCTCTTTCCATCATTCCGGACGAATTATCGCCGGGAAAAAATAAGATGGATTGTAAGGTAACATGAAAAGCGGCAGCCCTCAAAAGGCAGGCGTTTGATTTGGAGTGCGCCGGAGAATCATGTAATACTGAAACAGGCGCGGGCGGCAACGGCCCGGCGCCTGAAGTCGCAATTCATTGTTGATTGGAGACCGGATGCGGGTCGGCCTGATATATCGCGAAGGCTCGGCGGAGGCCCGGGAGCTGGCGCAAAGGGTGGTGGACCGGCTCAAGGAGCTGGGAGCGGCGGCGTGCATGCTGGCCGCGCAGGAGCCGATCGCGGGGACGGAGTCCTGCGATGAGCAAAAGTGGTCTCATGACCTGGACCTGGCGGTGGTGCTGGGAGGCGACGGCACGCTGCTCCGGGCGGCGCAGCTTTTGGAGGCGGACATCCCGGTGCTGGGCGTGAAGCTGGGCGGGCTCGGGTTTTTGACGGAGGTGCGGCCGGAGGAACTGTTCGGCGCTCTGGACGATGCCCTGGCCGGCCGGGCCCGGGTCATGGAAAGGATGGCGCTCACCGGCCGCATCATCCATAACGGCGGGAGCCAGGGCTTCCGGGCCTTGAACGAGGTCGCCATCACCTGCGCGGGCATGCCGCGCGTCGTCATCCTGGACACCTGGATTGACGGAGTGTTCGTCACGTCCTTCCGCGCCGACGGGCTCCTGGTCTGCACCCCCACCGGCAGCACCGCTTACAACATGGCCGCCGGCGGGCCCATCATGCACCCGGCGCTGCAGTGCATCACCATCACCCCCATCTGCCCCCACACCCTGACCTCGCGGCCCCTGGTCATCCCCGCCGGCTCCACCGTCACCGTCACCCTGGCGGACGGCGACGTCAAGACCGTGCACGTCTCGCCCGACGCCCAGAAGTCGTGGCCGCTTGAAGCCGGGCAGAAGGTCGAGATCAGCGCGGCGGCCCGCGGGGTCAAGCTCGTGTGCTCGCCCGCCATGAACTATTACGAGATCCTGCGCACCAAGCTCCGCTGGGGAGAAAGGTAGATGCTCGCCGCCCTCCGGATCAAGAACCTGGCCATCATCGAATCCCTGGAGCTTGAGCTCGGCTTGGGCTTTACCGTGCTCACCGGCGAGACCGGCGCGGGCAAGTCCATTCTGGTGGACGCGCTCAGCCTGGTCCTGGGCGGACGCGCGTCCGCCGAGCTCATCAAGACCGGCGCCGAGGCCGCCGAGGTGGAGGCCATCTTCGGACTCGCCGACGCTCCGGCGGCGCGCGAGTTCCTGGCCGCCGCCGGTCTGATGGACGAGGGTGCTGACGAGGACGAGGTGGTGGTCCGGCGCATCATCTCGCGCGGTGGCAAGAACCGCGTCTGGATCGCGGGCAAGATGGAGAGCCTGGGCCGCCTCTTCGAGCTCGGCCGCCGCCTGGTGGACATCTACGGCCAGCACGAGTACCAGACGCTGCTCAACGAGGACCAGCACCGCGGCCTGCTCGACGCCGCCCCGGAAATCGCCCCCGTGCGGGAGCGCTATCACGCCGCCTATGCGCAATGGAAAGAGGCCAGGGACGAGCTGGGCGCGCTTGACCTGGACGAGAAAAAAAAGCGCGAGCGGGAGGACCTGCTCCGCTATCGCCTCCGCGAGATCGAGTCCGCGAACCTGACGCCCGATGAGGACGACGAGCTCGGGCGCGAGCGCGAGATCCTGAAGCACGCGGAGCTGTTAAAGGGCGCGAGCCGCTTCGGGGCGGACTACTTATACGAGTCCGACGCCTGCGCCCTGGGCGGCTTGCGCGAGCTCACGGAAAAACTGCGCGAGGCGGGCGCGCACGACCCGTGGCTCTCCACTCAGGCCGGCGAGGTCGAGCAGGCGGTGGCGGTGTTGGAGGAAGTGGCGCGCGGCCTGGCGAGCTACACGGACCGGATCGAGGCCGACCCCGCGCGCCTGCAGCAGGTGGAGGACCGGCTGCACGACATCAAGGAGCTGAAGCGCAAGTACGGCCAGACCATCGCCGACGTGCTGCGGGCCGCCCAGGATGCCCGCGACGAGCTTGACCGGCTGGGCCGGCGGGAGGAGTTGCTGAACGAGCTGGCGGCGCGGGTCGAGGCCCGGGAGAAGGAGGCCCGCGTGATCGCCGGCGAGCTCAGAAAGGCGCGGGTCAAGGCGGGCAAGGAGCTCAGGCGCCGGGTGGAGCAAGAGCTTAAGAGCCTGGGCATGGACCAGACGCGCTTCGAGGCGCGGGTGGAGCCTGAAGGCGGCGGCGAGGGCGAGCTCGGGCCGCACGGCGCCGACCGCGTGGCCTTTTTCCTCTCCCCGAACCCGGGGGAGGACCTGAAGCCGCTCTCCAAGATCGCTTCGGGCGGCGAGCTGTCGCGGATCATGCTGGCGCTTCGGGTGATGCCGTCCGCGGAGGCCGACGTTCCGTGCCTGGTGATGGACGAGGTTGACGCCGGCATCGGCGGCGCGGTGGCCGAGGCGGTGGGCCGCAGGATGCGGCGGCTCGCGGGGACGCACCAGACCCTGTGCGTGACCCACCTGCCCCAGATCGCCGCGCTCGCCATGAGCCACGTGCGCGTCACGAAGATCCAGGAGCGCGGCCGCACTTGGGTCGAGGCAAGGACGCTTTCCGACGTTGAGCGGGTGGAGGAGCTGGCGCGCATGCTCGGCGGCTTGGCCATCACCGAGACCACCAGGGCGCACGCCCGGGAACTGCTCGACCTCGCCGGGAAAAAGGAAGGGCCGCAAAAGAACAAGTCAGGCGTTAAGAGGCGGGAGGGAAGGGCGAGCTGATCCAGGGAAAAAGGATCCACCGGTTACAAACCGGTTGCACCGCGGTTGACAAGTCCCGGATGGACAATCGAAAATAGCCCGGGAATGCATTCCCGGGAATCGGAGACCGATTATCAATTATTGATCTCTGTAAAAGTTGTGCGGCCAATATAGGTGGGGCCGACACTCCTGTCGGCCCTGGAGCAGGGGACAAGAGTGTCCCCTCCACCAACATCAACCACCGCCCGAACCGGCGGCCATTGCGCCAAGGCAAATCAGGTCATGGTAGTTCGAAAGAAAAATTCCGTTAGATCATCCCCTGCCGGACATCATGTAAAATCGCCCGCGCGGTCCCGCGCCCCGGAGCGGCCGGAGGACGCGCTCGAGATTTTTATCCGGGCCGTGAAGAAGCGCCGGGAGATCGGGGCGTGGGAGATTTACCTGGACGAGGAGCGGCGGCTGGCGATCGAGTCCAGGGAGGGGGAGGTCGAGTCGCTGATCTCGGCCCGGGTGATGGGCGCGGCGGTGCGGGCGCTGGTCAGGGGCCGGGTCGGGTTCAGCTACACCAATGAGTTCACCGCGGCAGCGGTGCGGGACGCGGTGGACCGGGCCATGGCCGCGGCGGCGCTGATGCCGGACAGCCGCGCGCCCGGCTTCGTGGCCCCTCCCGAGCGGGGCTGGCCGGAGCTCGACATCATGGACCCGTCACTCGACCGCGTTCCCCTCGCCAAGAAGGTGGCGCGGGCCAGGCTCATCGAATCGAGCGCATTGGCTTATGACCGGCGGGTGAAAACCGTTCGCGGCGCGGAATATGAAGAGTTGAGGGGCGAGGTCTGGGTGGCCAATTCGGAAGGCGTTGAGGCGCGCTCCGCGGTCACCCTGGTTTCCGCCTCCGCCGAGGTGATGGCCGAGGACAAGGGCGGCGCGCAGGCGGCGTCGGAACTTGAAACGGCCCACTACTATGATAAACTTGACGTGGCCGTGGCGGGGCGCAAGGCGGCGGAGCAGGCCGTGGGCCTGCTCGGAGCGCGGCCGGTCCGCGCCGGGAAGTATCAGGTGGTCTTGTCCGCGGAGGCGGCGTGCGGCCTGATCTCGGTGCTGGCGCCGGCGGCGTGCGGAGACGCCGTGGCCAATCACCGCTCCTGGCTCGAAGGCAAACAAGGGCAAAAGATCGCGGGCGCGGCCGTCACCATTGTTGACGACGCTCTGATGGCCGAGGGGCCGGGCGCGTTCCCGTTTGACGACGAGGGCACGGCCTCGCGCACGGTCACCGCGGTCCGCCGGGGCGTGCTGGAAAATTTTCTTTACGACACGTATTATGGCAGGATGGCGGGAACGGGTTCCACCGGCAACGGCCTGCGGCCCACGTATTTCATCCCGCCGGTGGTGGACACCACCAACTGGGTGCTGCTGCCGGGGACCGCAAGCGAGGGGGACCTGATCGGCCAGGTCGAGAACGGGCTCTTGGTGGTGGAGCTGATGGGACTGCACACGGCCGACGCCGTGGCCGGAGAGTTCTCCATGGGCGCGCTCGGCTACCGGATCAGGAAGGGACACAAAGGCGGGCCGGTGACCGGCATTACCATCGCGGGCACGCTCAAGGAGACGCTGCCCAGGATCGAGGCTGTCGCGGACAAAATAAAATTTTCAGGGGATTCGGGATCGCCCGCCCTGCTCATCGCCGAGATGGACGTGAGCGGTCCCGGACGGGGGAGAAACGGATAATGGAAGTTAAGGCCTTTGGCGCCACCGACGTGGGCAAAGTAAGGGCGGCCAATGAAGACTCGTTCCTGCTGGACGAAGAGCTCAAGCTCTACATCGTGGCCGACGGAATGGGCGGCCACCAGGGAGGAGGCTACGCCAGCTCGCGCGCCGTGGCCCAGATCAAGGCCGAGATCCTCCGCCAGGAAGGCAAGCAGGAATCCACCCAGCCCTTGAGCGCCGCCTCCGGCCGCACCCCCGCCCAGATCCGACTAAAGAGCGCCCTGCTCCTCACCAACGAAATGCTCTTCAAGAAGGCCATGGAGGACTCGACCCTGCGCGGAATGGGGACCACGGTAACCGCCATCCAGCTCGATCACGTGGTGGCCAACATCGCCCACGTCGGCGACTCCCGCCTCTATCTGATGCGCAACGGCGACCTCTTGCAAATCTCGCGCGACCACTCCTGGGTCCAGGAGCAGGTGGACGCCGGCGTGCTCTCCGAGGAAGAGGCCAGGGTCCATCCCCTCAAGAACATCATCACCCGCTCGCTCGGCCACGACCGCGAGCTGATCGTGGACCTCGACCGCCGCGAGTACCAGCCCGGAGACCGCTTCATGCTCTGCAGCGACGGGCTCACCAACATGGTGGATGATGAGACCATCAAGCAGGTCATGCGGGGAAAGGACCTCGAAGCCTCGGTCAAGGAGCTCATCCGGCTCGCCCTCGAAGCCGGGGGCCAGGACAACATCACCACCCTGATCGTGGAGATCAGAGAATAAAGCCCAGCATGGCCCCGGCCAGCAAGACCATCAAGGACACCTACGAGATCCTGGACGACATCGGACGGGGAGGAATGGCCCAGGTCTACAAGGCCCGCCAGCTCTCACTGGGCCGCATGGTCGCCATCAAGGAGATCAAGCCCGCCATCGCCGCGAGCCCCGAGCTGGTCGAGCGCTTCAAACGCGAGGCCCGCACCGCCGCGTCCCTGATCCACGAGAACATCGTCCAGGTCTATAATTTCGGCGAGCCTCGGGAGGACTCGCTCTTCATCGTCATGGAGTACGTGGAAGGCTTCGATCTGAAAAGCCTGCTCGCCAGGTCCACGATGGTCCCGCCCCGCATCGCCGCCATCGTCATCCGGGAAGTGGCCCGCGCGCTCGCCTATGCCCACGCCCGCGGGCTCATCCACCGCGACGTCAAGCCCGGCAACGTCATGGTCTCCAACCAGGGCGAGGTCAAGCTCATGGACTTCGGCATCGTCCGCGAGATGGACTCGGACCTCACCAAAACCGGCGCCTTCCTCGGAACCCCCAACTACATGGCCCCCGAGCAGTTCCTCGGCGAAGAGATCGCGCCCGCCACCGACCTCTTCTCACTCGGGGTGGTCCTGTTCGAAATCCTCACCGGACAAAAGCCGTGGAAGGCCGACGGGGAGGGCGCGCTGGCCAAGAAGGTCCGCCTCGAGACCGAGCCGCGCGTCCGCTCGCTCAACCCCTCCGTCCCCCGCCGCCTCCAGAAGATCGCGCACCTGTGTCTCCGCAAAAAGCCGGCCCGCCGGCCGGCCGACGCGGAAGAGCTCGCGCGAATGCTCGACCGCGTGATCGGCAACGCGAGCCGGGAAGAGCAGCGGCGCGAGCTGGCCGCGTGGGTCCGCGAGATCACCGGCCAGGACCGCGAGCCCACGCCGGCATCGGCCTCCGGCCGGGACGCGGACTCCATGAAAAAGATCCGCATCCGCGAGCGCTCCGGCCCGGGCGTGAAAAAATCGGAGCTCTCCGAGGTCCAGGCCAAAACCAGGGTGTCGGGGGCGCGCGGGCCGGACGGCAAGAAGCCGGTCAAGTCCGCGCGAGTGCTCGGCAAAACCGGCGCCGGCTCGGGGGCCTCCGCCGCTCAAAAGCCGGCGGCGGACCAGCCCGCGCCGGATCGGCCCGAGCCCATCGAGCTCGGAGAGGCCATCATGAAATGGACGTGGCGACTCATCCTCCTCGCCATCGCCCTGCTCGCCGCCATCACCGTCTTCCTCATCTTCAACCCCGCCAAAAACTCCGCCGGCCCGGACCACAAAGACGTCATCGAGCGCATCATTGACCGCCTCCGTCCCGGGCCGCAGTGAATTTAATTTTCAAGGCGGGGTTTCACACAGAGGCACGGAGAACACGGAGCCAGAAGAGAATAATTTTCTTCTCTCTGTACCGCTAACATGCAAGATGCATAAATATCTTTGCGCTTTTCGCTAAATCATGACCGACTGGCTGAAAGAATGAATGAACAAGGATGTAAAGGATATTCAGGATAAAAAAATCTTATCCTTGACATCCTGAATATCCTTGTTAATAAACTCTTTGGTTGCGGCCTTGAGCCGCGCTGTGTTCTCTGTGCCTCGGTGCGAAACTCCCTCTAAAAAGAATTCACCCCTTCTCCAGCAGCCGGAAGGAAATTTTCCTCTGTTCCAGGTCCACCGCCACCGCCTGCACCCGGACGCGGTCGCCGATGCGGAACTCGAGGCCCGAGTGTCCGCCGCGCACCGCCATCTCCTTTTCGTGGAACTCCAGGTCCGGGTCGAGCGTGTCCGCCGGGACCATGCCTTCAACAAAAGCCTGGTCCAGCTCCACGAACAGCCCGAACGCCGCGACCCCGCTGATCACCCCCCCGAACCCCTCGCCCAGGTGCCGCGCCATCCAGCGCGCGCGGTAGTAGTCAACCATCTCCCGCTCCGCGTCCTGGGCCGCCCGCTCCCGCTCCGAGCAGTGCGCCGCGGCCCCTTTTAACGAACCGCCACCCGATGGTTCCACGGGTTTATGACCCGTGGCCCCGCTCCCCTTGCGTCTGCTCGTGGCGGCGATATCGCTGGACCCGGGTTGAAAGCCCGTGCCGCCCATGGAGAGGAACTGCTTGAGGATGCGGTGCACGATCAGGTCCGGGTAGCGCCGGATGGGCGAGGTGAAATGGCAGTAGCGGTCCGCGGCCAGCCCGAAGTGCCCGCGCAGCTCCGCGCTGTACTCGGCCTGCATCATCGAGCGCAGACACATCACCTTCACCATCATCTCGTAAGGCGTGCCCCGGGCCTTATTGATCACGAGCTGGTAATCGCGCGGCCGGATGTGCTCCGGCTCCGCGCCTTTCTCCAGGAGCCGGAACCCGAGCGGCGCCAGCATCTCGGCCAGCGCCGTGACCGCCGGAGGCGCCGGCGGCTCGTGGATGCGGTAGACCATGGGCTGGCCGCGCTCGGTGAGGAACGAGGCCACCGTCTCGTTGGCCGCGAGCATGAACTCCTCGATCAGCTTGTGGCTCCAGGTCTGCTCGCTCCGCAGGATGGCGCTCACCTCGCCGTCGGGATCGAGGACCACCACCGGCTCGGGCACGTCCAGGTCAATCGCTCCCCGCTCGGCGCGCCGCTCGCGCCGAAGCAGGGCGAGCTCGCGCATGATCTGGATCGCCGGCCACGCTCCGGGCGGCCGCTCCCGGAGCCCGGAGTCGTGCTCCATCTCCTCGACCTGGTCATAAGAGAGCCGGTGGTCGCTGTTGATCACCGAGCCGTACATCCGCGATTCCAGCCTCCGGCCCCGCCCATCAAAATTCATCTCCACCGTCATGGCCAGCCGGTCCACCCCGGGCTTGAGCGAGCATATTCCCGCCGACAGCTCCGACGGAAGCATGTGGATGGCCCGGTCCGGGAAATAAACGCTGGTCGCGCGCTCGTACGCCTCCGCGTCAATCGCCCCGCCGCGCTTTACGTAATGCGACACGTCGGCGATGGACACCCACAGGCGATAGCCGCCGTCCGTGCGCTCGATGGACACGGCGTCGTCAAAGTCCCGCGCGGTCTCCGGGTCAATGGTGATGGTGAACAGATTGCGCAGGTCCTCCCGCCCGGCCCGGTCGGCGGCCGTGACCTTCTGCGGCGCCGACCCCGCCTCCTCCCCGGCCTCCGCCGAATGCTCTTCCTCGAAGCCGTGCGCGCGCAGCGCGATCCTGGACTCGATCCCCGGCTCGTCGCTTGGCCCCAACACCTCAACGATCCGGCCCTGCACCCCGTGCGGCCCGGTCTTCACCACCTGGGCCAGCACCATCTCGCCCGCCGCCGCGTCCCCCGCGTCCGCCGGGTGCACCTTGAGCCAGGCGCCAATACGGGCGTCGCGCGGCACCACCATCTGGCCGTTGAAGTAACCCACGATCGGAGACGCGCTGCGCTCGACCACCTTGACGATCTCGCCCCAGCCCTTGCCGCCCCGGCCCTCCGCGTGCGCCAGCGCCTCCACCCGGTCGCCGTGCAGAGCGCCGCCCATGTAGGAGGCCGGGATGAAAACATCCGCCATGCCTTCCTGGTCCGGCCGCACGAACCCGAAGCCCCGCGCGTGGCCCTCCAGCGTCCCCGTGATCTTCAGCCCCGCGTCACTCCGCACCCGCCCGCGCGTACCGACCGGCCTCCGGCCCCGATAAACGCCGCCCGAGTAACCGCCCGGCTCCGCGCCGCCGGCCTTTTTGCCGGACCGGGCAAAACCGCCGCTCCCGCGGCCCGCCTTGCCCCGGCCCGACGGCTTCCTCGCACCCCGGTCTCCCTTCTTGAATCCGCGTCCGCGTCCAGCCATTATTCCATCCGCCTCCCCATCCGATTGTGCCACACCCCTCCCCCGTTTGCATCAAGCCCGGCGCGGCCGCCTCGCGGCTTTGGAGTGCGCGGGCACGACCGCGCTTTCATTGGCCTTGAGGTTCTAAAAGCGTCCTATAAAGCCGTGGAAACGCAGAGGGCACCGAGAAAATAAAAATTCTTTCTCTGCGTCCTCTGCGTCTCTGCGTTTAATTCCCACTCTCTCGGCGTTGCAGCGCCAATGAAAGCGGCGTCGTGCCGCGCGCACTCCAAAGCGGCGTTTCACAACGGGCGCTATTTAATGGAGAGGGGAGTGGGCGGGGAGGGGCTGGGCCAGACCCGCTGACCCATGGGCTAATTTCAATTCCAGATCGTTCTCTGTTTCCAGTATCCCTTGGTCTCCAGCTCCAACCTGCCATCGGCCCAGGCCGGATTGATCTCCAGGGGCAAGGATTAAGAATTCTCTCGTCCTCTCTTGCGGTCACTCCGGCGCGAAGATCGCAAGGGCTTTTGCTTTCTAGGGCGTAACCGGACGACATTATGCCCGGAGGCTTCCTGCACGGCGCGCAGGTCAGCGCAGATCGCCGCGAGGTCCCCCTTGAACTTAAGGGTGTGGTCCATGCGGTGCTTGCGCACCTCGGCGACGATGGGGTCTTTCATGGTTCATCCTCCAATAATTCCTCGGGCGAGCAGATCTCGGGGCATTGGTATCCGGCATTTTCCACGATCCGTCTTATCTTAAAGCGGATGAATGGATTAATCAGGTGGCCGAAATTCCAGGTGATGAAGACTTCGATTCCATTCACGGCAGCCACCGCCACGTGAAGGGCATCTTCCGGATACTCCTTGGGAACGCCCTTTTCCGCAATGATCCTTTGCGCCAGATCCCGCGCCTCGTCGTCAATCTCAAGCATGGGAAAAGATTTAATGGCCTCAAGCCTCATCCGGGCTTGGCGGGGGTCGCCCCTTTGCGCCTCCTCGTAAACCAGCGCGGAAACGAAAGCACCATATTCAGCGGCGAGCTTGGGCCGAAGTTTCCTGGTGGCCTCCTGGTGACCGGCAATAATGGTATTCCGGCTCGTTCTGGCTGTTAAGTAACTCACCACCGTGGTTTCAATATAAACGTCCTTCTTCACATTAAAATAATAGAGGTTTTATAAAGGATTCGCAAGTCCCGGTCGATTAAGGGGAGAGGCAAAGGCAGATTTAAGGCTTGCCGGTTGCTAGGCCATTCCCCTCCGATGTTACTTCGGAGTTATGGGTCGAGTTCTTCCTGAAATCACGACTCCGGGATAATAAGCATTCGATACTTCAAAATCTTCTTTTTCGATTATGTCTTTATCCAAAAAGTAATATGCAAGAAAAGAAATTTTGTTTTTATAGTCCATTGCAATGTCTTTACATTTACGCAATAGTTTCTGAACCATGTTATCGTAATCCCCCGCCATATCGGTTACAGGAATGTAGATCTGAATAAAAACGATTGAAGCATACCACGAAGGTTTTGATTCAAGCATTTTTAAATATTTCCGAGTCTGATTATCGGCGCCGCGCAAATACCATTTAACATTACCAGATATTGTGCCGGATTCAGATTTTATTGAAATAGTCTCATCCCGCTTGGCTTCCACAACCAGATTTTTCCTGCGAGAAAAGAAAAGCCATAAATCCGCTCTTCCTCGGCCTTTGGACTTTTCCGGATAAAATTCCAACGCCGCCGGATAATCCAGGCGATACGCGGCCATAGCCATTTTCCCCGCCAGGTCCATTTCCGTTGACCAATATGGCAAATCCATCGCTTTTTCCAGATACAAATCATAATAACGCCACATCTCCTCGAAGATTTTCTTGAGTTCTGGAAGCTTACTGATGATCGCATAATTGGCTGACAAGAAGATGTGCGACGACAGGCCAGCAACCCTTGCCGCAGGGCTTGGTCGTGTCAACCTATTTTGCGATCATCAGTAGGTTCTCGGGTCGTCCAACCAAAGCCTCTCCAATCATTCTTTTTCATTGGCCCAATTCCTTTCCGAGCACAATCTGGTCTTCGCCTTTTTGGTAATAGTCATTGAACACTCCTTCCTTCTTGAACCCATTTGCCAGGTAAAATCGAATCGCTTGGCGGTAGAGGCGGCGGCTGGAAGAATCCACGTAAAGCTTCCGGGCTTTTTTCTTTTTCAAATCCTGGATCACCCGGTGAAGTAGTTTCTGGCCGATGCCTTGGCCCTGGCAACTGGGGTCAACATAGGTCCAGCCCAGCCAATAGACTCCGCTGTCCGCATACTCATCATACCAATAGCCCGAAACCCCGATGATCTCTCTCCCCATGCAGGCAACGAATACCCGATCCTGTGGTCGTTGCTTCAGGTCGAAATAACGATGGTAAGTGAGAACCGCATGGGCTGCATCGGCTTGTCTTTGCCGGGAGATGAGGCTTAAAATTTGCTTCTGATCTTGCCGCCGCGCCAGGCGAATTGCGAATTTCAATCTATCAGAGCTTCTTTTTCTTATCATTTCAAGCCCGGCGTGGCTTTCCAATATGCCTCGCTCATTCTGGATCGCGCTCCCGCGGAGTATCTTCGGCTTCTCGTCATTGTTGCGGAATTTTAGTCAACAAGATACGTGAATCGGCCACCACGCAGCCCTGGCCCTCGGCGTAGACGATGAGGGGGTTGATGTCGAGCTCGGCGATTTCGGGATGGTCGGAGACCAGTTGGGAGAGGCGGAGGATGCAGTCCTTGATGGCCTCCACGTCGGCGGGCGGCATGCCGCGGACGCCCTGCAGCACCCTGTAAGCCTTGATGGATCGGATCATGATCTCGGCGCTCACTTCCCACATGGGCGCGACGCGGAAGGTCACGTCCTTCAAGACCTCCACGAACGTGCCGCCGAGCCCGAACATGCAGATGGGTCCGAACTTCGGGTCCCGCGTCGAGCCGAGGATGACCTCGACCCCGCCCCGCGCCATCTGCTCCATGAGCACGCCGGTGATGTCCGCGTCGGCCTTGTACTTCTTGGCGTTGGCGATGATGGTGTCGTAGGCCTTCCTGGCTTCTTCCTCCGAATTGATTTTGAGCATGACGCCGCCGGCGTCGAACTTGTGGATGATGTCGGGCGACTGGATTTTCATGGCCACCGGGAACCCGATGTCCTGGGCGGCCGGCCCGATCTCGCCGAGCGACTTGAGGATGAGGCTGCGGAGCAGGGGGAAGCCGTAGCACTGGAGGATTTCGTTGGCCTCCTTCTGCGGCATCATGTATTTGGGGTTGTCGCCGAGCTTCCTTTTGATGATGCCTCCGGCGGTCTCGCGGTCGGCGGCGACGCGGCGGACGGCGCGGCGTTCGAGGCGCAGAAGCTCGCCGAGTCGGACCATGGAGCCCATGGCGCGGACGGCCTCCTCGGGAAAGTTGAAGTCGGGAATGCCGTTCTCTTCGAGGATTTTGATGCCCTCGGACACGTCCACGATGCCCATGAACGAGCAGAGGATGGGCTTGTCAATGCCCTTGGCCACGCGGGGCACGATCTCGGCGGTCTCGCGGATGTCGGTCATGGCCTGGGGGGAGAGGATGACCACGGCGCCGTGCACCTGGCCGTCCTCCAGCACGGCCCGGAGCGCGGCCTCGTAGCGCTCGTGGGTGGCGTCTCCGATCACGTCCACCGGGTTGTGCACGTTGGCCGTCGGCGGCAGGGCCTCCTTGAGCTTTTTGGTGGTGGCCTCGGAAAGCCGCGCCAGGGAGAGGCCGTGGCGGATGGCCGCGTCGGTCGCCATGATGCCGGGCCCGCCGGCGTTGGTGACGATGGCGATCTGGTTGCCCTTGGGCATGGGCTGGGTGGAAAAGGCCATGGCGCAGTCGAAGAGCTCCTCGACCCCCTCCAGGCGCTGCACGCCGCTTTGGAAGAAGATGGCGTCGTAGGCCGCGTCGGAGCCGGCGAGCGAGCCGGTATGCGACGACGCGGCCCTAGCGCCCTCGGCGCTGGTCCCGGACTTGATGGCCAGCATGGGCTTCCTGGCGTCCCAGGTGATCTCGCGGCAGATCTCGATGAACTCCTTGCCGTTTTCGATGTCTTCCAGGTACATCAGGATCACGTCGGTTTCCGGGTCGTCCTTCAAGTAGCGGAGCAGGTCGGTCTCGGAGACGTCGGCCTTGTTGCCGAACGAGATGAACTTGGAGAAGCCGATGTTCTTGCCGGCCGCGTAATCCAGGACCGCGGTGCACAGGGCGCCGGACTGGGAGACGAACGCGATGTTGCCGCGCTTGGGCATCTTGGTGGCGAAGCTGGCGTTCATCTGGACCTCGGGGTTGGTGTTGATGACGCCGAGGCAGTTGGGGCCGACCATCCGGATGTCGTGCTTCTTCACCAGGGCCTTGAGCCCGTTCTCCAGCTCCACTCCCTTGCCGCCGACCTCCTTGAAGCCGGCCGTGATCACGATCACCCCGCGGATCTTTTTCGCCGCGGCTTCCTCGACCACGGCACCCACCGCCTCCGCCGGCACGATGATGACGGCCAGGTCAATCTCGTCGTCGGGCACGGCGGTGAGGCTCGGGTAGGCGCGCACGCCCGAGATGGAGCGGGCCTTGGGGTTCACCGGGTAGAGCACGCCCTGGTAGCCGCCGTTCAGGATGTTCTTGAAAACGTGCAGGCCCACGCTGCCGGGGCGGTTGGTCGCGCCGACCACGGCGATGGCCTTGGGGTTCATGATCGCCAAGATGTTCTTCATCGTCTCCTCCCTGTGCCGGAATTGATGACCCCGAATGTGAGCTAATACCATAGCGCACACCGGCATCGGAGCGCAACCCGCGAGTCAAGGACATTGAGCGGGTAAGAGGGTGATTTCGCGCAGAGACACAGAGAACACAGAGAGTAATTTTTGTATTTTTTCTCCGTGTTCTCTGTGTCTCCGTGCGGATCAATGCTCTTCATGACCGCACACATCTCTATAAGGAGTCAGTTGCTTGATTGTATTCCCGTGAAGGCGTAGATCCTGGCCCCGGGAAAATCTTCGGGCAGGAAAAGCCAGGCGTTACCGGAAACGGCGAAGGCTTCGCGGCCGAGGTTCATGGAGGGCACGGAGATGAGCGTGCGTCGGGCCGCGCGCCAATGGGAAGTGGAGGAGGGGTCAAAGACGAGGAGGTCAACGGCGGCCGACCAGACGCCCTGTTGTTTGATCGAGCCGGAGCAGAGGATGGAGGTGGCGGAGAGACCCTGGCAGTTCTGGTAAGCGAGGCCCGTGGGCGACGGGTCCTTGCCGAGAAACGCGCCCTTCTTGTCGAACCGGTAAAAAGCCTTAGCGTCCCAGTTCAGGCCCACGAGCTGATCGCCCATCACCGCGAGCGCGCCCAGATGGTCCTCCACCATGAACGACGATTCCTCGGCCAGGCTCTCCGGGTCCAGGCAGATCACGCGGGATTGCGCCAGGAACGAGCGGTAGTTGGCCGCAGCCACCCAGACGCACTCCCCGTCGTGGTCCAGGCCGGACGGAT